>JAFWMI010000145.1 GCA_017513965.1 Atopobiaceae bacterium
CGGCGGTATGGCGCGAGACTCCAGCTCGACCCGTATCTTTTGCAGACAAAGCTGACGATTCCGGTACTGGCTCCTGGACTCTCGGCTCACCACCACAATGCCCGTGGGCTCATGCACCATTCTAACAGCGGAGTCGGTGGTGTTTACGCCTTGACCTCCCGGTCCATGAGCACGAAATGCCTCTACCGTGCACTCGCGCTCAAGTTCGACGAGAGGTTGCGCCGCCATGCGCGCATAGTCCCTATGGCTCAGCTCCGGTTTGCTCATTGTGCACAAGCCTCCTTGTGCAACAGGTCCCATTTGGCAACCACGCCACCACCCACACAAGTGATTCCGTCATACAGAACCGCCGACTGACCGGGCGCGACGGTACGCACCGGCTCGTCAAAACGTATGCGCACCACACCAGGCTCATCCGTGAGGAGCTGTGCCTTCCTCAGCGTGCCCGTATGGCGCGTACGCACGGCATACGTGCCCGCGGCCGGTTGTTCGCCGCCTATCCAGCAAACGTCCTCGAGCACGTACTCGCGGGTCCACAGGCCCGGACAATCGCGGTTGGATGTCACATACACCACATTGCGCGCAACATCGGTGCCCACGACGTATCGTGCCGGACCACCACCGAGGTTGAGGCCTCTTCTCTGCCCCACCGTAAACAGGAATGCCCCATCGTGCCTTCCGAGCACCTCTCCCGTTTCCCAGCTCACGACGTCTCCCGCACGTCGTTCCAGCTCGTTGAGCAGGAACGTGCGCAGTCCCACGGGTCCCACGAAGCATATGCCGTCTGAGTCGGGCTTGTGCTCGATGCCCAAGCCACGCTCCGCGCACATCTCGCGCACCTGTTCCTTGGTGGGTATCTCGCTCAAGGGGAAGAGCGTCTTGGCAAACATGGACGCAGGCACGCGCCAAAGGAAGTAGGTTTGGTCCTTGTGTTCGTTTGCGGCGCGTTGCAGCAGCACGTTGCCCTGCGCGTCTTGCCCCACGCGTGCATAGTGGCCCGTGGAAACATAGTCGGCACCTTGGGCGAAGGCCCGTTGGGCAAACGTGCCAAACTTGACGGTTTGGTTGCACATAACGTCGGGATTGGGCGTGTAGCCACGTGCATAGGCGTCCACCAAGTAATCCACCACGGTCTTGCGGTACTCACGCTCGCAGTCCCACACTTCCAAGTCGATGCCAAGCGTCACGGCAACCCGTTCCGCATCCGCAAGGTCGTCCGCCCAACGGCATCTGAACCCTGGCAGATCCTCAGACCAGTTGCGCATGTAGACCGCAAGCACGTCGTAGCCCTGCTCAACCAGCAATGCCGCAGCAAGCGCGGAGTCAACGCCGCCGCTCATGCCCACAATTACGCGCTCTGCCATCGCCGTGCCCCCTTCTAGCGCTCCGTACGCCCTGTTCTGGCAAGCTCGCTCCTCACGCTTGCCACGATGGCCGCCAACGCATAGTCAACGTCCTCTTGCGTGGTCGCCCGTCCCATCGTAATGCGCAGACTACCACGCGCCACGTCCTCCGGCATGCCCAACGCGCTCAACACATGACTCACGCGCATGCGGCTCGCAGCGCAGGCACTCCCCGTTCCCACATAGACGCCCTCACGCTCGAGCAACACCACCAAGCGGCGCGCCTCCACACCGGGAAAGCTTACGTGCACGAGGCCGGGAAGTCGGTCGCCCTCCTTGGCGGGACCGGCAAATACGGCAAAGGGCAGGGCATCGTGCAGCTTCGCGCGCAACGCTCGGCTCAGTCCACGCAGGCGGCGCGTCTCTTCCGTGCGCATGGACTCGGCCAGTTCGAGCGCACGCGCCATGCCGACGGCGGCCGCGACGTTCTCGGTGCCCGAGCGCAATCCCCCCTCTTGGCCACCGCCCTGCACGATTGGCCGCAAAGCCACGCCATCCGCATGCCACAGGATTCCCATCTGCTTGGGACCATAGATCTTGGCTGCAGACAGCGTCATGAGGTCCACGCCCAGCGTGGACACGTTAAGGGAGGTGTACCCGGCCGCCTGAGAGGCATCGGTATGGAGGAGCAGCGGCGTTGCGTCGCGGTCCTCAAGCCTGCGCATGCGCTCGCCGTCAACCGCGCGCGCTATGGCACGCATGGGCTGAATGGCGCCGACTTCGCCGTTTGCCAAGGCAATGCTCACGAGCTCCGTGTTAGGCTTTAGAGCCGAGAGAACGGCCTGCGGATCTATCAAACCGGACGGTTGAGCGGCCACCAGGGTTGCCCCACGCCCGTGAACGCAGGCGAGCACGCTCTCATGCTCAATGTTGCTCACGACCGCATGCCCGCCGCGCGAGGCGATTGCGAGGTTGTTCGCCTCGGTCGCGCCTGCCGTAAACGTCACGTTGTCTGGACGTGCCCCAATGAGTTCTGCCACCTTCGCACGCGCCTGCTCGAGGTCTGCGTGAACGCGGCGTGCCGGCGCATACGGAGCGGAGGGGTTATGGAAACGCTCCCGAAGGTATGGCTCCATAGCCTCCCACACCTCTGGGGCCAAAGGCGTCGCCGCTGCATGATCAAGATACACTTCACGCTTACGAGCTTGCATGTGCCCGACCTTCTCTGTCTCTCATAGCAAAAAGGCCAGACACCATATGGCGTCTGGCCCCACATACGCTGGAGGCGAAGCCCGGATTCGAACCGGGGATAAAGGCTTTGCAGGCCTCTGCCTTACCACTTGGCCACTTCGCCATGTATTAAAAAGGCCGATTAAGAAACCGGCCGGAGAATACATGGAGCGGGCTACGGGGTTCGAACCCGCGACCTCAACCTTGGCAAGGTTGCGCGCTACCAACTGCGCTAAGCCCGCGTCGCAGGAATTACTATACGCAACTGTCCCCTCCAATGCAAGCACTTTTTTAAAAAAAGTTTTGCCGCGCCATTCTTGCGGTCCCGCCACGCACCTTCCAGGCGCTCTGCCACCCGCAACCGTTGCTGGTGATCGACTCTTACTGGTGGTCGACTCTCGTGAGAATTACGCACAATAGGTTTTATTGTGCGTAATTCGAGGTTTACCCACTCTGGCCAACTGGGAGTTTGTCTCACCTCCGGCCAAAACTACGCACAACAAAGTCCATTGTGCGTAGTTACTGTACGCAAGGCCACCCGTTGAGCCACCCGCAACCGTTGCTGGTGGCAGACGGTGGTCACACAAGCTTGACGAGCCGTACCACCATTCCGTTGCCCGCAGGACGCGGCAGAATGGTAACCGAGTCAACCAAGAGCCGCATGAGCTTGATACCGCGACCGCGCTCGGCATCCTCGTTGGTCTCGCCTATTCCCTGTACGTTGGGATCGAATCCGCGCCCACAATCGGCCACCTCAATGATCATGCGATCACGGTAGGCGCTCACGGTAGCAAGAATCCCCTCCCCGCAGGTGTGGTCAGCCGCATTCCCCAGCGCCTCCCCCGCCGCAAGCGTGAGGTCAAAGATCGCGTCCTGCGAAAACGGCAGCCGACTCGCAAGTTCCTCTATGCGCACGCGCGCCGTCTGCAGTCCATCCGCGTCCACGGGCAGCGTCGTACGCCAGAGGGGCAGCGTGGACACGTCGAGTTCTGGGACCTCACGATGCGCGCCTGCAACGCTCACGGACGCATAGTCAACCAAGCGCGCAATCCTGAGCGCACGCAAAACCGCAGGCTTTACGTTGGTAAGGGAGAGCAGGCCACCTTTGGACCGCATGGCACGAACGGCACCAAAGATCACTGCCATGCACGTAGAGTCCACATAGGGCACGTCGGCCATGTCCAGCACGATCCTCGGCGCACCGCTACGCAAAAGGCTTGCGAGAGTGCGCTTGAGGGCCGACGCGGTACGCACCGATAGGTCGCCGGCAAGCGGCACAAGCACTATGTTGGGTTCGTGAGACATATCTGCCTTATTCCCAACTGGGTCTTGGTTTAGACACGCGATGGGTGACCGAGCGACAAAAGCCCCTATGCGTTGGCATCCTCGGTGTTGAGCTGCAGCGCGACCAAGGCCACGTCGTCGTCCAAGGCATGCCCGGCAAAGCCCCTCAGGGACTCGATGAGCCTGTCGCAAAGCCCCTCAAAGCCAAGTTGCGCCTCGCGCGAGACCATCTGTCGCAAGCCATCCTCACCAAAGAAGGCGCCGTCGCGATTGCGCGCTTCGGTTACGCCGTCGGTGTAGAGCAACAGCATGTCGCCCGATTGTAGCGTGGCGTAACCGTCCTGGTACACCATGTCCTCAAAGGCGCCCACCACGCCGGACTGAACGCCCAGCATAACCAACTCACCGGAGCTGGCACGCACCAGCAGCGCAGGCGGATGGCCAGCAGAGCAGTACACAAGCTCGCCGGTGTTCACGTCCACCATGCCCACGAACATGGTGGCGAACGTCTCTATGCGCGAGAACCCCAGCAAGAAGTCGTTGAGCAGCCTCACCATGCGTGCGGGACTGAGCCCCTCCCACGAGTACGCGCCTAACGCGGTCTTTACCGCCGACGAAACCGACGCCGCCTCAACGCCTTTGCCCGACACGTCGCCCATGATTATGCACGCCCGCCCCTGAGGAAGGCGGATAAGGTCAAAGAAGTCCCCGCCAACGAACGCCGCCTCGGTCGCAGAGAAATAGCGACTCTGCGCCAAGAGACCGTCCACGTGTTGGAGCTCGTTGCGCATGCCTCGCTGCAACGCCTCTGCAATGTGCTTGTCCCGCGCACGAGCGCGCGTTCCGGCAAGAACCTCTCGAATGTCCTCGGCAAAGCGGCGCACGAACGATATGTCCACGTCCTCGAACGGCTCGTCCTCCTCGTCGCGAAGCAGCAGGAAGCCATACGGCACCTCGTCGAGCATGCCGAGCGCCACCAAGAGCCCACGATTCGCGTGCGTGTGGTTCGCAAGCCACGACTCGAGGCCCTCGAACTCGGAGGTACGCGCGACTCGAGGAACCTGCGCATCGTTTACCAGCGCCGTCATGTCCACCGGCACGTTGAGCGAGCCCGCCTCGGGAAACATCCCCATGGTCACCGGTTGATACTGGTTGCCTTCGAGGGGGATGAGCTCTGCGAACAACCCCTCGGCCGCGTCTTCGAGGAGCGGCATTACCGTCTCGCGCGTAAGCTCGCCAATCGTAAGCAGCCGCTCGCGCAGCGAGGTTCCCAAAGCGGCCATCTGGTCGGCATGCTGGGCGCGCATTGCCGCGAACGCACCCGCAAGCTGCACCGAGAGATACTCAGACACCGCGTCCAAGAGTCGCGTGTCGTCGTCACGCAGCTTGTGCGCGTGACGCCACCCCACCTCAAGAAGGGCGATCATGCTCTCGCCAAACCACACGGGAACCAGGACGAAGCTGGGAAACGGCGGCAGCTGCTCCGTAGCCACCTCTATTGCCGTGCCCGTTTGCTCGAGCACGACGCTTCGCGTCGCAAGGTCACCACGTCTGAGCTCCTCGCGCGTTGGTGGCGCAACACGCAACCTCACCGCAGACCCCTCGCGAGCGGCAAGCTCAACGAGCTGGTGATTGTTGGGCATAAACGCAGGCAGCGGCGCATCCTCCAAGGCCTTCGTCTTGCCACGCACGCGATAGCCCGTGCTTTCGGCAACGTAGGCAAGCGTCGCCCACGCATCCATGGTCTCGGTTATCTCCTCAAGCACGCGGCTGAAGAGCGTTCCCACGTCCAACGAGTCCAGCGTACCCAAAACGATGCGCAACGTGCCAGAGAGCCGCCTGTTGGAGCGTGAGAGCTCCTCAAACAATCGCTCGCGCTCCCCGTCGCCCGTCTCGCCTCCCCCGCAATGGGCAACGAGCAGATAGGCGGCAAACGACAGCCGCAGTGGCATGCAGCGCACGAACAGCACGCCAGTGGAGGTTCCGCCCGCGGGCAGGGAAATGGACGTGGTGCTGCCATCGAGCGCAAAGGGCAGCGACTCCGTTACGGGCCCCTCGCAGGCGTCGACCGTGGCGGCGGGCACGAACAGAAGCCGCACGTCGGTGCCTACCAGGCCCTCGGATCGAGTGCCAAAGACCTTGCTGGCCTCTTCGTTGGCCAGGAGCACCAATCCATTACCGTCAAATATGAGCACGGCGTCGGTGGTCACCGAGAGCAACGCGGTGAAGGATGCCGCTATGCCGCGCTCACCCAGGCTCGCGACGCCGTTGGGAACTATTTCTTCCGACATATGCCCTATTCCGCGTCTGGCTCGTATACCTCGTATGGCTCAAGGTCGTCCAAACCAGCCTGCACGAGCTTGGCTCCCACGGGATGGCCGGTAACCTTGAGCACATCCACGGTGCGTGTGCCAATGGAGGCGCAATACGCATACTCTACGTTGAGCCGCACGGCCGCGAGCTTGTGGAGGACCTTTGCCAGTCCTCCTGGGACGTTGTCCACCTCCACCGCCAGCACTTGCGTGGTCGCCGCCCTATACCCTGCATTCTCGAGCGCCTTAGAGGCAGCCTTGGGCGTATCGCAGATGATGCGCACGATGCCAAAGTCCGCCGTGTCGGCAACCATGAGCGCATGCATTTGGATTCCCGCTTCTCCAAGGACGCTTGCCATGCCCGCAAGCCTGCCGGGCTCGTTGGGAAGAAACACCGTAAGTTGGTCAATCATGCGAACCTCCTTCTTGTGCAGGGCCATGGATAACGCATACGCTAAGCATATACAAAAAAACGGGCCCCGTAGGGACCCGTTCGGTCTCTGGCAAAACGTATGACAAGGCCTCCTTTGGCACGATCCCCAAGACCGTTGACCAAATCGCCACCGCTGCGGGTCCGGCTGGCTGGCTTCGCGACCGCTGCGGGTCCGGCCTGCCCGATTCGCGACCGATGCGGGTCGAACCACCCGCAGCGGTCGCCATCCCGGCAAGGGCCGCCCGCAGCGGTCGCCATCCCGGCAAGGGCCGCCCGCGGTCGCCACGAAGCATGAATCGTAAAGAAAAACCCCAGTCCGTAAGGACTGGGGCATCTTTTTTGGTGTCGGAGGCGGGACTTGAACCCGCACGACCGTGTAGTTAGTCACTAGCACCTCAAGCTAGCGCGTCTGCCAATTCCGCCACTCCGACTTGTCAATGCCTTTCGGCAAGGGATACATTAGCACACTGCGGCACACCAATGCAAGAACTTTTTTTGTCACCGCCAAATATGTCCAAGACAACCCTAACCAAAGAGGGACTGTCCCTCTTTGGTTACACGTTAGGCAGTCCAGCGCGCGAATTCCTCGTCGGTCGCCAACACGCGATGCGTTCCCTCAAGCTGACGCTCGGTTCCTGCGGCGTAGTCCACGCCCTCCTTGTCGCGGTCGTACGCCACGGGATGACGCCGCTTCTCCACCTCGGGGTTGGGCAAAGGCACGGCAGAGAGCAAGCTCTTGGTGTACGGGTGGACCGGATTCGTAAAGATCTCCTCGGCAGTGCCCGTCTCCACCATGTAGCCCAGATGAAGCACGCCAATGCGATCCGAGATGTACTTCACCATGGAAAGGTCGTGAGCAATGAAGAGGTAGGCGCACCCGGTCTCGTCCTGAATGTCCTTCATGAGGTTGACCACCTGCGCCTGAATGGACACGTCAAGCGCCGAGATGCACTCGTCGGCAATGATGAGCTTGGGGTTCATAATGAGCGCACGCGCAATGCCCACGCGCTGGCGCTGGCCGCCACTAAACTGGTGCGGATAGCGTTCGGCATGGCTCTGCGAGAGTCCCACCTTGTTGAGCATCTCGGCTATGGCGTCGTCTCGCTCGGACGTGGACGAGTACACGTGATGGATGTCCAGGCCCTCCCCTATGATGTTGCCCACCTTCTTGCGAGGGTTGAGACTGCTCATGGGGTCCTGGAAGATCATCTGCATGTCGCGGCGAAGCATCTCCTCGGTGCCGCGGTCCAGCTTGCCCGCGATCTCCTTGCCTTGGAACTGCACGCTTCCCGACGTGGGGTTGTACAGGCGGATGATGGAGCGACCAATGGTCGTCTTGCCCGATCCGCTCTCCCCCACCAGGCCATACGTCTCGCCGGGATAGATGTTAAACGACACGCCGTTGACGGCCTTGACCGTAAACGTGCGAGAGACCTTGAAGTGCTGTGAGAGGTTCTGTACCTTCAGCAGGGGTTCGCTCATAGGTAGGCCTCCGCTTCCTTTTGTGCACGCTCAATGCGATGCTTGAGCTCAACGGGCATCTCCACCTTTGGCGCATCGGGATGCAGCAGCCACGTCGCCGCAAAATGCGTTTCGCTCACTTGGAACATGGGCGGCTCTGCCTTCTCGTCGATAGCCAACGCAAAGGCGTTACGCGGTGCAAACGCGTCACCCACCGGTTCGTGGAGAAGGTTGGGTGGACTGCCGGGAATGGACACCAGGCGGTCGTCTTCGGTCTCGAGGTCGGGCATGGCCGCCAAGAGTCCCCAGGTATACGGATGCTTGGGCTCATAGAAAATCTCGTTTACGTTGCCCACCTCAATAATCTTTCCCGCATACATAACGTTCACGTAGTCTGCCACCTTGGCCACGACGCCCAAGTCGTGCGTAATGTAGATTACGGAGAGCTTGAGTCGTGCCTGGATGTCCTTGATGAGCTCGAGGATGCGCGCCTGGATGGTTACGTCCAAGGCGGTGGTCGGCTCGTCGCAGATGAGGATGTCTGGGTCGGACGCAAGCGCAATGGCGATTACCACGCGCTGACGCATGCCGCCCGAGAGCTGGTGAGGGTAGTTCTTCATGCGCGCCTCGGCATGCGTAATGCCCACGAGCTCGAGCAGCTCAAGCGCGCGGTTCCAAGCGGCCTGCTTGTCCACCTTCTTGTGGAGCAGTATGCCCTCCATGATCTGCTTCCCAATGGTCATGGTGGGATCCAGGCTGGTCATGGGGTCCTGGAACACCATGGCGATGTGACTGCCGTTGATGGTGTTGCGCAGTTGCTTCTTGGGCATCTTGAGCAAGTCGACGATTTGCTCGGATCCCGCGTCGTCCACGTAGCGATACAGTATCTCGCCCGAATTGACGGTGGCGTTGGCGTCCAGCAGCCCCACGGCCGCCTTCATGGTCACCGACTTGCCCGAGCCGGACTCGCCCACGATCGCCACCGTCTCGCCCTTTTGCAAGTCGATGTTCACGCCGCGAATGGCGTGGATAACACCTGCGTTGGTTTTGAACGAGATGTCCAAGTCGGTTATTTGCAGGATGGTCTTGTCGTTCTTCATACCCATGGCAAGGCCTCCTTACATGTCTTCCAGCTTGGGCGCCAGCGCCTCGCGGAATCCATCGCCAATGAAGTTGAATCCCAGCATCTGCAGCGCCAAGACGGCAATGGGCGAAAGGATTTGGTACGGAAGCGTGGTGATGTTGTTAAAGCCCGTCGAGATGAGCGAGCCAATGGAGCATTGCGGCAGCATGATGCCCACGCCAACGAACGAGAGGAACGCCTCGGTGAAGATGGCGGTGGGGATGGAGAACATCATCTGCGTAATGATGGGGCCAATGGTGTTGGGCAGAATCTGCTTAAAGATAATGTGCAGGCTCTTGGCGCCGAGCGTCCTACTGGCCAAGACGTATTCCTGCTCCTTGAGCTTGAGCATCTCGGCGCGGGCGATCTTGCTCATGCCGATCCACTCCGTAAGGAGCAGCGCCACGATTACCAAACCCATGCCTTTGGGCATGAAGATGGCAAGCACCGAAACGATGACGAGGCGCGGCACGGAGTTTGCGATCTCCACGATGCGCTGCATGACGTTGTCCACGGCACCGCCAAAGTAACCGGAGATAAGGCCGTAGCTCATGCCAATGATCATGTCGATGAAGATGGTCACGAACGCGATGATGAGCGACACGCGCGCGCCCTGCCAGGTACGCGTCCACAGGTCGCGACCCAGGTCGTCGGTGCCAAACAGGAAGAACATCCCGGCAAACGACCCCTCGTTGGTGCCAGGAGGCGCGATGCCCTTGGCCACTACCTGCTCATTGTTGGGGTCTCGAATAATCTGGTCGTACGCAAAGGGACTCACCATGGGGCCAACGATTGCAAGGAGGATGATGGCCAACACAAGAAACAGGCCGACCATGGCGCGGCGATTGCGCACGAAGCTTATGGCCACGCCCTTCCAGTAGCTTTGGGAGGCGAAGTTCTTGTCGGTCTCGATGTCGCGATTCGTGAGGAGCGTGAAGTCGCCCGCAACAGGCGTGTAGGTATTCTGGCTCATTATGCGTCACCCTCCCCGCTTGACGAAACGCGAATGCGCGGGTCGAGCACGCCATACAGGATGTCGACCACCAACATGATGCCAATGTAGAGCGCCGAGTACAGAATGCCGAGGGCCAACACATAGTTGTAGTCCACGCCCTCGCCTGCAATGGCGTCTACCATGAGCTTGCCGATACCGTTGATGCCATAGATCTTCTCGACGACCAAGGCGCCCGTAAGCAAGTCGACGATGAGCGGAGCCAGCACCGTAACAATGGGAATGAGCGCATTGCGCAGAATGTGCTTGCGCACGAGCAGGCTCCCCGTCATGCCCTTGCTCTCGGCCAGGCGCACGTAATCCGAGTCCATGACCTCAACCATCTCGTTGCGGGTAAAGCGTGCGACGGTCGACATGGTAAACAGGCTCAAGGAGAGCGACGGGAGCACCGACGAGAACATAAACCGGTTGGGATCAAAGAAGTACGGGAAGAACGGGATCTTGTAGGCAAAGAAGTACTGAAGGAAGATGAGGAACACATAGCCAGGCACGCACACGCCCAAGATGGAGAACACGGTGCAAAAGCTATCCAAGAACTTCCCTTTGTTCAACGCCGCAGTTATGCCCAAGAGCAAACCAATGGCTGTTCCCTCAAGAATGGCGATGCCACCAATGCGGAACGAGTTGGCAATGCACGTGGAGAGCACCGTGTTGATGGGTGCCCCGTAATAGAGCGACGTGCCCTTACCAAAGTCGCCATGCAGCAGGTTGACAAAATAGCGGCCAAACTGCACCAGGATGGGATCGTCCAGGCCCATCTCTGCACGCTTGTTGGCGATCTGCTCGGCACTCATGCGCTCGGAGGGGAAGGGATTTCCCGGCATAATGCGCACGAGCACAAACAGGATAAAGATGATGAGGAACAGCGTTAGGAGCGCCAGTCCCACACGCTTGAGAATGTATTTAGCCAAGCGATACTCCTTCCTAAGGCATGCGGCGAACGGCTGAAAAAAGAGAAGCCCCTTCCTCCTCGCTTGGGGAGAAAGGGGCCACCCTTTTCCTCACAGCTACATTACGCCTCTACGGTCGTGTTCTTGTACACGCGGTTGAGTGCGACCGGGTGGAACTCGACGCCCTTTACGCGCGGGTTGATGAGGTTTGCGTTTGCCTTGGTGTAAAGCGGAGCGATGACTGCCTCCTGCATAACGAGCGTCTCGGCGTCATACAGCGCTGCCCAGCGAGCGTCGTAGTCGCTTACGAGTTTGCCCGTGGTGCACTCGGCGATGATCTTGTCGTACTCCTCGTTGCTCCAGAAGCCATAGTTGTTTGAGTTGTTGGTAATCCACATGCCCAGATAGGTCATGGGGTCGGCATAGTCGGGTCCCCAACGGGTGAGGGCGACGTCGTAGTTGTCCTCCTGCATCTTGTCCAGGCGCTCGGCCTTGGTCATGCCCTGGAGGTTGAGCGTGATGCCAGAGAGGTTGCCTTCCACCTGCTCCTTGATGGCCTGAGCGACCTTCTCGACCTCGTCGCCCTCGTTGTTGCCATAAATCATGGTAAAGGTGAAGCTGTCCTTGCCGAGCTCCTTCTTGGCATCCTCAAAGTACTTCTTTGCCTTCTCCACGTCGTAGCCAATGAACTCAGAGAACATCTTCTGATCGGCCGAGAAGTCCTCGCCCGTGGAGGCGCTCGCCGCAAACTGAGGCGGAACGGCGGTGTAGGTGGGAAGCGAGCCGTCCATAACGTAGTTGTCCACCAGAGCCTGACGGTCGATGGCGTTGGTGATGGCAAGGCGCAGGTTCTTGTTTGCGAGCATGCCGCCCTCGGCGTTCTTCTCGGTCTGGCTGAAGGTGACGTACCACATGTAGCCAGCACCGGTGACCTCGAGCTTGTCCTTGAGGTCGGCGTCGCCCTCGGCACTTGCGACCTGGTTGCCAGAGATCATGGCGATGTCGAGCGAGTTGCTCTTGAAGGCGGTGAGGGCGTTGTCGGAGGAGCCGACGACCTGGTAGTTGATGCCTGCCAGGCTCACGTTCTGCGCATCCCAGTAATCGGGGTTCTTCGTAACGGAGAGGCTTGCCGTGCCAGGGGTGTAGTTGGAGAGTACGAATGCACCGTTGGAGAGGAACGTCTCGGGGCTGGTGCCATAGGCGCCGTCGCCCAGGCTCGTGTAGAACTCCTCGTTGATGGGATAGAACGTGGGGAAGTACATGAGCGACTCGAAGAAGGGCACGGGGACGTCGAGCTCGACCACGAGCGTCTTGTCGTCCTTGGCGGTAACGCCCAGCGTCGTGGTATCCTTCTCGTCGCCGGAAACGATGGCTGCGGCGCCCTTGATGTTGGCGATCTCGTCCATCATGTAGGCGTACTCGCCCGCCTCCTGGCAGATGCGGCGCCATGCAAACACGAAGTCCTTAGCCGTCACCGGCGTGCCGTTGCTCCACTTGGCATCACGCAGGGTGAAGGTATACGTCTTGCCGTCGTCCGAGACGTCGATCTTCTCCGCGAGCGCGGGGATGGCCGCGCCGTCGGCATCCATCTGGGTGAGACCGTCGATGCAGTCTGCAATCACCTCAAAGGAGTCGCCGTCGGTGGCAAGGTTGGTGTCGAGCGACATGACGTTGGTGTACAGCATTACGTTAATGCTGGCACCAGCGGCAGCGGCAGCGGCATCGGCTCCGCCGCCAGCAGCCTCGCCGCCAGAGCCACTTCCACCACAAGCGGCCAGGAAGAGGGCGGCTGCCGAAGTGCCTGTGGCACCAAGGAACGAGCGACGGGTAAAGTTCGTGTTCATGAGCATTCACATCCTTTGACCTGTTAACGGGAACACGGACTCAAACAGGTTATCGCCAACATGTTTCAAAGGAGTAACACATGCCAAAAAAGAGAGCGTTTGGGCGGTAGAACACGTAGGCGTCTACCATATTCGGCATGAAAAGGCGGCGGAGTGCGCCGCCTGCACATCCCGCCGCGTGATGGTTGAAATCGATAGTAGCCGCTAAAGCTCGATCGAGGACTCCTTGATGGGGTTAGGCTCGGCAAAATGACACGCGCAAAAATGACCTGGAAAAACCTCGCGAAGCTCGGGCTTCTCTTGGGAGCAACGCGCCTGAGCGATGGGACAGCGCGTGTGGAACGGGCATCCACTGGGCGGATCAATGGGCGACGGCGGATCGCCACGCAGAATAATGCGATTGCGTGTCTTTTGGATGTCGGGGTCAGGAATCGGCACAGCAGAGAGCAGCGACTGTGTATAAGGGTGACATGGCTCGGCGTAGAGTGTACGCCAGTCGGAGTACTCCATCATGTTTCCCAGGTACATGACGGCTACACGGTCGGAGATATGCTGCACCACTGAAAGGTCATGCGCAATAAACAGATACGCAGTGCCGTACTCCTGCTGCAGGTCAGACAGTAAGTTAAGGACCTGCGCCTGGATGGACACGTCAAGCGCCGACACGGGTTCGTCACAAATGATGAGCTTCGGCCGCAACGCGAACGCGCGTGCGATACCCACGCGCTGACGCTGGCCGCCGGAAAACTCGTGCGGGTAGCGGTTGATATGCTCGGGATTAAGACCGACCACGTCAAGCAAGCCACGTACGAACTCTATGCGCTCGTCCTTATCAGACATGAGCCCGTGGATGATGAGCGGCTCCGAGACAATCTCGCCGATAGTCATACGTGGGTTGAGACTCGCGTATGGGTCCTGAAATACGAACTGCATGTATCGGCGCATCTCCTTGAGCTCCGCCGCGTTCATTTTGGCAACATCCTTGCCTTCGAACAGCACCTGACCAGACGTGGGCTCAGTGAGGCGCATTATGCAGCGCCCAGTGGTCGACTTTCCACACCCCGACTCGCCCACGAGACCAAAAGTCTCACCTGCATTGATGTCGAACGAAACGTGGTTCACGGCGTGCACGCGACGCGCCGTACCACGCTTCTTGGCGATGTAACCAGTATCGACGGGGAACTCTTTGCAGAGATCCTTAACACTTAGCAGCGTCTTTGCATCTGCCATTATGCCTCCCCTCCCTTCTGGACCCTCTCAGCCTTCTTGCTGTCGCGCGACGTCTTGGGTGCGTTGGCGGCAACGAACTCGGAATCGCTGCAGTAGTGACACTTGGCATAGTGGCCCGTCTCGGTGGTATGCACAGGCGGCACCGTGGAATGGCACAGATCAGTAGCGTACGGGCAACGCGGGGCAAACGAGCAGCCTTCGGGCAGGTCCACCAACGAGGGAGGGTTACCCTTGATGGGCGTGAGCGGATGTTTCTCGTCAAGCACCGGATCGGGTATCGAACGGTTGAGACCCCAGGTATAGGGATGGATTGGGTTGTAAAAAATCTCGTCGCGGGTGCCAAACTCTACTGGCTGGCCCGCGTACATAACCATAATCTTGTCGGCGATATCAGCCACTACGCCCAAATCATGCGTAATCATGATGATGGCATTGCCGTTCTTTTGCTGCATCTCCTGCATGAGCTCGATAATCTGCGCCTGGATGGTCACATCGAGTGCCGTAGTGGGCTCATCAGCGATAAGGATGTCTGGGTCGCAAGCGAGCGCCATAGCAATCATCACACGCTGCCGCATGCCACCACTGAACTCGTGCGGATACTCCTTGACGCGCTGCTCGGCGTTGGGTATGCCCACCATCTGCAGCAACTCCACCGAACGAGCGAGCGCCTCTTGCTTGCTCATGCCCTTATGCAAGCGCATGCCTTCGCTGAGTTGGCGACCAATGGTGTAAACCGGATTAAGCGAGGTCATGGGATCCTGGAATATCATCGCGATGTCATTCCCACGAATACCCTCCATCTCCTCCTCACTCATGCTGATGAGAGACTTGCCACGATACAGAACATCACCGCCCTCCACGTGCCCCGGAGGCATGTCGATAAGACCCATGATGGTGAGCGAGGTCACTGACTTGCCGGAGCCCGACTCGCCTACAACCCCGAGCGTCTCACCACGGTCGAGCGTGTAACTCACGCCATTGACAGCCTTGACTATGCCATCCTGAGTGTGAAAGTACATCTTGAGGTCGTTGACCTCAAGGAGGTGATGTCCCTCAGGAATAGGCGTATCCCTCAGGTCTTCCCTCTGCTTCTTCTTGAGTCCTAGTCCAAACATCATGCATCCTTCATCTTGACGTCGAGGGCATCGCGCAGGCCATCACCAAGTAGCGTGAAAGCGAGCACCGTAGTTAGAATGGCAATGCCGGGCATAATCATGAGCCATGGCTCAGTAGCGAGATAGGTCTGTCCGTCCTGAATCATTATGCCCCATGAGGGATCAGGCGGTATGACACCCATGCCCAGGAACGAAAGAGCGCTTTCGGTAAGGATGGCGCCACCGATGTTCATGGTCGCATATACCACAATGGACGCGACGGAGTTGGGGAAGATGTGACGCGTGATGATGCGGAAGTTCGAGGCACCCATGGCACGCGCCGCATCTACGTAGTCGTTCTCCTTTACCGAGAGAATCGCGCTTCGGAATACGCGGGCAATGGAGGGCCAGCCCAAAACACCAATAGCAATGAACACGTTTTGAATGCCCGGTCCAATGACAGCAAGCATGGCGATAACAAACAACGTATAGGGGAACGCAAGAAAGATATCTGCCGTGCGCATAATGATGGTGTCCCACCAGCCGCCGTTGTAAGCAGCCAGAGCGCCGGCGATAAGGCCGAGCACCGTGGAGATTGCCGTGGCGAGAACACCCACGGCAAGCGAGATACGCGCACCGTAGATGACGCGACTTAGCACATCGCGGCCAAGTGTGTCAGTACCAAAGGGATGCTCGAGCGACGGCGGAAGTCGTGACATGCTCTTCATCACGCTCGAGTCTATCTCCGTAGGGTTGCCTAAGGTCTGCGGCACCCAGAGGTCTGCCGAAATGGCGACTAGAACCATAAACACGATCCAAATAGCAGCGATAATGGCAAGCTTGTTGCGCTTGAGGCGCTGCCAAGCATCACCCCAGAGCGTGCGCGATGGACGCGCGGAGCCAGACCCGGTGCGTGCCTCTTCATTGGCCTCGGCTACCACGAAGTTGTTGCTCTTTTCCTCTTTCATGACCCCTCCTCCCTACTCGCTCTTGGAAGAGCCAAGGCGAATGCGCGGATCGAGGAACGCGTAGCTAATGTCCACTACTAGGTTAATCACCATAACTACGATGACGATAACCGTCACGCTGCCCAGCACGATAGGCCAGTCACGCTGTGTAATGGCGCGATACGTCTCGAACCCCACACCCGGCCAGTTAAAGACAGTCTCAGTAAGAATGGCACCAGCCAGCATGCCGCCAAAGTCCATACCGATGTAGGTGACTACCGGGATGAGAGCATTCTTGAGAGCGTGGCGCCAAATGACTGCCTTACGCGATAGACCTTTGGCGCGCGCCGTGCGGATGTAGTCCTGGTTCATGACCTCAAGCAGCTGCGAACGCATAATGCGCGCCGTATAGGCTGTGGATACTGCCGCGAGCGTGAGCGCCGGAAGAATGTAGTACACCCAGCTTTCAAACTCGGCGTGAGGACCACCCGCACCCGAGATTGGCAGGTAGAATGCGCCATCAGTGGCATTTTTGAGGACGATGCCCCAGAGCAACTGCTGTAGCATGCCAAACCAGAACGCAGGCATGGCAACGAGACCGGATGTAACGAGCGTAACTCCCACGTCCCATGCCGAGTATCGCTTAATGGCAGAAATAAGACCTGCCAAGATGCCTATGATGGACTCTATAATGATGGCGACTATTGCCAATCGCACAGTATATGGATACTTCTCACCCAATATGTCAGCAACAGGCTTGCCGTTTTGCTGATACGAGCGGCCAAGATCACCATGGAGCAGTCCTGCAATGTACTGGAAGTAACGTTTCCAGAGCGGCGTCTCGATGGTGTTGCCATTCTCATCGAGTACCACGTTGCCGTCCGCATCGGTCTCGATGAGATGATATGTGGCGCGCAAGTTCATCTCGGTTTGCGGATCAAGCTTTTTCTCGCCCGCGATGAGCTTGATGGGGTCACCCGGCACCACGTTTTGCATAATAAACAGGATGAGTGTTACCCCCAAAAACACTGGGATAAACTGCACCACCCTCTTGAGGATGTACTTTATCATCGTGGGTCTCCCAATACATGGCTGACAGATATTTCAAATCATATATATACGGGTGGAACCCCTTTGCGAGAAGTCCCACCCATTAACACATTTGTTTTAATCAGACACAGTAGCTATGCCATCTCCGTGACAGCAAACTCAGCCTTGCCCTGTGGGTCGTAGAAGAACTTGCTCAGACGCTCGGAGCCAACGTGGTTATGGCTATAGAACATGATAGGGATGATGGGCATGTCCTCACCGATCATCTTGTTCAAATCACGGAACGCAGCCTTGCGCTCTTCGTCATCCACGATCTGGCGCGCTTCAGCAAGTCCTTTGTCGACCTTCTCGTTAACGTACTTGGAGTAATTGTTCTCGGCCGTAGAGAGGAAGTTAGGATACAGGAAGTTGTCCATGGTGGGATAGTCGGCAATCCAGCCAAGACGACCAATCTGATAGGTGCCGTCGGAAAGCGCTTGCAGGTAAGCAGCCCACTCAAGCGAGGACTGCGTCACCTCGATGCCAATTGCCTCCAAATCGCCCTGCACGATGGACATAATATCCTCATGGCCGCCACCGGAGTTGTACGACAGGGTGATCTTGATACCACGCTTACCGTCTGCGTCTGCAGGATACTTTTCGTCAAGTAGTTTCGCCGCAGCGTCTTTATCGTAGTGGCAGTACTCCCACACATCGGACGGATCGTCGTCAATTACCTTAGGAAACACGCAATCGGCAGGAATGCGGGTACCCTCGAACACGGTATCAATGATGTTCTGGCGGTTGATTGCGAGCGAGATGGCCTGACGAATAACGGGCTCTTTGAGAACGTCATCCTGCATGTTGACACAGAGATAGTAGACGGATGCCTCGGCACCGGTGAGCACTTGCTTGCCGGGAGAGACAGTGTAGCCGTCATCAGATACGCCATACTTGCCCTGAATCTCGGCCATACGACCCGAGGGGATCTGTGCGAAGTCGATGTTCCCGGCTTCGAACTCACGGAACGCGGTGTCGGGATCCTTCTGAATCGAAAAGTAAATCCCATCAATAGTGGCGGGTGTACCATAGTAATCGGCGAACTTCACCACGTTGATGTACTGGTCGGAGACCCACTCACCGTCCATCATGAAGGGACCGTTGCCGATGGGTGCCACCAAGAATTTGTCAGGATCATCGAGTGCGGCCTGCGGTACAGGAACGAGTGCCGGATGCGCACAGATATAGGGGAAATCTGCCATAGGAGCGGTGAGCTTCACCACAAGAGTGTTTTCATCGGGACAGGTGACGCCCGTAAGCTCGGTTGCCTTGCCCTCAGCCATCTCGAGTGCACCTACTACGGGATCGAGGTGGTAGCGAATTTCGGAGGGTGTGGTCATGTTGGGATTGCAGATACGTTCCCAACCGCGCTTGAAGCTCGCGGCGTCAACGGGATCGCCGTTGTGGAACTTGGCACCCTTGACTAGGTGGAAGGTGAACTCGGTTGCATCGTCGCTCACGTCCCAAGACTCAGCAGCCTTAGGTACAATCGTCTCGGTATCCCAGTCGTAGTCAGTGAGAGCATCAAAGAGGATATGCTCGACCTGGGTGCCCTCCGACTCCTGGGTATTGTACGGGTCAATAGCGACCGGGTTGTTGATATAGAACTTGAGAATCTTGCCGCCGGCGGCTGCGGAGGCAGTACCATTACCTGAGCTCTCACTCGTAGCCGGGCTATCGGACTTCTTGCCACATGCAGCGAGCGCGGCAAGAGCACTCGCGGCAAGGCCGCCCTGCACGAACGTGCGGCGATTCATAATGCTAGCCATTGTGTCTCCCTCTTTCATGATCCAATACGTACACAGTGCTTCTAGTGTCATTTGTTTTCCATCGTAATGCAAGTTGTAGTTGTCGAACAGGCGTATTTTACCGTTAAAAGGAAAGCCCGCTCAGGACCTCTCCCAAGCGGACTTCCCCATTCAAGCCCTGTTGCCAAACCCTACATCCCCCCAATGGTGCCCACGGGGAAGGTGAGCGCCATAACACAAATGCAGATGCCAAAGATAACGGCGAAGATAACGGTAAGACGATCCAGGTTGCGCTCCCAAATGCCCGAACCAGCCGTCGCGTTGTACATGGAAGAGGCAATCATGTCGGACACGCCGGTTCCCTTGCCAGAATGCATGAGGATGAGAATAACGGTAAAGATGGCAGAGATGGCCATAATCACGAGCAATGCAACATTGAGAGGACTCACGACGGAACTCCTTGTTTATTTGTCTAACCTACAGGCAAGCGTTGATACTAGCACAAATAATCCATGATTGACAACAATTTTTTTAATACGCTCCTCTCTAACCACGGAGGGACTGTCCCTAAATGGTTAAAACCACGGAGGGACTGTCCCTCCGTGGTTGGCTCGCGGCGCTAGAGCTTATACCTATCCCGCACGGCAGAGAGCACCCCGCTCAGAATTTGCATTATGCCCACCTCGGAAAAGGCAAACACCACACAGAGCACCCAGGCCCGAGCGGACATGTGGTACACGTCGAACAGCTGCCACAAAAAGCCACAGCAGGCCACAAAGCCCACAATGCACAGGAGCAGCACGCCAATGCGGTAGCGGTTGGGCGGCTGTATAAGCCCAAACAGGATAAGGAAGCCCACCACCGACAGCAAGTACATACTTGCCGTGGCCACCTCTACCTGCGAAACGTCAAAGAGATCGGCAAAAAGCATAATGTAGGCGATGGCAAAAAAGGACGTGAGCGCCGCAGGAAGCGACCTGAGCAGCACCTCAGCAAGAAATCGTCCCTCTTGCCGCGACTCGTTTGGCTCGAAGGCAAGCAGGAATGCCGGCAACCCAATGTTGAACATGGAGATGAGCGACACTTGGTTGGGAGTGAGCGGGTACACGAATGCCCCAAAAATCGTGAACAGGGCCAACGCCAGCGAGAAGAGATTCTTGTAGAGGAAGAGCGTCGCGGAGCGTGTGATGTTGTTGATGTCTCGGCGACCCTCCAGCACGATCTGTCGCATGTGGGAAAAGTTGGAGTCCATAAGAACAACTTGCGCCGCCTGACGCGCCGCATCGCTTCCGCCACCCATGGCTATGGAACAGTCCGCCTCCTTCATGGCCAGGATGTCATTCACGCCATCGCCCGTCATCGCAACCTTGTGTCCCGACTCCCGTAGCGCTACCACCAGCTCCTTCTTCTGCTCTGGTTTTACACGGCCAAACACGGTGTACAGGTCAACCGCCTCGCGGATCTTCTGTGGTGTGGTAAGCGACGAGGCGTCCACGTACTGCTCGGCATGCTCAATGCCTGCCTCCACCGCCACGCGGGATACCGTGAGCGGATTGTCACCCGAAATAACCTTAACGTGCACGCCTTGACGCGCAAACTCGGCAAACGTTTGCGACGCGTTCTCGCGCACCTCGTTTTCAAGCGCCACAAACAGCAACGGGCACGTCTCGTCCTGCTCCCCACGCACGAAGGCGAGCACACGCATCCCACCCCCCGCGCGCTCCTCCAGCAGATCGCGGTTCAACTCGAGGGTCCGTGCGTCCAGCAGGTACTCGGGCGCGCCTAGCCGCAGAATCGTGCTGCCCATGCGCACCTGCGAATACTTGAGCTTTGAGGTGAAGGGTGTTACCTCGTCACACTGGAGCGGCGTACCGCCTTCAAGAAAGGTGCGCAATGCGTCCATGGTGGCGTTATTGTCCGGTACCGTACTCACGTATTGGCGAAGCAGCCGCCGCGCCTCGCGCGTTTGCGCTGGCGTCCCGCCAAGCGGGGCAAACACCTCCCGCACCTGCATCTCGTCACTCGTTATGGTACCCGTCTTGTCCACGCACAGCACGTCCACACGGGCCAGCGTCTCTATGCTGCGCATGTCGTGAAGCAGGACCTGTTGCTTGGCCAGCCGCATGGCAGAGAGCGCGAACGCAATGGTGGCAAGCAGGTACAGGCCCTCTGGTATCATGCCAATTACGGCGCCCACCATCGAGGGCACGGCCTGGCCAAAGCTCATGCCATTTTGGTTCGTTGCCTGCCAGAAGAGCAAGCCTCCCACGGGGATGATGAGGATGCCAGCCACAAGAATAATGCGTTCTATGTCGTGGACCATCTCGGACTGGCGTTCCTTGGTTCGCTTCGCCTGCGCCGTGAGCTGCGCCGCATACGAGTCCATGCCCACCTTGGTAAGGCGGACGATCACGTTGCCTCCCACCACAAAGCTGCCAGACATGAGCGAGTCGCCCGCCTGCTTCTCGATTTCGTCCGCCTCGCCGGTAAGCAGTGACTCGTTGACGCCCGCCACGCCCTGTACCACCACGGCATCTGCAGGAATCTGCTGCCCACCCTCCAAGCACACCAAGTCGTCCAAGACCAGCTTGTTTGAAGCCACCACCTGCTTTTCTCCCTCGCGCAAGACGGTGTACTGGGAAACGTCCAACAATGCCAGCTCGTCCAACACGCGCTTGGACCTCAGCTGCTGCACAATACCAATAATGGTGTTGGCGACGATTACGGGCAAAAAGGTTAGGCTCTTGAACGACCCTGCAAGAACAAGCAGAACCGCCAACAGACAAAATATGCTATTAAAGTAGGTAAAGACGTTCGATGCGATGATGCCGGCGACGGTTTTGTCCGACTTGTCGGGCGTCACGTTAGTTTGGCCCTGCGCCTCTCGCGCCCTTACCTCCTGTGTCGACAAACCAGTGAGTTCTGCCATGTGGCACGTTTCCCCTCTCGCATAAAACAAGCATGGCTACGAAGAGAAACGTTACCACAGCTACCAAATAAAGTTGGACTTGAGCATCTCCCCATTGTCTATGAGAATGTCTTCTCCCGTAATCGACCGGTTGCGCACGGTGAGGAAGTACGCGAGCTCGGCAATCTCTTGCGCCTCCGCCCACTTTCCCAAGAGCGTCTCGGCCTTTACCTGGGCATAGAGCTCGTCGCTCTTTAGAATGTGGTCATTGGCAGGCGTCACCACGCCCCCGGGAGAAATGCTGTTGCAGGTTATGCCCCGTGACGCAACACTCAGCGCGAGGTTCTTCATGTATCCCACAATGCCAGCCTTACTCGCAACGTAACGCGGGAACTCCGCCCCGTTGCGCGCGGAGGCAGAGGCAACGAACAGAATGGATCGCAGGCTGGGACACGACACAAACTGCTCGGCAAAGTGCATGGTACCGATAAGGTTCACGTCGAGCGCGGTCTCCTCATCCAGTGTGCCGGCGTTGCATACGAGGATGTTCGGATCGTCTTCCGCCTGGCGCTCCACATCCCGAATGTCCGCCTTGCGATGCTGGTACCTGGGGTGCACTATGGCGGCATCGAGTACGTCGTAGCCCAACACATCATGGCCTGCGGCCAAGAACTCCTGGGCTATGGCCAGGCCAATGCCTTGAGAGGTGCCACTTACCACGACCCGCATGTCTATGCATCCTTCTGTGCCGCCAAGCTGGCCTCGCCTAGGCGGCCATGCGTGAGCGACATGGCAATGCGGTAGCCAACCGGCGAGAAGAACACCTCAAAGAGCAGCTCGAGCACGGCTCCCGTAAGGGCACAGGTGAGGCACTGCACCAAGGTCCAGCCAAAGAACGTCCTGCTCACCAGAAGCGCAAACACGAGGTTGTCGGTAAACTGGGCCACGAACGTGGAGACGTAGCTACGCACCGCAAACGTGCCAAATCCAGTCTTCTTTTGCAGCTGTTGGCCAATCCCCCAGTTGAGGAAGTTGTTGACCACGGCCGAGACGGCAAAGGCAATGGAGCTCCCCAAGATGATGAACCAGGTACCGCCGATCGTGTTGTTGAGTGCCTGGTTAATGATTACCTCGCTGCCATCCACGAAGCTCTCGCCCCACACGCCGGGGATGCGGCTGGCCACAAAGAAGATGAACGCCATCAACAGGTTGAACGCCAGCGCAATCAGCGACATGGTTGTTGCCGCACGCGGCCCATAACAGTGCGTGAGCACGTCCATGGAGAGGAAGGTGAGCCAAGAGAGCAGGATGCCGCAATCGAGCGCAAGCCACTCCACGCCCGTGTTGATGCTCTTGTTTGCGAGCAGGTTCATGCCCACGATGGAGAGTACCAGTGAGGTGAGGATTACAGGATGTACGTTGGTGAGTAGCTGGCCGAGCTCGTTGAGGGCTTTTTTCATGGCGCATCATCTCCTTGTTTTTTAGAGGTGGTTATCAAGTCAACACCTATTGAAGTAGCGCGCCGTTTAGCGCGAGTGCACACTATAGCACACTTTCCAGCTTGGGGGCACGTCTGCCACCGGTAACTGTTACGGGTGGCAGTTCGCTGGGATTCGCCTCACCGAGGGTTTTTCGGCCTCGGCGATGCAAATTCCAGCGAAAAAAAACCTCGGCGAGCGCAAAGCCAGCGGACCTGCCGTCAATAACCAACAAGCGGCAGAACTGCTGATGCAAGGATCAATAGAGCGCGCCTTCGCCGCGAACGAGCACCGTAGCGGAATCCCCCTCAATGAGCACGGGTGAATCGGGGTCATCGTCTGGAACGAAGATGCGCTGAGTCCCCAATTCAACCACCCAGCCCTGCCGACCATCGCGCTCGGCACGGCTCACATCGCCGTTGGTAATCGTGCGCTCAATAGACTCCCCGTTTCCGTTGCCAAGCATCGCGGAATACTGCACGCCGTCAAACACATACACGTTTGGCACGCCCTCCTCCTGACCCTTGGGTATCCACCAGCCCTGCAGCATATCGACCGCCTCGATGTTGGTGGATTCTTGCGGCTCGTCGATAACCTCCCCCGGTTGGGACTCGGGCAATTGGTTGATGAGCTCGGGCGCATATGCCTCAGCATCGACGCTTTCCGTTTGAGCCGTCGAGTTCTTCTCGGGTTCCTTCTGCCGCGGTTCTGCTGCAACGGTTTGGTTGGCGTCAGTCTTGGGCAACTCAACGCTTTGCGTTGTGTTTGAAGGCTCCTCTATCGCCTGAGGTGTGGATTGGTCACCACTCGTGCATCCGAGCATGGCCACCAAGACGAGCGAGCAAAGCGCCAACGTGCATCTTACCCAATGCCGTTCTCTCTCCATGCTTGACTCCCCTCCAATCGTATGGTCGCTCTTCGGCTATAGTTCCACGCTGTCCCACTTTGCAGAAGCAGGTATGGACCGAATCAGCGGATTCGCAAACGAAAGAGCAGCTCCAACAAGCGCCAGCGACATCATCAGCAGCACAAAGCCAGAAAAGCCTATGCGAGGCAAAAGCTCGCCGGCCAAGGCCCCCGAGCAGCTACCAATGAGCATGATGACGGTCATTATCGCGGCACGTGTACGACCCTGTTTGGTGACGGGCGTCTTGGAGAACACGAATCCGTTTACCAGTGCGCTAAAAAGTGGCATGGGCAGACTTGCCAAGCACGTGGAGAGGACAATGAACGCATAGTCATTGCGCAATGCCATGGGAATGTATGACACAGCCATGAACACGTAGATGATGGATATGCCCTTTCCCACGGGCACGCGGTCGCAGACACGCGCCGAAACGAGCGAGCCCACCATAATGCCCACAGCCGTACCCACGTTTGCCAAGCTAATGAGGAGCGGATCCGTCCCCTGCTCAACCAAGCTCAAGTTCACCGCCTGATGTATGGCAAACATGCCAAACTGTGCAATGCCGATAATAATAACTGCGCTCACAATGGTCTTGCTCGCCAACGCCCATCGCCAGCCGTCAATCATGTCCTTAAAGAAGGAGAGGGATTGCTCTTCCTCGCTGCGCTCCACATCCTCCCTTGGCAGCCTAAGAAACAGCGCGCATACAAATGCCAAGGCATCGCAGAGAGCGCTTGCAAAGAACGGGAATGCCTGAGAGATGCCAAAGAGAACCGCCCCCAAGGGGGAGCCCGCCGTATTGACGGCCGAGTCGCGACCTTGGTTTATGCTCTCAGCCTCAGCGTAGCGCTTTGGTCCCACAACTCGAATGAGCGCCGCGTTGGTCGTGCCACCCAAAAAGCCAAAGACGGCAGAAGAGCACAGACAACACGCGGCAAAGAGCGCAAACGTGAGCTTGCCAAGCAAGTACAGCGTACCCATGATGGTCCAAAGGATGCAGCAAGTGCCCGCCTGCACGAGGATGAGCGTGCGATGGTCATGCCGATCGATGAAGGTGCCGCCGGTTACCTGCGTAAGTGCGCTCACCACACCGCGCGCGGTGGCAAACCAGCCAGCAACCGTCACAGAACCGGAGAGCTGGTACGCCATCACGGAGATAACGATCCAATGCACGGCCGACCCGGCAAGCAAAAACGTGTCGGCGCCAAACCATGCGGGGTAATTGGGTATGCGAAACAGTGATTCCTTCTTCATGTCCCCACGTTACCACAATCTGCCACCAGTAACTGTTACTGGTGGCAGAACAGAAAAAGGCCCGAGCCGAAGCCCGGGCCCTTGCAACGCAGATGTGCGAGTGATTACGCCATAGCGGAGCGAACCATGTCGGCAAAGCCGTCGGCCTTGAGCGAGGCGCCGCCCACGAGGGCGCCGTCCACGTCTTCCTTCTCCAGGACGCCGGCGATGTTGCTGGGGTTGGCGGAACCGCCGTACAGCACGCGGATGCCCGCTGCGGTCTCCTCGCCGAAGATCTCGACCAG
>JAFWMI010000146.1 GCA_017513965.1 Atopobiaceae bacterium
CACACCAAAGAGCTTGGACGGCAGCTGCTTTTTGCGAATGCCGTACAAATGATAGAGCGAAGCCAAAGCAGCCCAGCACAGGCTCATCGTAGAGAAAACATGCAATTGGCTCCAGTCCACAATCGCCTTGTACTCCTCCCAGTAGTCAACGCGCTCGAAGGGAAGGTGCTCAACAGGAGCGCCGGTAATGATGAGGCCATCGTAGTTCTTGTCCACAAAATGGTCGAACGTGTCGTAGAACTTTACCAAGTGGTCCGACGACACGTTCTTGGACTCATGAGACGACACGCGCATGAAGTCACAGTCCACCTGAATGGGTGACTTGGAAATGAGTCGCAGGATCTGGGTTTCGGTTTCAATTTTGGTGGGCATGAGGTTAAGAATGGCAACTTTGAGCGGTCGAATCTGTTGGTTGCGTGCGACCTCATCCTCAAGCGCGAAGATGCGCTCCTCATGCAGAATCTTCTTTGCAGGTAATCCGTCGGCGACGTTTATGGGCATGGACTCACTCCTATCTTACGTGACGCCGCAACATAATACGACAACCGGGCGCCTTGGCCGCCCTCGTTGTGCCTGCAACCATTGATGGGTCATACAACTGCAACAAACCAGCCCTATCCGCATCGTATTCCAGCTATGGCGTAACCTCGCTTTTCTTGTGCATGAGTGGCTTTGCCCCTCGCTTTGCGTAATACTGGACTCATGGAAACACTCAGCTTTGCCGAGCTCGGGCTTAACGAGCACATACTCGCCGGGGTAGAAGCCCTCGGCTTTACCACCCCCACTCCCGTACAGGCCCAGGCCATCCCAGCCGTACTCGAAGGCCGCGACGTAGTAGCTTCCGCACAAACAGGCACTGGCAAGACTGCCGCCTTTGCCCTCCCCGTGCTCCAACGCATTGCACCAGCATCGCGCGCGGCACGAGAGTTGGCGCTTGCACAACAAGCTTCCCTGGAAGAGGGGTCGAATCACGGCGACGGACAGCCCGACGTGCTGGAAGACGCCGCCACGGATGATGCACGCTCCGATCCGCTACCTCCCGAAAAAACCGAGGGCGAGAGCGCACGACCCAAACGACGCCGACGCAGACGCCATAAGAAGGCCCAGACCCCAGCGGCCGAGCCGTCTGGCAGCGACGAGCCGACACAAAAGACCGCTCAAGCGCAGGCGCCTTCAAGCGATAGTCGTCCCGCACCCAAGCGGAGGCAGCGTCGCAGGCGCAGGAAGCGGAGCACGCCCCCGCAAGGCACGCGCGCGACAAACGCCCATATCACCCCGTTTGGCCCCTTTGCGCTGGTAATTACCCCTACGCGTGAGCTCGCCCAGCAAATCGACCAAGTGGTGTCGGTGGTGTGCGAGCACACCGGACAGCACGCCGTCATCGTGGTGGGTGGCACCAAGTTCGATCGCCAGATTCGCGAGCTGGAAGCCGGTTGCGACATGCTCGTCGCCACCCCAGGCCGCCTCATCGACCTCATGGAACACAACCACGTGGACCTCGGCAACGTGCAAACGCTCGTACTCGACGAGGCGGATCGCATGTTGGACATGGGCTTTTGGCCGAGCGTCCGTCGCATCATGGCAGCGCTTCCCAACGAGCGCCAGAATCTGCTGTTCTCTGCCACCATACCGCCGAGCATCAAGTCGACCATAGACGCCATGCTCACCGACCCCGTGTACGTGGAGATAGCCCGCGTGGGAGAAACGGCCGACACGGTCGAGGAGCATCTGTGCCCCGTTACCCAAGGTCAAAAGACATCCCTGCTCCAGGAACTCATCCGCACCGGTGGCGCCGAGCCGGGCACCGCCCCGGAACGCGTGCTCGTGTTCTGCCGCACCAAGCACCGTGTGGACGACGTGAGCAGAACGCTTGCCAGTGCTGGGTTCTCCGTGGACGTTATGCATGCCGACCGCCCGCAAAAGGCTCGCGAACGCGCACTCGCCAAATTCCGTGCCGGCAAATGCCAAGTGCTGGTGGCAACCGACGTTATGAGTCGCGGCATCGACGTAAGCGGCATCGATGCGGTGGTCAATTACGACGTACCGCTCGACCCCGAGGACTACGTGCACCGCATTGGTCGCACGGGACGTGCGGGGGCCACTGGTCACGCCTATACCTTCGTTGCTCCAGACGAGATTTCGCCCTTGCGCGAGATTGAGTACTTTACCGGCAAGCTAATTCCCACATGGGACCTTCCCGACTTCGCTTACGACGAGGGCCGCATCGTGCCCAATGCGTCGCGCTCCACCACCAAGCCAAACCGCACCATGTTCAGTGGCATGCGTACGCGTGGCCGCGGTCTTGCCGGCGGTCGCTACGGCCGTCATTACTAGCCTGAGGGCAACAACCACAAGGAGACGCCGCATGAAGCAACAGCGTCCTTATCCACAGCTCATCGTAAGCCGCAAGGCGGCGCGCTCGCTCGCCGCTGGCCACCCTTGGGTGTTCGACAGCGAGGTACTGCGCCTTGCCCCCTCCCCTGTTGACGGACACGCGGCCACCAACGGCGAGCTTGTGGACGTGTTTGAGGAGAATGGCACCTGGCAGGGCTGTGGCATGCTCTCGCAGCAGAGCACCATTCGCGTGCGCATCGTGTCAAGAAACGCCAACGACTGCTTCGATACGAACTTTTGGCAACGGCGTATTGCCTGGGCATGGCAGCATCGACTCACCACGCTTGGTGCACGGGCACAATGTGGAAGCGAGCCCGACACCACATGCTGCCGCGTGCTCTTCTCGGAGGCGGACGGCATGCCAGGGCTCGTGGTTGACAAATACGAGGATGTGTTGGTCGTCCAAGTGGGAACGGTTGGCATGGACCTCTTGCGGCCCGTGCTCTATCCCATACTCCTCAACGTGCTAGATGAGTCGGGCCACGTGATTCGAGGCATCTACGAGCGCAACGACGGCAGCGTGCGTGACAAGGAAGGCCTGCCCAGAATCAAAGGCTGGTGGGATGGGGCAAGCGTGCCCACCAACGCGCGCATCGTGGTGCGCGAGAACGGCATTCGCTATAACCTCGACTTAGAGAACAGCCAAAAGACCGGGTTCTTCTTGGACCAAAAGTACAATCGTCGGGCCGTGCGAAACATCGCTTGGGGAAAGCGGGTGCTCGACTGCTTTTGTCACGTGGGACCGTTTGGTCTCAACGCACTTGCAGGCGGTGCAGCTGCCGTGCGCTTTGTGGACGTGAGCAAAACCGCCATAGACCTAGCGCGCGAGAATGTATTGCTCAACGGCCTCGACCCTACAGGTAACGACCCTCAGATCTCGTTTGCCTGCGAGGACGTGATGGAGTACCTTCCGCGCCTGCGAAACAAACGCACCTTGCGCGAGGAGGGTGGACCGTTCGACCTCATCGTGCTCGACCCGCCTGCGTTTACCAAGAGCCATGCAACCGTACGCAACGCTCGGCGAGGATACAAGGAGCTCAACACGCAGGCGTTGCGCATCCTTCCCC
>JAFWMI010000147.1 GCA_017513965.1 Atopobiaceae bacterium
CCCGCAGCGGTCGCGTTCCCGGCAAAGCCGACCCGCAGCGGTGGCGATCCCGCCAGGACCGACCCGCAGCGCTCGCAATCCCGCCAGGACCTCAAGCCCCTCTTTGGATGGGTTGGTAACGGCGTGCGTTGCTGCTGGGTTCTCCGGCACTCAGGTGCCCGATCATTAGGTGCCTGATGAGCCCCTTGAGCGGTTTGTGCCCAGACTGGGGACATGGAACAGCTCCTCGTCCGTCAGCTCGCCGAGCATGAGCACGACAACGAACAACGTTGCTGCTAAGACACGATATGTGAAGAAATAGTGAATGAAGGCGTGGTTATTGAGTACGAGGAACCGCACAAAGGGGATGAGGCCAATGATGCCATAGCATGCGATCATTCGAGCACGCATGCGCCTGCGACGGTGAGTGACTGCAAAAACCACCACACAAACCACTACCGCGACTGCCGCCATGGTCGCACCCGTTCCGTATTCCAAAGGGAACAGGCAGCTTACGTTTCGGACAAGTGCCTCACAAAGCTGCTCAGACTTGGTCGAAGCGCGCAAGGAGCCGCTCCTCATTGATATGTGTTGCCCCACCGTCCCTTGAAAATCCGACCCCAGCACGAATTGAGCCAATATCCACTTGAGTGCCCACATGCCTGCATAACCACAGAACCATGACGCGGCCATGATCGCGGTCCTGCCAACCGTGGGCGGTTCTTTGCCCTCGTCCTGGTCTTGCCACAACATAAGCGCAAGAGGGACGAGCAGGGTGAGCAGCTCCGTGGTAAGAAAGTCCAGGTAGCTGGTGACCATGCCGCTCAATAAGAAGAACAACGCGCGACCCTCCATACTCCGTAAGGAGCGCTTGCTCAGCACCACATGTAGCTGGACGAGCATCACCAATGGCGTCCAGGTGTATTCCAGCGAGAGCGGCACGAACCAAAACGATGTTCCGACAAGTGCGACCATGCTGCCCACGAGGGGGACCCAGGCCCTTCTTCTCCACAGGCGTACCAGCAGGGCACCCGCAAGAAGCAGCATGACTGCGGCGTTGAGCCAGTAGATGCCCTGTATGGGAAGCAGCGTGAGCAAAGGGCGTACCAAGGCGATGGATCCGTGCCAGTATCGCGAGTACTCTTGGTTTGCTGGCAAGTTGTTGGCGACGGTCTCGCGCAGGCCACTGTTCTCGTGACCGGTGGGCTCGTGATAGTACGACGACGCCATCACCGAGCGCAATGGATCCTGAGCATCATATTGCCACGCGATTCCCAGCAGAATGGCATCTGCGTAGCGGTCTATCTTGCTGCCGGCAACACCGTCTACCACTTGGAAGAACATCTCGTCTTGGCACAGGTATTCAGCCGACTCAAGCAAATGGTGCGCAATGGCAGCCCGGGGAATGAGCGCTACGCCCAACAGGGCCGTGAGCAACAACGCAGCGGTTGCAAAAAAGACCACCAGCGCCTTTCCAACGCCCCACATGCACCTCTTGAGCACACTGGGCGTTTCTGCCGCGCAATCGCGCATGAATGAGTCCTCTCATAATGGGAACGTGCTTATGAGCCGCTTGCTCCCAATCTTGCTATCCACATGGGGATGTGTCAATGCCTTATGAGCCTACATTTATTGCACGCTGGGGGATACAAACTGCGCACGAGCGAGGAATCTGCTACCATATGTAACGCTATAGCTTGATGCGAACCGTTCGTAGCCATCACGAAAGGAGTCCTGAATGGAGCCGGGAGAGGAGATCGAGGCCCTGGTCGACGAGCTCGAGCAGATTGTAACCGATGCAAAGTCGCCCTTTGGCGGTGGTGGCCAGCGCAAGATTGTGGACGCGCAGGACATCTACGAGATTCTTGATGAGATGAGGCGCGTGTTCCCCCAGGAATTCCAAGACGCCCGTCGCATTCTGCGTGAGGAAGGCGAGACGCTCGACCGTGCCCAAAAGCAGGCCGACGCCATTATCGCCGACGCTCAACAGCAGGCCATGGTGATTGCGAGCGACCAAGAGATCGTGCGTCATGCGGTGCAGCAGGCGGAGGACATCCGCGACGCAGCTCAGCAGTACGAGCGCGACACGCGCTACAACGCGGAGGAGTATGCCGATACGGTCTTGGCGCATCTTGAGGACAACCTGCGTTCACTCACCGGCACCGTAACGCGCGTCCGCCAGACGCTCAACGAGAACACCGGCGCGAGTAACAAGTCCAACAACGTCAACTGGTAAGGCGAAGCACATACTCATGGACTCTCTCATCGTCTCTCTTGACGACCGGCTAGCCAACGCCGGCGACACCATTTCGCTGGTCGGTCACATCGACCAGGACACGTTTGCCCTCAGCGAGCGGTCGTTCTCCTTGCCTGAGGGCATGGACTACGACCTCGTGCTCACCAACGTGGGCGAGGGCATTTTGCTTACGGGCATTCTGCGCGCACGTGCGGTGGGCACGTGCGATCGGTGCCTCGACGAGGCAGTGCTCAACATCGCAGCTGAGGTGGACGAGTACTATCTGTTCAACGAGCCCGACGCGGGCGTGCTCGAGGAGGACGAGGAAGAGGGTCCCGACTACCAGCTCGTAGGTGCGGACTCAACCATTGACTTGGCGCAGGCGCTCGAGTCTGCCTTCGTAATGGAGGTGCCCTACGTGGTGCTGTGTCAAGAGGACTGCGCCGGGCTTTGCCCCGTGTGTGGTGAGAACCTCAACCATGTGGACTGTGGCCATGCCGCGGAGCTTGAGGCGCAGGCCGAGGAGGATCGTATCTCGTCGAGCCCCTTTGCCGCCCTGCGCGATCTCAAGCTCGACGACTAGCGGGCTTTTTTCTTCAAACCGTAGCGTCTTTGCCATAATCCACCCGATATCTACATTGTGTGATGTGTAGACGGCTTGATACGCAAATTGTTGTGGTATAGTAGCAAACTGCATGTGACTGGCAAGACCGCTCGCTTCGGCGAGCGTGCAGGACGATAAGAGAGGTCATACGATGGCAGTACCTAAGCAAAAGAAGGGCCGCGGTGCCACGCACACGCGCCGCTCGGCCAACAGCAAGCTCGCCGCACCGGCACGTTCTGAGTGCCCCCGCTGCGGTGCCCCCAAGCTTCCGCATCATGTGTGCCCGAGCTGCGGTTACTACAAGGATCGCGAGATCGTCGTTACCGAGTAGCCGAGCCACCTAAGGACGCCTAGGAGGCCGGTCCCTTCCTGGGATCGGTCTCTTTTTTCATGCAGATGGCAAGAGAGGAGAGCGCCATGATAACCGTATGCGTAGACGCCATGGGAGGGGACGAGTCTCCCGAGGTGGTATGCGCCGGCATCGCGCAGGCACTAAAGCAGGACCCCGAGCTCAGCGTACTCGTTGCGGGCACCGATGAGGTGGTCACGCCGTTTTGCGACAAGACCGACAGGGCGGTCGCGCTGGTGTGCAGCGAAGTGATTGGCATGGGAGAGCATCCGGCCGACGCGGTGCGCAAGAAGAAGGACTCGAGCATCGTGCGTGGGTGCGCGGCAGTGCGTGCCGGAGATGCCCAGGCGTTTTTCTCGGCCGGATCTACGGGCGCGGTTTTTGCAGCCGCGACCATGGGCGTTGGCCGCATTCGCGGCATCAAGCGTCCCGCGCTTGCCACGCCGCTTCCGGGTCTTGGTGATCATCATACCGTGGTGCTGGACTTGGGCGCCAATGCCGATGTGCGTCCCGAGATGATCGTGCAGTTTGCCCAGATGGGCTCTGCCTATGCGCGCGTGGCGCTTGGCGTGAGCAACCCACGCGTTGGCTTGCTCTGCAATGGCGAGGAGGAGACCAAGGGCTCCGAGATGGCGCTGGCCTATCACAAGGCGCTCGCCGAGGCGGACTGCGGCTTTGTGGGAAATGCCGAGGGAACCGACCTCTTGCTGGGCGACTTTGACGTTATCGTCACCGATGGCTTTACCGGCAACGTGGCCCTCAAGACGCTCGAGGGTACCGCCAAGTTCATTATGGGAACGCTCAAGGTGGCGGTCTCTCAGTCCAAGCGCTACAAGTTGGGCGCGGGCATGCTCAAGCCTGCGCTCAAGGAGATGAAGGACATGCTCTCGGGTGACGAGTACGGCGGAGCGGTGTTGGTGGGACTCAAGGCCCCGGTGTTCGTAGGACATGGCGCCACGAGCGTCGCGGCGGTGGCCGCTGGCACCAAGGCCTGTGCCGATGCAGTTCGCGGGGGCCTTGTGGACAAGATAGCAAACACGCTCGCGCAGGATGCACAATAGGTACAATCGAGCATAGGGAACCGTATGCCACGCAACGCGTGGGATCGTGTGAGGAGATACAACATGGACCGTGAAGCAATTCAGGAAAAGGTTGCAGAGCTCGTGGCTGAGACCCTTGAGGTCGATGTCGAGGGGATTACGGAGGAGACGCGCTTTGATGAGCTGGGAGCGGACTCGTTTGACCTGCTTGAGCTCGTTACCACCTTCGAGGACGAGTTTGGATTCACCATGGACGACGAGTCCCTGTCCGAGATTCAAAGCGTGGGCGATGCGATAGACGCAATCGAGAGCGCCCAGTAACAAGTGAGCGGAGGCGTTCGTTGAGGCTTCATAGTCGCGTTAGGGAGATTGAGCGGATTTGTGGGCACCACTTCCAGCGTGAGGACCTAATCGTTTCGGCACTTACGCATCCCTCGGCAGCGGAGGGCAAGCCCGTCTCGGCATCGTATGAACGACTCGAGTTCTTGGGCGACTCGCTGTTGGGCTCAATCGTGGCGCTTGCCGTGTTCAAGCGATTCCCCAGCATGGACGAAGGGGGACTGAGCCTGATCAAGACGTCGCTCATATCGGGTAAGACCCTATCGCGTGTGGGCGAGGACCTCGGCATTGCCCCGCTCATCCTCTTTGGTACCTCTGAGCGAGGAACGGGTGCCCGCGGCATGCGCAAGGCACTCGAGGACGTGTATGAGGCCGTGGTGGGCGCCCTGTATTTGGACGGGGGGCTTGAGGCTGCGCAGTCCTTTGTGGAGGCGTCGCTTCTGCCCTACGCCACTCCCAATTTGGCCGTGCGGCCACTTTCCCCCAAATCGCGCCTGCAGGAGGTAGTGCAGCGCGATTATCATTGCGGGCCGGAATACAAGCTGGTGGGAGAGGAGGGACCCGCCCACACGCCCACCTTCACGTCGGTCGTTCTTGTTGAGGGGCGTCGCATGGGTCGTGGGAAGGGGCCCTCGAAGAAAGAGTCGGAATCGGCCGCAGCACTCGATGCCTTGGAGAACTTGGGTTACGTGGCCGAGTCGCGCATGGGATCCACCTTGTTGGGCGAGTCGAACGCAACGGCGGCAGGCGAGGCCAACCAGGCCAAGGAGCACATGCATGTATCTTAAGTCCCTTACGCTACGCGGCTTCAAGTCGTTTGCCGACAAGACGTCAATGGTGTTTGACCCCGGCCTCACGGTGGTCGTGGGTCCCAACGGCTCGGGCAAGTCCAACATCTCCGATGCCATTCTTTGGGTCTTGGGTGAGCAGAGTGCCAAGATGCTGCGTGGTCAGGCGATGGAGGACGTGATCTTTTCGGGCTCCTCGGCGCGGCAGCCAGTGAGCGTGGCCGAGGTTACCCTCGTGCTCGACAACACCGATGGCACGCTGCCCGTCGACCATTCCGAGGTGTCGGTTTCCAGGCGAATGTACCGCTCCGGTGAGTCGGAGTACCTCATCAACGGAGCCACATGCCGTTCGATGGACATCACCGACATCCTCCATGACTCCGGTCTTGGGCGCGAG
>JAFWMI010000148.1 GCA_017513965.1 Atopobiaceae bacterium
GGCATACTACGACCGCATTGGGCAACAGGTGGACATTGTCCAGCTGCACGGAAACATAGAGCTTGGACCCATTGTTGGCATGACCGACCGCATTGTTGACATTACGGCAACCGGTGCGACGCTCGTAGAGAACGACTTGGTGGAAGTGGACAACGTGCTGGAATGCACGGCGCGCTTCTTTGCGAGTCCCGCGGCCTACCGGTGTGACGCGCGCATTCGAGACCTTGCCGCTCGTCTTGCGCGCGTCGTGCGTCAAGAGGAAGAGGATAATCGATGAGGACCATAGCGCTTGCCCACGGACAGGGCTTGACCAACGAGGACCTGAGGAGGGCGGGTGCCCTTCCACGTGAGGTAACCGACGCCGCAGCCGCCATCGTGGAGGATGTGCGTGCGCGAGGTGACGAAGCCGTTCGCGAGTATTGCGAGCGCTTTGACGGTTCGTGCCCGCGTGTGTTCCGTGTGCCGGACGAGCTGGTATCGAGCGCTCGGTCTCTTGTTGACCCCGAGTTCATGACGGCTTTGGAACGTGCCTATGCCCAGATACGGGACTTCCACGAGCGTGAGGTTGAGCAGTCGTGGTTCCACACGCGTGCGGATGGCACGGTGCTGGGCGTAAAGGTAACGCCGGTGCCGAGCGTGGCCGTGTACGTTCCCGGTGGCCGCGCGCAGTATCCCTCCACGGTACTTATGGACACCGTTCCCGCAAAGGTCGCTGGCGTGCCGCGGGTCGTGATGGTGACCCCGCCCCAGCGCGACGGCTCGCTCTCTGCCTACACCTTGGCGGCTGCGTCGCTTGCCGGCGTGGATGAGGTCTATGCCGTGGGCGGGGCGCAGGCCATCGGTGCCGTGGCTTATGGCACCGAGTCGATTCCTGCCGTCTCAAAGATCGTGGGCCCCGGCAACGCCTATGTGGCTGCGGCCAAACGGTACGTGTCTGGCGACGTGGGCATAGACATGGTGGCGGGTCCCTCAGAGGTATGCGTGCTGGCAGACGCCACGGCCGATCCAGTCGTGGTTGCGGCCGACCTCATGGCACAGGCGGAGCATGACCCCATGGCGGCATGCTATCTCGTGACCTGTGACGCCTCGCTGCCCTCACGCGTGCTCGAAGCCGTGGAGGCGCTTGTTGCACAGAGTCCGCGCGAGGACATTACACGCGCGAGCTTGGATGACCATGGCGTCGTGGTTGTGGCTGAGGACTTGCAAACGGCCGTTGATGCCGTCAACGCCATAGCCCCAGAGCATCTTGAGCTGCATTGTGCCGACGCCTTCTCACTGTTGGGGTCCATCCAGAACGCGGGCGCCATCTTTGTTGGACAATGGTCCTCCGAGCCGCTGGGCGACTACGTGGCAGGGCCAAACCACACACTGCCTACGGGTGGTACCGCCACCTTCTCCAATCCGCTGGGCGTGTACGACTTCGTTAAGCGCTCGAGCGTGATTGCCTACTCGGCGGCAGGACTCATGGCGGACGGCCCCGCCGTGCAAACGCTTGCCCAGGCGGAAGGGCTGTGGGCACATGCGCTCTCTGTGGGCATGCGACGCAAGTTGCTCCAAGAGGGTGGGGAGTGCTTTGCCAGCCAAGCCGCCGCCTGTGAGGATGCCATGCACACGGCATGGCCACAGGAGCTTACGGCTCCCGGGATTCCCAAGTTGGATGCCGATGCCGAATAGACAGGAGACAGTATGCCGTCACTCAACGCGAACGAGCGCGTGCGCCCGGCACTGGCGGGGTTTGAGCCCTACGATCCGGCTTTCTCGCCCTGTGAGGTAAACCTCTCGGCCAACGAGAACACCCATCCGTTGCCAGAGTCGGTACGCGAGGCCATTGCACGTTCGCTCGTGGCTACGCCGCTCAACCGGTATCCCGATCCGCTCGCCAACGAGCTGCGTGACGAGCTTGCCGACTGGCATGGGGTAAAGCGCGAAAACGTAATGGTGGGCAATGGCGGAGACGAACTGCTCTTTAATCTGCTGTTCTCGTTTGGCGGACCCGGTAGGTCACTCGTGGTTGCCCCGCCCTGCTTTGAGGAGTACAAGAACTTCGCCAAGATGTGCGAGACCGAGGTCGTGGAGGTTTGGCGCCGCGAGTCCGACTACTCCCTGGATGCCGACGCATTGATTGAGGCGGGACGTCATGCGACCCTGATAATGCTCACCTCGCCCAACAATCCCACGGGCGATTTGGTGGACCCCGAGCTCGTACGCCGTCTGCTCGACCAAACCGACGCGCTCGTGCTGCTGGACGAGGCGTACGTGGAGTTTGCCGAAGAGGGCGCGAGCCTGGTCTCGTGGGTACACGACAACCCGCGCCTCATGATTCTTCGCACGTTGAGCAAGGCGTTTGCCCTGGCCGGATTGCGCTGTGGCTACCTCATCGCGGACCCCGCCGTCATCGACGTGCTTGCCGCGATTCGTCAGATCTACTCCGAGGACGTGCTTGCGCAAGCTGCGGCGACTGCCGCCGTGCGCATGCGGAGCGAGCTCGTGCCCGTCGTGAACGATATTGTGCTGGAGCGCGAGCGCCTCGCACGGGAGCTCTTGACGCTTTCCTCTGCGACGGTATGGCCAAGCCATGCGAACTTCTTGTTGATGCGCTTGCCTCATGCCGCACGCATACGCGCACGCTTGCGCGACGAGTACTCCGTTTTGGTACGCGACTTTAGCTACGCGCCGGGACTTGCAGACTGCCTGCGCATTTCTGTGGGCACGCGCGAGGAAAACGACGCGCTCTTGACTGCATTGCACGCTTTGGTGGAAGGGGAGGACGCATGACGAGGACGGCAACCGTGTCGCGCAAGACGGGCGAGACAGACATCGTCATAACGGTGGATTTGGACGGGACGGGGAAGACAAACATCGATTCCGGTGTGGGCTTCTTCGACCACATGCTTACGGCGTTTGGCCGTCATTCCCTGATAGACCTTACGGTTCACTGCAGGGGTGACACGTGGGTGGACGATCATCACACCGTGGAGGATGTTGGCATAGCGCTCGGTGATGCGTTGCGACAGGCGCTTGGCGACAAGCGGGGCATACGCCGCTTTGCGGATGTGGCCGTGCCGCTTGACGAGGCGCTCGTGCTTGCCGCCGTGGACATCTCGGGACGTGGCGAGTTGTACTGGGACGTGGAGATTGGCCCGCAGAAGGTGGGGACGTTCGACACGGAGCTGGGCGAGGAGTTCTTTATTGGCTTTGCGCGCAATGCGGGCATAACGCTCCATCTGCGCAAGCTATGCGGATCCAATGCGCATCACATACTCGAGGCGACGTTTAAGGCATGCGCTCGCGCGCTGCGCGTGGCATGCGAAAACGACCCGCGCGTTGACGGCGTGCCCTCGACCAAGGGGGTGCTGTGATGGCGAGGCCAAACATTGCCGTGGTTGACTATCACAAGGGCAATCTCCTCAGCGTCGTTCGGAGCCTGTCTGACGTGGGCGCCCGTGCGGAGGCAACCGATGACCCCAGTGTGATTTGCGCGGCAGACGCAGTGGTGGTGCCAGGTGTGGGCGCGTTTGAGGATGCCATGAGCTTTTTGGTGGCCTCAGGCGAAGGTGACGCCATCAAGGAGGCAGCAAGCCGAGGCGTTCCCTTTTTGGGCATCTGCCTTGGCCTGCACGTGCTCTTTGAGCGTGGCGAGGAGCGCTCGGACGGGCAGGCGGGGGAGTGGGTGACCGGCCTTGGGCTTTTGTCCGGCTCGGTTACGCGCTTGGTGTCTGGCCGCCTCAAGGTGCCGCATGTGGGTTGGGACCAGTTGCACCTTACGCCGCATGGCAGGCAGTGCGCTCTGTATGAGGGTGTGCCGGAGGGTGCCAACGTGTACTTTACGCACAGCTTTGCCGTGGCCGACGACGTGGACGATGCCGTGGTGACCACGCGCTCCCATTACACGCGCAGCTTTGCCTCGGGCGTGTGGGCAAACAACATCTACGGCGTGCAGTTCCACCCCGAGAAGTCTTCTTCCACGGGCCTTGCCATCCTAAGGAACTTCGTAAAGGCGGTGTAGCCATGCTCCTGTTTCCTGCCATAGACCTCATCGCGGGTAAGGTGGTGCGCCTGCAGCGCGGTGAGCGCAACCGCATGAACGTGTATGCCAACGATCCGGTTGCCGTTGCCGAGGACTTTGCCGCACGTGGCGCCACATGGATTCATGTGGTCGACTTGTCCGCCACGTTTGAGGAGGACGAGGACGCGCGAGAAGCCAACATGCGAGCAATTCGAGGCATCTGTCGCATATCCGACATTAGGGTTGACACCGGCGGCGGCGTGCGTGACCTTTTCGCCATTGAGCGATTGGCACAGGCTGGGGCACAACGCATCGCCATAGGAACCGCATTGGTGCGCGATCCTGCGTTTGCGGAACGGGCTGCCGCTGAGTTTGGCGAGCTTGTGGTGGCGGACGTGGCCGCGCGTGACGGTCAGGTACGGGTGAACGGGTGGCGCGAGGGTGAGGCGCTCCTCGCCGATGAGCTGGTGTCGAGGCTTGCCAGTTTGGGTTATCGGCACCTGGTGTTTACCGACATTGCGCGCGATGGCATGCAAACGGGCATTGACGTGGACGCCTATCGACACATTGCGCAAGTGGCCGGCTTCCCGGTGGTGGCGTCTGGCGGCATCGCGACGCTTGAGGACATCCGCTCCCTCGCCTTGGCTGGGCCAGAGGTGGTGGAGGGAGCCATTACCGGTCGTGCTCTGTACGAAGGCGCGTTCTCGCTCGAGGAGGCTTTGCAGGCGGCTGGGGGAACGGAGACCGCACATGTTGACTAAGCGTGTAATACCCTGTTTGGACGTGAAGGACGGCCGCGTGGTAAAGGGCGTGAACTTCGTCGACTTGGTGGACGCGGGCGATCCCGTAGAGCTTGCTCGCGCCTACGACGCGGAAGGTGCCGATGAGGTCGTCTTCTTGGACATAACCGCGACGTCCGACAACCGCGGCACGACCATAGAGCTCGCATCGCACGCAAGCGCCGAGCTGCGCATTCCCTATACCGTGGGTGGGGGATTCAAAACGGTCGCCGACATGCGGCGCATGGTTGCCGCAGGCGCCGACAAGGTGTCCGTCAACTCTGCCGCGGTGCGGGACCCCTCGCTCATCAGCAAGGCCGCTACGGCGTTTGGAAGCCAGGCAGTGATCTGTGCCATAGACGCAAAGCGACGTGGCCGTGCCGACGAGTGGGAAGTCTTTCTTGCCGGTGGCAGAATTGCCACGGGCATCGATGCGGTTGCTTGGGCCGAGGAAGCCGCTCGACGTGGCGCGGGTGAGATTCTGCTCACCAGCATGGATCGCGATGGCACCAAGGAGGGGTTTGACCTCGCCTTAACGCGCAAGGTCTCGCGTGCGGTGCCCATCCCGGTGATTGCCTCTGGTGGCGTTGGCTCGCTCGAGCATTTTGCCGAAGGCGTTATTGAGGGAGAGGCGGACGCAGTGCTTGCGGCAAGCGTCTTCCACTTTGGCGTGTTCTCCATTCGACAGGTCAAGGAATACATGGCGTCGCAAGGCATCCCTGTGCGTCTGGACTTCTAATGCGGCAGGTGAGCGCCCCTGAGGGGGAAGGTCTGGATTGGCTCAGGGAAGCGAAGAGGATATGGTATGAGTTCTCGTTGGTAAGTACTGCGACGCACGCGTCGAGCATTGCCTACTACGCGTTCCTCTTGCTGGTGCCGCTGCTCGCTCTGTGCATCTCGCTCATCTCGTTTACGGGAATCAGCCAGCTGGACGTCTATACCTTCCTCACGGCGCTCGTGCCCGACGCGCTGAGTGGCTTCGTGAATGCGTTGGTCTCGGACGCATTCGACCGATCAGGCCTTGCGTTCTCGCTTTCCACGCTTTCGCTCCTTTGGTCGGCATCCAAGGGTGCCAAGGCGATGCGCGTGGGTCTCAACGCCGCATACCGGGAGCGAGAGGAAAGAAACGCAGTTGTGGTCGCGGTTATATCGATTGTGGCAGTGATCGTTATGGGCGTGCTCCTTGCCGCGACCATGTGGCTCATCTTTGGTGACAGCCTGCTGCACACCTTTGCAAGACACATTCCGAGCCTGCTGAATCACCACACCATTACGGCGTTTACGAACATAGCCATAACGGTTGTGGCTGGCGTGTTTGCGCTCGCCCTCTGCTATACCTTTTTGCCTGCGGGGAACAGACGCTTTGCGGCACAGCTGCCAGGTGCTGCGTTCGCGCTGGTGGGTTGCGGTGCTCTCTCGTTGGGGTTCCGGTTGTATGTGGACCAGTTTGGCAACTACACCGTGCTGTATGGCAGCCTGGCCACGGTCGCCTTGCTTCTGTTTTGGATGTACCTCCTGTTCTACATCCTCATAGCGGGTGTGTTCCTCAACCATCGTCTTGCTCAGCGTCAGCCGTCATCGCGACGCGACATCACAGGGTGACAGTGGGGGTTCCGCACAAAAGTGTCCCGAGGAGGCCGCGCGTGCGCGCTTCTGGGTGATTTGTGCACACGTGAGGGGTTCTCAAGTCAGTTTTGTGTGCACATGCGGTCTGATGAGGTTACGGTGCCATCACAACCCCCCAGAAGACCTGTGACGTTACAATACCCTTAATGCGCGTGTGGAAGGGATGTGCCATATGACCGATACAAACGACAAGGTGGCTGCCTACCGGGATTGGATCTTGTCGCAAGACCTCGACGACGTGACCATCGAAGAGGGTGCGAATGGTGGCCTAGTGCTTAAAGGCGAGGGCGTTGATGGTTGGGTAAACTTCTACGATTTGGATGACCAAACCGTCGTTGAGCTCAGACTTGAGAAGAAGAGCGATGGTTCCTCACTGTTCTTCTTGCACTTTGAGCTAGAGGACCCAGAACGTGCGCGTAAGCTGTTCTTGGAGATGACCTCCGTGCTCGATACCACCTTGCATCAAGAGCCGCGACATGTCTTGCTGAGCTGCACCTGTGGCATGACGACGACCTTCTTTGCGAACAAGCTCAATGAGCTGGCAACCGAGTTCGATTTGGGATACGACTTTTGTGCCAAACCGGTTGAGGAGGCTATGGAGGACGGGACCTCCTTTGAGGCAGTTCTACTCGCGCCTCAGGTTGGGCATAGGCTCAAGGAAGTGCGCGAGGCATTGCCAGGGGTTACGGTACTGGAGCTTCCTGCTTCGGTGTATGGAGCATACGATGCCAATGGGGCGCTACGTCTGCTCATGGAGGCGCTCCAAACAAAGAGAATCGTCGCCAAGGGTGACCTTCGCTTTGCCCGAGACTTCGATCGCACCAAATCCATACTGAGCCTGAGCTATGTGGAGCGCTATGACGAGCCAACCATTAGCTACGTGGTTTTGGTCGAGGGCGAAGAGCGACTGCGCGGAACACTGGTTCGCTCTTGGTTCGACATGGAAACGGCGTTTAACGACCTGATCGTGACACTGCGGCTCAACGGATATCCAATTGAGTCTTTTGATGCCGTTGGTATTGCCATTCCAGGTGTGGTGCATCATGGCAAGGTTGACGTGTGGCATGAGAGCGGCCCCGTTACGATGGATGTTGCCTCGCGTTTGAGCGACCGGCTTGGTGTGCCGGTGTTCATAGACAACAGTGCCACGGCAGCTGCAGCGGGATGTTACGTGAGCCAGGCAGACTGGGATGACTTGGTGTTCCACGCACAGCCCATAGGCAACCTTGTGTGCGAGGAAGGCTATGTGCTCAATGGCAAGACCCGAAGTGGGCGCAAGGGCTTTGGTGGCACCATGCGCTATCTTGTGGGCAAGTTTGCACTATCCATGAGCTTGGATGAGGCGGCGTGGCGCTACGATGGAATGTGCGAGCTTACGGCCTGCCATTTGGGTTCAGTGATATGCACTGTTGCGCCACAGGCGATCTTTGTTTGGTGCGACCTCTTGCCCGACATGGACGAGCTGCGCGAGGAGCTCGCCAAATTTGTCCCTGAGGAAGCAATACCCGAGTTGATACCGGTCGCAGATACGACGGGCTCACGCTCATGGGGGAGCTCTCGCTTTGCTTGCAGCGTTTGGTTGAGTCGTAGGGAAGTCGCACGAGAACCGTGTGTTTTCTGGGTGTGTGTCGAGTAAAAAAGCCGTTCTTAGTCACCGCTGCCATGGAGCGTGAGGTGGCGGTGACGACCTCGCTCGCACATGCACCATCAACGGATATAATGTTCCAGCATAACCCCAGCTAGGATGGGTGTGGGCATGTGGCTCTCGTGGCGCGTTTTGTGCACGTGAACCAGTGGGACCTTAGAAAAGTTCACGAGCGACGAAAAAAGGTATGCGAAATCGGCATAACGCCTGATAAATCCGAATCCGTTTTGAAAGTTTATGTGCACGTGAACCCTGTCGATCCAACATGGGGTTCACGTGCACATAAAGTATCAAACTGACGGCTTTTTTGGGTCGCCTCCGCTCGAAACACACCCGATTCAGCCAGATGGGACTGCTCTGGAGGGGCAAGATGGCCTCGATTCGGGAAGCGGCCCTGCCCATTTGTCCGCGTGACGCCATTTGAGCGTCGACGGGACGGTCATCCGGCTAACGCGCAGGCTTGCGGGTGCCGACGACGCGTCGCGATATGACGAAGGGCCGGGTACGACCCGCGTTGAGCGGGAACCCGGCCCCAAATGGTTTGACCGTACTAAAGGGGGAGGTACTGAGAGATTGTCCCCCATTACTCCCCAGCGGCAAGCTCGCACGCAAGGATTTGCCCGACCCGCGCGTTGCCATTACGCGCAAGGAGTATGTTGCCCCACGTGATGAGCTCGAGCTCGGCCTATGCAAGGCGTTTGAGGAGGTGCTCGGCGTACCTAACGTGGACATTACCGAGGACTTCTACGACTTGGGCGGAAGCTCCGTTAAGGCCATGCAAATACTGGCTGCCATGGATTTGGACACGCTCTCTGCCATCGACATCTACCGGGGTCGAACGCCCGAGGAGATTGCGAAGATCTACCGCGAGAAGACGGAAGGCATGGAGAACATCTCCGAGGAAGAGAAGGAGATGCGCGCCCGCAAGGTACCGCATCAGGTGCCGGTTATGCAACGTAGCGTTATTGACACGCAGCTCTTTACGCCCAAGGCTCCCATGTGGATTATCCCGTTCCTGTTCTCGTTCGGTAAGGACGCAGACATCAACAGGGTTTTGGAGGCTGGTCGTGCCACCATTGCCAACCATCCCATCTTCTCCACGGTGTTCGAGTTTGGCGAGGACTTCGAGCTCCAGCAGCGATACGACGAGTCTGTGCGAAAGCCGCTCGAGATTGAGTATTTGAGCGATGCCGAGTTTGAGTAATTGCGTGGGAGCCAGATTCCCACGATGAATCTTATTGGCGAACCCATGGTAAAGATGCGTTGCATCAAGACGGACACCAACGCCTACCTGTTCATTGTGTTCCACCATGTGGTCATGGACGGGTCGAGCCTGCAGCTCGTGTTCGCATCCATAGTTCACGCCTATATGGGCATGGACTTGGAGCTGGATACCTACTACTCATACTTGGAGGACGAGGAGCGCCTCAGCAACACGAGCGCGTATCGCGAGTCGTTCCAGTTCTATCAAGACAACTACGAAGGCGTGGATTGGTGCCGCGAGATTCCGGAGGACAAGGACGAGACCGGCAACATCAACGGGCGTCGCTTCATTGATACTGAGCTTACGCCCGAGGGTCTTGCCAACATGGAGAAGATCTGCGGTATTACACCAAACGGTTTTGTGAACGCGGTCGTCTCCCTCACGCTCTCCAAGATGAGTGGCAACCCAGACGTGGTGACGACGTTCTCATTCCACAACCGTGCGGACAAGCGCAAGCAGCATGCGGGAGGTCTGCCCGTTCGCTCCCTGCCGTTGGGCGTGCATCTTAACGAGCTAGAGACGTTGGCCGACCTTTATGAGTCAATCAAGGCCCAAACCGCCCAGAACATTGCGCATAGCGCATACAACTGGGCAAATGATACCGAGAATTCATACGAGAACGACATCTTTGCCGTGGTGTACGAGACGGCTGCCATCACGAGTACCGATGCCTTGGATATGATAGGCGCGAAGTTGGAGCCCCTCGAGGCATACAACGAGGCCGCGTTGAGGCGCAAAATACTCTCTTCGCGGTGAGGTGGTAGGGGACAACCTCACCATATATATCGATTCCAGCAAGGGACACTACGAGCTCGCGGGTGTGCGTGCGTAGGAGTTGTGGCTCAGCCATACGTGGGATTAACGAGCATTCGAGCGCGCCGGTTATCCGGCGCGCTTTTGCCTTCATGCCTGCCAATGGTCACTATTGCTAATGGCTGTTAGTGTAGAATCGTTGCGCATCTTACGGCGAAAGGACTTGGGTATGGATCAGTGGATCAAGGGTTTCTTCTCTGCGGCAAGTGGGGAACATGCCATCATCGTTGCGATCGTGCTGCTTGCCATCACGCTTTTGGTATCACGTTATTCAGTGCGCTTGGTGCGCAAGTTGCTTTCCAGCGATGAGGCGCCGTTGCCGGCAAGCTCGCTCATCGAGAACATCGTACGCATAGGCGTTTGGGCGCTCGGCGGCTCATTTATCCTCTCCGTATGCTTTAACGTTAACGTGGGTGGCATCGTGGCTGCCATCGGCGTTGGTGGCGTTGCCCTGTCGCTGGGCATGCAAGACACCATGTCAAACTTCATCGGTGGTCTTCAGGTTACCCTCATGAAGATCGTACAGCCTGGTGACCACGTAAAGATTGGCTCGACCGAGGGCATGGTGCTCGACGTCACGTGGCGGCAGACCATCGTGAAGGACTTCGAGAACACCGTCCACACCATTCCCAACTCGGTGATCAACTCAGGCGAGGTGGAGAAGATCGAACCGGCGTTTCTCGTTTCCACCGTGCTCTCGTTTACCAACGACACGCGTGACTTGGATGAGGTAATCCCCATCATGGAGCGACTCGCCAAGGAGGCCGTGGAGGAGGTCGCCGAGCTGGAGCGTGATCCTTGGATTCTGCTCACGCAGATAGGGGAGTACGGCACTTGGGCAAAGATGCGCTTTGTGCTCAAGGATATGGACCACGTGCGCGAGGCGCGCGATGCGGCGCTGCGTGCCGTCTCGCCCTACACGCGCATGAACTTTGAGGACGTTCCAACATCACTAAGTAATAATGTGTCTGATGTTGGCTAAGTGTAAATCGTTTATACTGTTACCATTGGCAACCAGAGAGGGGTCACTATGAAACGTGCAACCTTCGTCGCATCAGTACTGAGCCTTGCGCTTGCCACCGGTGCGATGGCGGGATGTGGTGGGCAGCAAGCTGCATCCACAAACGAGCCTGCGCCCGCAGAGACCACGGCGAACGATACGGCCACCAATGGGACGGCAGCTGGGCAATCGCAGGAAGAAACCACCGCTCAATTCGTAGCTGCTCTGGCGGCAGTTCCCGAGTGCAAGTCGGTGACGGTGGAAGAAGAGATGACCACAACTAACGCAAAGGATGGAGAGAAGCTCTCGACAAAAACCGTCTACAAATTCGACGAGAGCGGCGACACGGTAAAGACAAGCGCCGAGGCAGAAGTCCTTGGCGTCAAGTTGGTCTATTACACCGATGGCGACGACGCGGTGCTCGTAACCGACGGACCAGTGTATTCTGGCACAACCGAGCAGTTTGACATCGCGTACGCCGGTGGCTTGGGGTCGTACCTCGGTCAGATCATTGGCGAGGAAGGCACGCTTGTTGAATGCACGGCTAAGATAGAGAAGAGCGAAGCGGAAGGAATGAGCTTCTATTCGTTTACGCTCGACCCAGAGAAGTACATGGCGTCCGATGAGGCGCTCAGCATGTTAAAGGAGTCCGGCAGCCCTGTTAAGGAGGCCGTGATTACCATCGGCTTCGATGAGGACGGAAGCATTGCGTCCGTTGACAAGAAGGTTGTATACGAGGACATCACTTCCGTATGGAACTTGGTCCTCTCGGATCACAACAAGACCACCGTGGATCCCATGCCTGAGGCCACCGCGACGTATGAGGAGATGCAGGAGGCCGAGCAGATGAAGCTCGACCAGGTCTTTGGTGAAGGGCAATCCGCCGATGCCGACGAGAACGTCACGGACGTTGCCTTAAACGAGACCGCGACCGAGTAGCGCTCACGTATCGGTCTAACAAATGCATGTGGCGGAGGCGCGGGGCATGAAGCTTCGCGCCTCCGCTAGTATACGTTTATACGCCCTGTGGGAGCACTGCCATAAGACGAGCGAAAGGTTGCTGAGCATATGGAAGGCAAGATGTGGCTTAGGGATTGGTCGGCGCGCCACGAGGAGCGCAAGCAGCTGTTCGACTCCTACGAAAAGAGCAAACTGCTTGGGCACCAGATTGGACTGCTGCTGCAGAACATTCAAGAGCGTTCCAAAGAGCATCGCATAAAGCTGTTTGGGTCTGTTCCCCGTATTGAAGGAGAGCGAATCGCGCTGGATCGAGTGGTCGATTCCGATGCGGACTCCCTGCACGACCTGATTGACAACCCACATGTGTATAGGTACCTGCCTACCTATCTGTTCGAGAAGCAACGCGAGGACGTTCACGAGACCATTGCGCTCCTCTATGAGGACCTGTTCAAGAACAAGGAGTCGCTGATTCTGGCCGTGCGCATAAAAGATTCGGGTGAGCTTGCCGGCTTTGCCGAATTCTATGGTTTGCGCGACGAGCTTCACAAGGTGAGCGTTGGCTACCGACTGCGCGAGTGCTATTGGGGACGTGGCTATGCCACCGAGGCGGCGAGCCTCATGGTGGACTATCTGTATGGCAAGACCGACATAGAGATCATCACGGCCAGCGTCATGGTGGACAACCCGGCGTCGGCGAACGTCCTCGAGAAGAGCGGGTTCATTCGTACGGCACGTGGCGTCGAGGAGGATTGGGGCTTTGACCATCCCGCGATCGTTGACAAATTCTTCTGCTAGGCAGCATATTCCGATGCCCTTGTTCGCAGCTCGATGGTATTGAGTCCTTCTCGCGGTCTTGCCCGAGCGCTCAGGCGTATACTGTAGCGTTGCATGCAAAACCAAGGGGGACATATGGAAACGGTGGCACTGGCAGACCTTCGGCTCAAACTGGACGGGAACGGCCTTATTCCGGCTGTGGTGCAGCAGTACGATACGGGCGAGGTCCTTATGGTGGCATGGATGAGCGAGGAGAGCCTGCGGCTGACGTTTGAGACAGGAACCACGTGGTTTTGGTCGCGCTCGCGGCAAGAGCTTTGGAACAAGGGTGCCACGAGCGGCAACATGCAGCAGGTGCGACGTGTGCTCGTTGACTGTGATGCGGATACGCTCGTGGTTGAGGTGGATTCACCCGGTCCCGCCTGCCACACGGGGCACAGGTCCTGCTTCTATCGCGAGCTGAGGAGTGAGTAGCCCATGCGTGAGGTAGGGGGCGGCAAGGCTGAGCGATACGTTCCCAAACACTTGTCGCCAGAGGCGCTTGCGGCATGGGACGAAGGGGATACGGGAGCGATTGAGCCCCTCGATTCCATAGCGCCAGAAGATGACGCGACAGAGACCGAAGAGGTGCCGGTTGCGTCCGACGTATCCGACGAGGGCGAGGAGCGTGCCGTCTCCGTTGGCCGTTCTGCGGCCCTGATGAGCGCATTGGTAATCGTGAGCCGCATCACGGGATTCTTCCGTACCTGGGGACAGGCCATGGCGCTTGGCGTGACGGTGACGTCGAGTTGCTACACGGTCGCCAACAACCTGCCCAACCAGCTCTACGAGCTTGTGATGGGTGGCATGTTGGCAACGGCGTTCCTGCCCGTGTACCTCTCGGTTAAGGAACGGCTGGGCAGGGAGGGGTCCAACAAATACGCCTCCAACCTCCTCTCTCTGGTCACGATTCTTATGGGAGCCTTGGCGCTCCTGGGCATCGTGTTTGCGGGACAGGCCATTTGGACGCAGTCCTTTGGGGCAACGTCTGAGTTCGACTTTGACCTGGCTACCTACTTCTTTAGGTTCTTTGCCATAGAGGTTGTGCTCTATGCGCTCTCGTCCATCATCTCGGGCGTGCTCAACGCCGAGCGTGACTATTTGTGGAGCAACGCCGCCCCCATATTCAACAACGTGGTATGCACGGCGTCGTTCTTCATTTACGCCGCCCTCGTGGATAGCCAGCCTGCCCTCGCGATTTTTGTCCTGGCCATCGGCAACCCCCTCGGCGTTGCCATACAGGTGGTCATGCAGTTACCCTCGCTGCGCAAGCATGGCATTCGGCTGCGCCCGTACGTCAACCTGCGCGATCCGGCCTTGCGAGAGACGCTCTCCATTGGCATTCCATCGCTCGTGGTGACCATTTCGTCCTTTGCCACGGTATCCGTGCAGACGTCGAGCGCGCTTTCGGTTACCCCTGCGGGTTCGTCCATCGCGTACTACACGCGCCTTTGGTACACGTTGCCCTACGCCATTCTTGCGATTCCCATTACCACGGCCATGTTCACCGAGCTCTCGGACTTGGTGTCTAAGGACGACATGGGTGGGTTCGTGCGTGGGGTCGCAAGCGGTACCAGCCAGGTGCTCTTCTTCCTTTCGCCGTTCATGCTCTATTTGGTGGTGTTCTCGGTGCCGCTCATCACGCTCATGGCGGCGGGTCGGTTCACGCCGGACGAGATTGCCCTCACGGCAAGCTACCTGCGCGTGCTCGCGCTCTCGCTGCCGCTCTATGGCATATGCACCTATCTGCAAAAGGCGTGCTCGGCATTGCGCTGCATGCATTTGTATGCCATAGCCAACATCGTGGGTGGCGCCGTGCAGATATGGCTCTGCCTGGCCTTTACGCAGTCGTTTGGCCTGAACATGGTTCCCCTCAGCTCGCTGGCGATCTTTGCCATCGTGGACTTTATTACGCTCGCACAGCTGCGCCGCAAGCTCGGGCGCATAGGCGTTGGCTCGATGCTGGTTGCCGCCCTTCGCTCGCTTGCCTTGGGCGCCGCGGGTGCGGCCGTTGGATTTGGCGTGTACACGGCCCTCACACATGTGGTGGCACCTTTGGGAAGCTCCGCCTTGCAAGCGGTTCTGTACCTAGCCGCAGCGGGAATACCGGCGGTGGCGGTGACGTTTGGCCTTGCCATCGCACTCAAGCTACCGGAGTCATCCACCATTCGCTCGCTGGTTGCGAGGGTGCTGCATCGCGGGTAGTTGTGAGCCGCTGCGCGCGTAGCCGTCATGATGTTCTTTCTTTGCCTGTCGCATGCGTGCCATAACGCGTGCGACAGATGACGTATGATGCACGAGGACACTGCCTCCATATGGAGGCACAATGCAAGGAGGAGACAAGTCTCATGAACATCCGCGTTATCTCTAATCGCTTTGAGTGGGGCGAGCGCGTTGAGGAGTTGGGTGCCCATCCGCTGCAGTCGTGGCAGTGGGGGTCTTTGAAGGAGCATACGGGTCCTTGGACGGCCTTCCGCATTCTTTGCGAGGAAGAGGGGGAGTTGGTTGGCGGGGCGCAGATACTGCTTCGTTCGCTTCCCGGCCCCTTTGGCGGTCTTGCCTATATCCCGCGAGGGCCCTTTGCCGCAAACAACGACAGGCTCGCGGAAGTCGCAGATGCCGTGGCAGACTGGTGCAGTCACAACATGCGTGCGGTAAGCGTAAAGATCGAGCCGGCCGTTACCGAGCTCAACCTGTCCGATGCGTGGCAGCCGAGCGAGCATGCGCTCATAGCCAAGACTGCGACCATCGACCTCACTCGCACCGAAGACGAGATCATGAAGGGCATCCCCAACCGGAAGTGCCGCCAGTACATTCGCAAGGCGGGTCGTGACGGCGTGACGTGTCGTCCGGGAACAGCCGACGACCTCGACGAGATCCTTGCCATGTACCATGCCACGGCAGACGCCGACGGCTTTGCACTGCATGCCGACGAGTTCTATCGTGCTGCGTTTACCGAGTTGGAGGGCGTTGGGCAGTTGTTCGTCTCGGAGTACGAGGGCAGGATGCAGTCCTTCCTGTGGAACGCGACCACCTCGGGCACTGCCTTTGAGCTCTGGGGTGCCGTTACGGACGAGGGCAAGCGCACCCGAGCCAACTACCTGCTCAAGTGGGAAGGCATCAAGGCGGCCAAGGAGCGCGGTGCCGTGCTCTACGACATGAACGGCCTGCTTAACGACGGTATCAGCGACTTTAAGCTGCTGTTCTCCAAGGAACCGGTGTACTGGGTGGGCACGTTTGACCGTCCGCTCAGCCCGTTCTACGGCCTCATGAACAAGGCGCTCGAGCTCAATCGCAAGCGCAACACGTCGGCGAACGCCCAGCAGGACACAAGCGACGAACGCTAGCTTGGATCAATCCGTCGAGGAGGACAAAATGGCACAGACGGCCAGAGACATACCCCAGATTAGGATCCTTTGCCATGTGCTGGCGAGCCGCACGGGCACGCAGGCAGAGGATTGGTTCCCTGTGTACAAGGCCCGCTATGGCATGCAGGTGCTCTTCCGTGCGTTGCGTGAGGAGCGGGGGAGTGGTGCGGTTCTTACGCAGCTTCTTACCTGCTGCACTTCCATCGATCCCATTCTTACGGCTGGGCTCACGCCGCGCTATGCCGACATCTCGCAAACCACCTTTGCGATTGACCCCAACGGCCTCACGCTCGACGACGACGTCGTGGCGGTGGTGGACCAGCACACGCATGGCATCATCGACCCGGTTGCCGACGCGCGCCTGGCGCAACTCGCCCACGATGCGGGAGCCCTCTTTGTTGAGGACAGCGCCCACTGCGCGGCGCGCCTCTCGGTGGGCGAGGATGGTCTGCCCCTGGGTGACGTGTCCATCCATTCGTTTGGCCCCGAGAAGAGCCTGCACGGCTCGTACTTTGGCGGAGCCATTTGGGTGAACCCTCGCATGGCCGACGAGGCCCTGCGCACTCGTATGGTCGCGGCCCTCTCTGCGCTCGAGCCCATTCCGTACACCCTGGACCGCGTTGCCCGTGCGTACAGGAACGAGATGCGCGTGTTTACGCGGGTTCCCAGTCGTTTGAGCGCTGCCATGCGAGAGACGCTTGCGCAGACGGGCGCGTTTGACCCGCCCGTGGCAGAAGCGGAGCGCAAGGGAACGTTGCCGCTCAAGCCGTATGCCCCGAGCGCCTGGGTAGCGGAGCGCGTAACCGATGCGCTCGCCAATCTGGACCAAAACGAGGCATGCCGGCGCGCCTGCGTCGCTGCCTATGTGGACGAGTTTGGCAAGGCGCTAAAGGACGGCGTGGTTTCTCCCGAACTGCTGCCCACGGACCTCGATCTTTTGGCAGGGCAGCCCCTGCTACATTTTCCCGTTGCGCTTGAGTCGACGATGCTGGCGGAGCGCGTGGAGCAACGCATCTCCGAGCTGGGCTACTATGCGGTGCCTTGGTATCGTCCGCTCATCTTCCCCGGCGTAGACGGCTCCTTGTACTTTTGGGATGGCGACGAGTCCAAGGTGCCTACCAGCGCACGGCTCTCGGCCGGCGCCTTGGCGCTGCCAACCGACGTGGACGAGGAAGGGGCCCGTGCCGTGGCGCGCACCGTTGTGTCGCTTGCGGCGCTGCCCGCTGGCAAGGAGGCCGGAGAGGCCGATGCGGATGCGCCGACGGCTCCCGCCAACCTTGCGCTCATCCACGACGTGCAGGACGTGCGGGATCGCTTGGTTCCTGTCATCGTAGGTGGAGACCTGCTTGCCTATTGCTATGGACGCGAGTTCTTCTACTCATACGGCATAAAGCCCATCGTGCTCTCGTCAATCGACATCAAGATCACCTCGTCTTCCTCGTTCGTTGACTATCGCATCGTGCCCAATATGGGCGTTGAGCGTGCCGTGGTGGATTACCTGCTGGTACTGGGTCGCGAGCTTGCGGCGCAGGGCAAAGTGGGCATGGCACTTGGCCTGGCGGACTGGCAGGTGCGCGTGCTGTCCTCGCACAAGGACGAGCTTTCTCCGTGGTATGTGGTTCCCTACATCGACTTTGAGCTACTCGACGATATTACGCAAAAGGATCGCTTCTATGCGATCTGCGAGGAGTTGGGTATTGCGTATCCCAAGACGTGGGAGCTGGATTGCGCAGAGAAGAGCGATGACTTCGATGCGACCGCATACCCGTACCCGCTCATTGCCAAACCTTCCAACTCCGCCAGCTGGGAAAAGGTCGAGTTCGAGGGCAAGCGCAAGATCTATGAGCTGCAGGGCCCCGAGGAGCTGAGCGAGGCGTATGCGGCCATCTGTGCCTCGGACTACCAGGGCAAGCTCATCCTGCAGGACTTCGTGCCCGGCGGGGACGATGCCATTCGCTCGCTCACCACGTTCTCGGACGCAGAGGGCAACCTTCGCGTGGTGGCTGGCGGTCGCGTGGCACTGCAGGACCATTCGCCGCACGCGTTGGGCAACCCCGTGTGCATCCTCTCCGAGAAGGTCGACCGCATTGTGGAGGACGCTGCCAAGTTCCTCAAGGCCACGGGGTATCGTGGTTACGCCAACTTCAACATCAAGTACGACGATCGCGACGGCAGCTATCGCTTCTTTGAGGTGAACACCCGTCCGGGTCGCAACACCTATTACGTAACGCTTGGCGGCATAAGCTTCGTTCGTCCCATCGTGGATGAGTATGTGCTGGGTCGAGAGGTGAGCTACCGCGAGGCGTATGCACCCAACCTCTACACCATTGTTCCGGCGTCGGTGGCTGAGTCGTATGTTGCCGACCCCGCGCTGAGGGAGCAAGTACTCGCGTGCTATTGGGACGGCAGGGCGCACAACCCGCTCACAGAGGGTGGCGACAATGTTGGCCATAAGGCCTGGGCCAGGCTGTTTACCCAGAATCAGGCGCGCAAGTTTAAGAAGTACATGCCGTCCGCCTAGTACGAGAGGAAAGAAGATGGCAAGCAACAACGACGCCAGCCCGGTATTCGAGGAGCTCAAGCGGGCGTTCGCACAGCGTACGGGAACGAGTGAGAAAGACTGGTTCCTCGTGTTCAAGGCACGCTATGGGATGCGGGAGTGCTTTGCGGCCATGCGCGACGTGCACGGAGACGGCCGAGTGGTCACGACGCTCTTTACCGGATGCACGGCTGTCGACTCCATTATTGCGGCCGGGCTCGACCCCTACTATGCGCCCATCGCTCCCGCCACCTTGAGCGTGGACGTGCAGGGCCTCGAGCTGCCCGAGCAGACGAGGGCGCTCTTGCTGCAGCACTCGTACGGCATGATTGACGAGGCAGCGACGCGTATGGCGGCGCAGCGTGCGCACGATGCGGGTGCGCTGCTCGTTGAGGACAGCGCGCACTGCCTTGCCCGCATGGCACGCGATGATGAGGGTGCGCCGGTCGCCGACATCTCGATTCATTCCTTTGGCATCGAGAAGACCTTCTCGAACCTTTACTTTGGTGGCGCGCTTTGGATTAACCCGCGCATGGGCGACGAGGCGGTGCGCCAGCGCATCGTACAGACGCTGAGCGGACTGCCCGAGCTTCCCGCGCGGCTGAGGCGTGCCACGCGCGACTATCGCAATCAGGTTCGCGTGCTCTCGCACCTTCCGAGTGGGGCGGCACGGGCGTTGAGGGCCTCCATGCTGGCACGCGGACTCCATGAGCCTCCCGTGGCTGAGGTCGAACGCTTGGGCGGGCTCCCGTATGAGTCCTATCTCCCCAGCCCATGGATCGTGGAGCAGATTCTTCCCATGTTCGCCACGCTCGACGACGACGAGCAGCGGCGCATCGCCTGCGTCGCTCGTTATCGCGAGCTGCTGGACGGCCTGCGGAACAAGATGGTGCCCGAAGCCGCGTTTGGCATCGCTGCCGAGCAGGCGCTCATTCGCTTCCCGGTGGTGCTGCCCAACGAGGGTTTGTCGAACTCGGTGCGGGCCGACCTCGCGGCGTCGGGGTTCTATGCCGTGGATTGGTATCGCATGCCGTTCTACCCTGGTGCGGCAGACATCAGCCGCTACGGGGTTTCCGAGCAAGAGGTGTATGCCTACAAGACGGCCTATGCCGGCACCATTGGCCTGCCGTGCGACGTTGCTCCCGATCGCGTGGATGACGTGGTGTCCATCTTGCGCGAACGCGTGTAGCCAGCATGGCCGATCCGCGTTCGACGAGCCGCCCAAGCCCGCTCACCACGTCTTGGCGTGGTGAGCATGACGGTGCCCCGAGCTTGGCCGAGCAGGTTGCGCAGGTGCCTCAGCAGCCTGGCTGCTACTTGTGGCGCGACGGCAAGGGCGTGGTCGTATACGTGGGCAAGGCGAAGAACCTGCGTGCGCGCATGCGCCAGTACGTGACGCTGCAGGACGACCGCGAGAAGATTCCTCTTATGATGCAGGTCGTGAAGAGCTTCGACTACGTGGTCGTGGAAAACGAGCACGAGGCGCTGGTGCTCGAGCGTAACCTCATCGCGCAGTATCATCCGTACTTCAACGTGGACTACAAGGATGACAAGAGCTATCCGTTCATTGCCATCACCGAGAGCGATGCGTTCCCGGCCATCAAGTACACGCGCGAACGCCATCGCAAGGGTACGCGCTATTTTGGGCCGTATACCGACGCTCGTGCGGCACGCGATACCATCGAGACGCTGCGCAAGGTCATTCCCGTGTGCACGGCTACGTGCGTGGAGTGGAAGAAGGCCAAGCGCTATCTCGACTCACACCCCGACGACCTCTCCGTTGCCAACCTTGCGCTGGCTCGGGAGGGGCGCCCGTGCTTTTTCTCGCACGTGGGGCTGGGGCCAGGCGTTTGCGTGGGCGCCATCGACACGGCGGACTATGCCAAGAACATCCGTCAGGTGGAGCGGTTCCTTGCGGGTAAGCGCTCCGAGGTGCTGGAGGAGCTCACCACGCAAATGCGGGAGGCTGCAGCGGAGCTGGAATTTGAGAAGGCAGGGCGACTCAAGCGGCGCCTCGAGGTGTTGAACGGCTTGCAGGACAAGCAGCAGGTGGTTCTCTCGTCGAGCGTGAACGCGGACGTTATGGGGATCTATCGCGAGGAGACCATCTCCTGTGCCTGTGTGTTTGTGGTGCGCGAGGGCATTACGGTGCGCAGCGCCGAGTTTGTGCTCAACAAGGGCAACGACGTGAGCGAGGAAGAGCTGGTAGACGGCTTTCTCAAGCGCTACTACGACGAGACGGCAGACGTGCCGGCAGAGGTGTGCGTGGGCGTGGAGCTGCAGGACGCCGAGCTGCTTGAGGACTGGCTCTCGGCAAAGCGCGGCCACCTGTGCCACATACACGTGCCACGGCGGGGGAGCAAGCACCACCTGCTGGAGATGGCGTCGCGCAACGCGCACTTTGCGCTCAACCGCTACATGGTGCGAACGGGCTATGCGGACGACCGTACCAACCAGGCGCTCATGCAGCTGGAAAGCGCGCTCGCGCTGGATGCGCCGCCGCTGCGCATAGAGTGCTTCGACATCTCCACCCTGCATGGACGCTTTACCGTGGCCTCCATGATCGTGTTTACCAATGGCCGGCCCGACAAGGGACAGTATCGAAGGTTCAAGATCCGCGCCGAGTTGGACGAGGCGAACGACTTCGTGAGCATGAGCGAGGTGCTGGGACGTCGCTACAGCCCCGAGCGCATGGCGGACGAGCGGTTTGGCTCTTGTCCCGATTTGCTGGTGGTCGATGGCGGCAAGCCGCAGCTTACGGCGGCCATCAAGCAACTCGATGAGCTGGGCCTGGACATTCCGGTGTGCGGTTTGGCCAAGTCCGACGAAGAGGTGTTTGTGCCGTGGGACGACACGCCCATCGTGCTGCCGAGCGGTTCCGCCTCGCTCTACCTCATAAAGCAGGTTCGTGACGAGAGTCACCGCTTTGCGATTACCTTCCACCGGGAGCTGCGCGACAAGGCGATGACCGTTTCGGTGCTCGACGAGATACCTGGAGTGGGTCCCAAGCGCAAACGTGCCATCATGCGTCACTTTGGCTCGCTCAAGCGGTTGCGTGCGGCGAGCCCAGAAGAGATTGCCCAGGTAAAGGGCGTGCCGGCTTCCGTGGCCGATGACATTTGGCGCGAGCTGCGCGCGTGGGACGCGGAGCGCGAGGTCGTTGCCCAAAAGGCCGAGTAGGTTGGGGTGCTACACCGTGCCCTCGAACAGCACGGCATCGCCGAGCGCGATGCGCTCCACACCGGGACGCTTCGTGCGACGGAAGTCGAACGAAAGCAGGTATCCCACACGAAGGCCAAAGTAATCGAGGTATGCGCGTATCTGCTGTTCGCCTCGTTGGTGGTAGCGCTCCCCACGCCAGACCTTGAGCTCAATCACATAGCGACGGCCCAGCCAGTGGACGACCACGTCCATACGCCGCTGATCACGCGTTTGCTCCTCCACACTGTAGGTGCCGGTGCCGTTGATGATGGGTGAGAGGTAGGTGAGGAACCTTTCGCGACCCTCCTCCTCGAGGAAACGCTCGCCGGCATCGCCGTGGATGCGGTTGTGGTCGCGAATGAAGTGCGCCATTATCTTGGGTACGTCGAGCCCGCCGTCCTCGGCGACAAAAGCCGACCGATCCGCACCGGCTGCAACCCGTAGACCGGGATCAGCCTCGCTCTCGCCCACGAAGAACACGTACAGGCGCATCTCGAACACGCGATTGGCCACTACGAGTTTGTTATGCTCCACCCGCGCGAAGCCATACATGATGAGCTGCTGCTGCTCGTTATCGTCGGGGACGTAGCCGACCTGCTCGCCGCGCATGAGGAGCGCCCGCAGCTTGCCGCGCAGCTCGGGGTAGTTGTGCAACTTGCCCATGAGCGAGTCGAAGAGGGTGTTCGTCTCGGATAGCAGCCTGCGCACGGCCTCGTCCATGCCGAACTCGGTCCATGCTGTCGCCAAGTCAGCGAAGCCGTTGCCCACGAGTTCCTCGTCCGCGATCTGACAGATGCGACTCACGAGGAACGGATACCCGTGCGTGTAGTCAAAGATTTGCCGGGCGATGTCCTCAACGTCCATGCCGGTTTCGTGGTCCGCTTCATAGTCCGCGAGCATCTGGGCAGTCTCTTTTGCGGAGAAACTCATCTCGACGTTGAAGGGTACCGATATGTTCCACGGGCTGTTGACTTTGTGCTGGTCCTCATCGCGAATTCTTGCGCGCAGGTGTCGTACGTCGGTGACGCCAGCGAGAATGACGGACTGGAAGGCCGGAGCCTCTGGGTCCTCTTCGCGCTCCAAGTACTGCAGTCGTAGCTGCGCGAGGAAATCGAGAAACACCTGGTTGTTGGTGGCACTGTCCACCTCGTCGATGATGAGCACGAGTGGCTTATCGCTCTCCTCGCACCAGTCAGAGAGGAGGAAGAAGAGCTGGTCTAGCCTTATGCGGTCCTCATCTACAGCTAAAAGATTGCTAACTCCATCACGCACTCCATGAGGCATACCGAGCTTTGTGCGCTTGCGCCACAAGAGGCGACAGAACGAGACCACAAAGCTACCTTCGGTTCGGTATCCTGCCGTACTGATTGCCTGAAAATCAAGCCGAACGACGTTATAGCTGTCACTCAAGGCACCCTCGAGCGCAAAGAGGGTGGTGGTCTTTCCGTATTGGCGCCCGCGGTTGATGCAGAAGTAATCGCCCTCGTCCACCATGGCGCGAATCTGGCGTACGCGCTCGTCGGTGCTCACCATGTAGTGCTTGTGCGGAATACAGAGTCCCGTGGTGTTGAACTTCTTCATCGCGTACTCCTTCCCGAAGTAACATGGCGCTCTTGCTCATTGTAACGTTTTGGCATACGGCTCTACGAACTACCGGGAAAGAGAGAAGCTTGATTTCCAGTTTGCCTATGACGGCAATGTGTTGCTGTGGGATATTCCACAAGGCTTCTTTGGACGTGACTGACGACGCCGGGCCAGATACCCAAGGTTAAAGGGAGCTATTCATGCTGCTCAACAGCAAAGATGCTAGACGTTTCTTCATATTGTTCGACAATCTGAGTGCCTATGCGCATGATCGACTGCGCGTGGTGGAAGACGAGGAGTTCTGGACCGGTGAACCCCCACGAGGTATTGGTGATGCGGGGCAGTACAAGACTGTAAATGCCCTCTGGAACGAGCCGGCAATTATCGATGACTACGTGCTCCAGAATCCCGATGGCCTTGGCAAGTCCGACTTACGAGTTGTCTCGTCGTGGAAAAGCGCTTATCACGATACGTTCTACGTTACTCACACGCCTGCGGGTGACGTTGTCTTCTATGCCGAGAACTACGTCTTTGTGGTGTGTGGCCTCACCAAGGAGATTGAGGACATGGTGGGAACCCTGCCTACCATGGTTGAGACAACGATGCTTCCTTACGCTCAGTCCATCGTGTACGACCAGCACATGATGCTATACCCCATAGACATTGGTCCCAACATGCGTGGCACCCTCGATCGCGAGTTGGCGGACGCCCTGAGCGGGGGCAGGTTGGCACGCACGGGCAAACAGCTCATGGAGGTAGCGCCTCAGCTCGAGCGCAAGCGCAAGGAGCGCGAGTTTGAGGACTTTCGCCATGCCATCGAACTGGAGGAGCGTGCGGCTGCCCCGCACGAGGGGCAGCGCGCGAGCATACTTTTGGGCATGGACGACGAAGAGCGCCATGAGGCAATAATGCGCCACATGCGTGAGCAGGATGCCTCGAGCGATTCGCAGGACATGGAGAATGTCATCAAAAAGACGCTTGATGGCTGGTGGCACAAAGCCGCAAGAACTTGATGCGCTTTGTGGAGGAGGTCGTGGAGCTGCGGGGCATCGTTTCCTATCCCGAGGTTCTCGAAGAGTACCGCAAGGCGTATCCCGATGACCTCTCGGCCATACAGGACCTGCATGACGACCTCATGGATGCCATGGAGGAGGAGCTCGTATCTGCGTACCTGCTGGCAACGAAGGAGAGAGACTATCTACTGCATTTTGAGCTGATGGAGCTCTATCTTAACGACAAGGGACGCAAGCTCAGCGATGCCAAGCCCATTGAGGAGGGCGAGCTTACCGAGGACCTTAAGAACCTGCTCAATATGCAGAAGGGCAAGGAACCGCGAGAGCTCACTCCCCAGATGCTAGCCGAGGACTCAGTCTTTTCTTGGAAGGAGAAGCAGCCGCCGGCGCGAGCCTTGCGTGACTTCTTGGATGCACACGTGCCCGACGAGGCAGACGAGTACTATTACGCAGACAAGGTTTTGGAGGACCTCACTGATGATGCCAAGTGGGGGATTACGAAGGGCAGCGCGGAGTTCTTCTTCGAGACGCTAGAGTACAACGGCTTTGTGCCAGACGAGAGTCAGGTGCAGCAGCTGCTCAATCTTTGGCAAAACCTCTGCAACGGCTTGCCCGTGTGGCCTAACAACGGTTGGTCTCCCAACGAGATAATGGGCCGCATGTCGAATCGACGCATGTTCTACAACCCATACGGTTCGATTATGCGTGTTGGTCGCAACGACCCCTGCCCCTGCGGGTCTGGGAAGAAGTACAAACGCTGCCACGGCCGATAGAAGCTTGTACGCGCGTGGGGTCATCGGGGGTCTGTCCCTTCGTGGTTGGGTTCGTGCGTGCCGACGCCTATAACTACGCACAATGAATTGTAGTGTGCGTAGTTATAGGCGCTAGCGGGATAAAACCCCAGTTGGCTGAGACATGTAGCGCTCGAACTACGCACAATGAAGTTCATTGTGCGTAGTTGCGTCCGCAGCGTAGCGGTCGCGATTGCGTACAGCCCTACGAGCGACAGCAACGAAGTGGCTTCTGTCAGCGCTGTGCGTGCTGCGCCGTGGCAGTCCTGTCCGTGGTCAAGATGTACGTATGTAGTGGGGTCGAGGATGCGGATTTTGGATTGTGCGCGGGCGGCGTGGGGCACGTGAACCCGTCTTTTGTGCACGTGAGCCCCTAGTCCGCCGGAACGGGTTCACGTGCACATAAACAATCAAATGATATCTTTTGCCAACTGGGCTTTTGCGCATAAGGAGCGCAACCGTTCGTCGCATGTGAACCAGAATTGCTCGTTAAAAGTTCACGTGCACCAAAAGGCGGTGCATGTGAGTCAAAAACGGCCCCGGATGCGCCCGGAAAGCACGCGAGCGCGTCCTCCCGGAGCAGCGCACGCAGTGCGAAATTGTGAAATCCATGATTATTTGACATAATGGCTGCATTCGCGTGGGGATGCGAAAGTGGGGGCGAGCGTGTCTTTGAGTTGGACATGGTGCTTGTGAACGTGCATCACGTAGGTGATCGCCGACCGCCAGGTTGAGCTGGGACATTCGCTCCCCGGGCCATTGTTGGGGCTGGTGACGCTAAAACGAGTAGAGGAAGGGGTTGCTATGCAAAAGAGACAATGGCGGAGAGGAGCACTGAGTCTTTTGCTGGCGATGGTGCTGGCGATGGCTTCCGGTCTGGTGCCGGCGACTGCGCTGGCGGACGGCTTGGAAGAGGGAGCCGTGGAGCTTGCGCCGGAGATGGGGTTGGGTGACGAGCAGGATCCCGCGCTGACGGTGCAGGACAGTACCTATTACTTGGAGTGGGACGGCACCAGCTTTGTTAAGAAGTCGGTATCGACCTACGAGAATATGAAAGACTTTGAGGATATTCCACAGGGCAGTCAATATGGCAAGTGGATAGTCTTGAATAAAGACGTGACCTGTGCAAAGCGCTTCATCGTCAAGCAAACGCTAAATCTCGTCCTCTGCGATGGCTGTACATTGACCGCTCAAGCGGGCGTCGAGGTTGCTGCCGGCGTGACCCTCAACATATACGCTGAGGAGGGCGGCACTGGCAAGCTGGTCGCGACTGGTGACGAGAACAAAGCCGGAATCGGTGGCAGCGATGGTGTCGCCGGCGGCACGATTGCCATGCACGGAGGTGAGGTGATCGCGACTGGTGGCAAGAATGCCGCTGGCATTGGTGGTGGCAACGCCGGTAGTGGTGCCACGGTTGCCATCTACGGCGGTACCGTAGTGGCGACTGGTGGCCAAAATGCTCTAGGCATCGGTGGGGGCTACAACGGCGGTGGCAACGGGGATCTGACCGTTGGGAACGTGCCGATGATAACCTCCGCCGACAACACCAATTGGGCTGTGTATGACGGCAACACAAGAGGGCAGTACATGAAGAAGGGCGAGATTTGGACCGTCAAGCTCACTGGTGGCTCGAACGCAATCGCCAGCGGCACGACGACGCAGACCGTCGAAAAGGGCAACGAGCTGCAGGCAGTCACCTACTCGCCAAAGGACGGCTACCACTTTGAGAGCTTCAATCCCATCACGATTGACGGTGTTACCGCAGAGTACAACGCCGAGGGAAAGGTCTGCGTGTTCGGTACGCCGACGGGCGACGTGAGCATCTCGATTCCCGACGCGGTGGCGGATCCCGTGCCCGCGAAGGTCGCGAAACTCTCGACAAAAGGCCGTCCCGGAAAGGGCAAGCTTGTCGCGCGTTGGAAGGCTGTAGAAGGTGCCGAGTTCTACGAGGTTCGGTGGCGTAAGTCCGGCGGCAAGTGGAAGATGAAGGCCACCAAGTCGCTCAAGTACACGATCTCCGCGCTCAAAAAGGGCGGGGCTTACGAGGTGAGCGTACGTGCTGTGGCGGGCTTCAAGTCTGGAGCATGGTCGACAACGTCGCGCTGTTGGTTGCATGCCCCTTCCAAAGTCAAGGCCAAGAAGGGCGCCAAGAAGGGCACCATAAAGGTGAGTTGGAAGAAGGACAAGAAGGCCACCGGCGGCTATAAGGTGTACGTGTATACAAAAAAGGGTGGCAAGCTGGTCAAGACCAAGAAGGCCAAGGCAGGCAAGACGTCGTTCACTGTGCGGGACCTCAAGGCCGGCAAGCGGTATTACGTGCGCGTGTGCCCCCTGCGAAAGGCCTCGGGCAAAACCTATGCAGGCACGCTCAGCGGCTATAGGAGCGTGAGGGCTGCGAAGTAGGTTCCGTTCGTTCGCACGTCCTGGCTGAATGGTTGGTGGTGCAACGGGATCGCGACCCCTGCGGGTCGGCGTTGTCGGGATCGCGAACCCTGCGGGTCGTATTTGTTCGATTGACGACCGCTGCGGCTCCCAGCACCCGCAGCGGTCGCAAATCCGTTGGGCCCTACCCGCAGCGGTCGCAAATCCGTCCGGCCCCACCCGCAGCGGTCGCGAATCCGTCCGGCCCCGCCCGCAGCGGTCGCAATTATCCCCAATCCGTATGTGCAACGGAGTCGGTCGACCTATTCGGGCTATACTAATATAGATGCACATGCCCGTCTGAAGGGAGAGCCGCATGCAGGACGGTCCGCACATTCAGGAATCGGCACTCAAGAGTCCCGACGTCATAGTGATTACGGGCATGTCTGGTGCTGGCCGCACCGAGGCCATGCACACCTTCGAGGATTTGGGCTATTACGTAATCGACAACCTCCCGCCCAGTCTTATCCTTGCCGTGGCACAGATGGGTGGCCTTTCCTCTGGCATCGGTCGTCACCTTGCCGTGGTGTGCGACCTGCGCAGCCAGGAGTTCTTCACCGAGCTCCACGACGCATTGGAGCAGCTTGCCAACCATGAGTACTCGTATGGCGTGCTGTTCTTGGACGCGTCCGACGAGACACTCCTGCGCCGCTATGCGCTCAATCGCCGGCCGCACCCCATCGCTCGCGAGGGCGAGACGACCATAGACGCCATCCGTCGTGAGCGCAGGAACCTCGCGGAGATGCAAAAGCATGTGACGTTGACCATAGACACCACGAATCTCAAGCCCAAGCAGCTGCGCTCGCGGCTTTTGCAGGAGTTCACCCACCTCACCGAGCAGCAGCTCATGGAGGTTCACGTGTTCTCCTTTGGCTTCAAGTACGGCATGCCGGAGGAGGCGGACATTATCATCGATGTGCGATTCCTGCCCAATCCGTACTGGAACCCAGAGATGCGTCCCCTCACCGGTCGCGACCCGCTCGTACGCGACTTCGTGATTGAGCATCCCCAAACGAAGACGTTCCTCGAGCGTTGGATTGCCCTGCTGGATGCGGTGATGCCTGGCTACGTGGCCGAAGGCAAGAGCCGGCTCTCGGTTGGCGTGGGGTGCTCGGGCGGCCAGCATCGCTCCGTGGCCATCGCGGAGGAAACAGCCTCGCACCTGTTGGCGGAGGGGTATCACGTGCTCACGAGTCACCGCGACTTGGCTCGGGCCGAGCATCAGGCGGCCGAGCGGTGATGATGGCATGAGCTTTACGGCGGAGGTTAAGGACGAGCTCTCGCGCGTGGATGGCGATGGCACCAATGCCGCGCTCGCCGAGATCTCGGCACTCATGCGCGTGTGCGGCACGCTCTCCTTCTATGGGACGGGTCGCTACTCCATACGCATCGCCACCGAGACGGGCTCGGTTGCGCGTACCGCGATGCGCCTGGTGCATCAGTATCTGGACTTGCAGACCATGCTTACCGTACGCAGGTCGGTTCAGCGCAAGACCCGCAACTATCTCATAGAGATTCCCGAGCAGGAGCGGCTTGGCGACGACCTGGTGCGACTGGGCATTCTTGTGCCGGGACGTGGTCTCTCCACGGGCGTTCCCGAGCATCTGCTGGTGGACGACGATGCCGTACGTGCGTTTGTGCGAGGAGCCTTTATGGCAGGGGGCTTCGTCGCGGATCCACGTGGTGACTTTCATCTCGAGATCGCGGTGACGGGGGAGGACTTTGCCCAAGGAATCGTGGGGCTTGTGGGGCGCATGGGTGTAAAGGCGCGTCTTAACCACCGGCGTGGCGCGTTTGCCGTGTACCTCAAGAGCTACGAGGACGTGCGTGCGCTGTTGCAAGGCATGGGTGCGCGTCGTTCGGCATATGCCGTCGAGCAGGTGCGCCAGCTCAAGAGCGTGAAGAACAAGGTGAACCGCAGGGTCAACGCAGAGCTTGCCAATGAGCGTCGGTCGTCTCGCTCGGGTGCAGACCAGCTCCATCTTATTGGCATGGTGGCTAATCAGGTTGGCTTGCAATCGCTCCCACCTGCGCTGCGAGAGTTCTGCGAGCTGCGCACGCAAAACCCCGAGATGTCGTTGACGGACTTGGGCAAGCTCTGCGATCCGCCCGCATCCAAGTCTGCCATGTACCATCGAGTCCTGCGTCTGCAGCAATTGGTTAATCAAAACGGATAGGTGCCCATCCTTAGCACAAGGGCTGTAGGTTTTGTGATGGAAACCAACTCACCCGACGATTCGCAACGCTCACGGAGTAGAGCCGAACAAAGGGCAGACCGAGGGTATAATCTCATGCAGTGTTGAGTTTGGCCGCGTCGAGGATGTGCCTCGACGGCCTCACGAAAGGAGAAAGTATGGCAGTTAAGGTAGCTATTAACGGCTTTGGTAGAATCGGCCGCCTGGCGTTCCGTCAAATGTTCGGTCACGAGGGCTCCGAGATCGTCGCTATTAACGACCTCACCTCCCCCAAGATGCTCGCGCACCTGCTGAAGTATGACTCCTCTCAGGGCAACTATGCTCGCGATCACGAGGTCGTCGCAGGCGAGAACAGCATCACCGTTGACGGCAAGGAGATCACGATCTACGCAAAGCCGAACCCCGAAGAGCTGCCTTGGGGCGAGCTGGGCGTCGACGTTGTGCTCGAGTGCACCGGTTTCTTCACCGCCAAGGACAAGGCTGCCGCCCACATCAAGGCTGGCGCCAAGAAGGTCGTCATCTCCGCTCCCGCCGGCAACGACCTGCCCACCATCGTTTACAACGTTAACCACGAGACGCTGACCGCAGACGACGACATCATCTCCGCCGCCTCCTGCACCACCAACTGCCTCGCTCCTATGGCCAAGGCCCTCAACGACTTCGCGCCCATCCAGAGCGGCATCATGGCGACCATCCACGCCTACACCGGCGACCAGATGATCCTCGACGGCCCGCAGCGCAAGGGCGACCTCCGTCGTGCCCGCGCTGGCGCTGTGAACATCGTTCCCAACAGCACCGGTGCTGCTAAGGCCATCGGCCTGGTTATCCCCGAGCTCAACGGCAAGCTCATCGGCGCCGCTCAGCGCGTTCCGACGCCCACCGGCTCCACGACCCTGCTGTTCGCGGTCATCAAGACCGACAAGGAGGTCACCGTCGACGCCATCAACGCAGCGATGAAGGCCCAGTCCAACGAGTCCTTCGGCTACAACGAGGACGAGATCGTCTCCTCCGACATCGTGGGCATGATGTACGGCTCGCTGTTCGACGCCACCCAGACCATGGTGTCGAAGGTCTCCGACGACGAGTATCTGGTTCAGGTTGTTTCTTGGTACGACAACGAGAACTCCTACACCTCCCAGATGGTCCGCACCATCAAGTACTTCGAGAAGTTCGTCGCCTAGTCGACACTCCTCTTGGGAAAGGGGGCGCGGTGCAGCTCTTAGGGCCGCGCCGCGCCCTTTTCTTTGCCACGACGCTCGTTGATCGGGTTACGTGACAAGCATATTGTTCGGTTCGTTCGTTTTGAAGGAGTTGATACCCATGGCCTTTACCAAGAAGACCGTGCGGGACATCGACGTTGACGGCAAGAAGATCCTCATGCGCGTCGACTTCAATGTGCCTCTGAAGGATGGCGTCGTCACCGA
>JAFWMI010000149.1 GCA_017513965.1 Atopobiaceae bacterium
AGCGCGGCTAGGAATGCGGCGTTCTGCGTGGCGCTTGTCTCGCCGCTCATAATCTCGCGCATTACGGTGTAGGCCTCGTCGTAGGTGAGGTCTTCCTTCATTACGATCTTCTCGATGGCTTCCTTAATCATGGTTGCTCCTTTAACGTGAACGTGTGCTTACGTAGCTGTTCGTGGACGCGCTAGGCTGTGAATGAGCGCACCACCTCCATAAAGCCCAAGGCCATCTCCATGCCCTGAGGGGTGAGAATAGACTCGGGGTGGAACTGCAGACCAAAGGTGGGATGCTCAGTGTGCTGCACTGCCATCACTTGGCCGTCGTCTGCCCGTGCTGCCACACGCAGGCAGGTGGGGAGGGTGTCCTCGTTTACCACGAGCGAGTGGTAGCGCCCAACCTGCGTGTGGATACCCACGTTGGTAAAGAGCGGGCATGTCTCGTCACAGGTAATGCGGGACGACTTGCCGTGCATCACCTGCGGCGCGTAGGTAATGGTGCCGCCAAAGGCTTCGCAAATGGCCTGATGTCCCAGACACACGCCCAGGATGGGGACCTTGCCCGAGAGGTCGCGAATCACGTCCTCGCATATGCCTGCGTCTGCGGGGCGTCCGGGTCCGGGTGAGAGGACAATGGCCTCCGGAGAGGCTGCGCGGAGCTCGCGAACGCTGAGCGCGTCGTTGCGCACCACGGTAAGCGCTGCGCCTGCGCTGCCGAGCAGCTGGTAGAGGTTGAACGAGAAGCTGTCATAGTTGTCTATAAGTACGATCATTGGTCCAACCCTCCCTCTGCTTGCTGCAAGGCGTCTACGACGGCGCGCGCCTTGTTGCGACACTCGTCGTACTCGCGCTCCGGTACCGAGTCCATAACGATGCCGGCGCCGGATTGCACGCACACGTTGCCGTTCTTCTTGTAGGCGAGGCGTATGCCAATGCAGGTGTCCACGTTACCGGCAAAGTCTAGGTACCCGATGGCACCGCCATAGATGCCCCGCTTGGCACCTTCGAGCTCTTGGATAATCGTGCAGGCGCGTAGCTTGGGCGCGCCCGAGAGCGTGCCGGCAGGCAATATTGCGTCGATTACGTCCACCGCGTCAAACCTCGTGCGATCAATGGTCGCTGAAACCGTAGAGCCCAGATGCATCACGTGCGAAAAACGCAACACGTCGAGGTAGCGCTCAACCTCAACCGAGCCCACCTTGGCAATGCGACCCAAGTCGTTGCGGCCGAGGTCTACTAACATGTTGTGCTCCGCGAGCTCCTTTTGGTCGGCGAGCAGCTCAGCCTCCAGCGTCTGGTCCTCCTCGCGGTTGGCGCCGCGTGGTCTCGTGCCGGCGAGCGGGTACGTGTACAGGCGATCCCCTTCGAGCTTTACGAGCGTCTCGGGACTGGCGGCGGCTATCTCCACGTCGTCGCTGGAGAAGTAGCACATGTAAGGGGAGGGGTTCGTGCAGCGCAACACGCGGTAAGTGTCAAAGAGGCTGCCGGTTACCGCTGCAGTAAGCGGATTGGAAAGAACCACCTGGAAGATGTCTCCCTCGTGGATGTGATGTTGTGCCGTGCGCACCATGCGGCAGAACTCGTCGCGAGAAGCCCGTGGCGTGAGGTCTTGCTTGAGTTGCAGCGGTTCAAACTGCTTACGGGCGCCGTGGCGCAGCAGCTGTTCCATCTCGTCGAGCGTGCGCGTCGCGGCGGCATAGCTCGCATCCACGTCGTCGGCATATACGCCGCACATCAGAATCACGCGCTGACGATAGGAGTCGAACGCGACGACCTTGTCAAATAGCATGAGGTCCATATCTAGGAAGTCTGCGTGGCCCAAACCGTCCTGGCGAAGGATGGGCTCGGCGTACTTGAGGTAGTCGTAGGCGAAGTAGCCCACCAGCCCGCCGCAGAACGGCGGGAACCCCTCCAACTGCGGAGCACGATGCTCCTGCAGGATCTTTCGAAGGTACGCACCGGGGTGGTCCACGTGGCTTGTCTGCGTTTGGCTGTGCCCCGTTCCCACCTCCGTGCGAACGGTAAGCGTGCCGTCCAAGCAGGTAATCTCCATGGTGGGGTCGAACCCTAGGAACGAGTAACGGCCCCAGCGTTCATCTGCCTCGGCGCTCTCGAGCAGGAATACGTGGTTGCTCGCCTGGCGCAGGGCGCGCATGGCCTCAATGGTGGTAAAGGCGTCGGCATACAGCTCGCGCATAACGGGCACGCGGCGGTATGTACCGGATGCCAGGAGCTCGCGTACCTCGTTGAGCGTAGGACTCATTTGCACCTCCTCGTGGCGAACCCTTGCATAACCCTCGCATAACAAAAGCCCGCCTCAGACGTCTCTTGCGTCCAAGGACGGGCCCATAAGGCTCGCGGTGCCACCTTGGTTCGCGAGCGAGAAGCCCGCGCACTTTGCAGGATGCCAACACATCCCTAACACGTAACGTGTGTCCTACGTCGCAGCCTACTAGGCTCGTTGCCGTTTGGTGCGCCCTCGGCGGCCCACTCAACGCCCCGCATCTCGTCCCGGCTCACACCATCCCAGGCTCGCTCGTCGCGCGTGTGGCGTCTACCTTCCGCCTCATCGGTTTGATGGCGAGAATATAGCACGTGAGGATAAACAGCGCATGCCCTGCAACAGATGAGTAACAATGCCAGCGCGGGCGGAGCGTCTGCCATGGGTAACAGTTACCCGTGGCGGGTTTTTTCGCTGGCTTTGCGGACGCCGAGGGTCGGTCCGCTGGCTTTGCGTTCGCCGAGGGTCGGTCCGCTGGCTTTGCGTTCGCCGAGGGTCGGTCCGCTGGCTTTGCGTTCGCCGAGGGTCGGTCCGCTGGCTTTGCGAACGCCGAGGGTCGGTCCGCTGGCTTTGCGAACGCCGAGGGTCGGTCCGCTGGCTTTGCGTTCGCCGAGGGTTTTTTCGCTGGTATTTGCCTCACCGAGGGCGAAAAAACCTCGGTGATGCAGATCCCAGCGAACGGACCCTCGGCGAGGCGAATCCCGGCGGACCGACCCTCGGCGAGGCGAATCCCAGCGGGGTTTCGCTGGAATTGTCATCGCCGAGGTCGGAAACCCTCGGCGAGGCGAATCCCAGCGAAGGCATGCCGGCGCACCGGTGCGTGGGCGCAAGTCGTATACTGGGCGGAGTCAACAAACCAAAGAATCGTGAGAGACGGAGCGTCGCATGGCAGACCAACCCCAAGAGTTCTTTGCGCGTTGTGCGAGCGGATTTGAGCAGGTGCTTGCGACCGAGCTGCGAGGGCTTCGAGCAAAGCGTGTGCGTCCGCTGCATGGGGGCGTGGCGTTCTTTGGCACGACGGAATGCGCGTATCGCGTGTGCTTGTGGAGCCGTGTTGCCACGCGTGTGCAGCTCGTGCTCGCTCGCATACAAGCCACGGACGCGCAGACGCTCTACGACGGCGTATGCGGCATTGCGTGGGAGAGGCACGTGCGGCGTGGCGCAACCGTGGCCGTGCGCGCCCATGGCACCAACGACAACCTGCGCAACACGGCGTTTACCGCACTCAAGGTTAAAGACGCGCTGTGCGACTATCTGCGCAAAAAGCACGGCTCCCGCCCCAATGTCGATGCCAAGCATCCGGACTTTGAGGTGGACGTGGCGCTTCACCAGCAAAAGGCGACACTCTACCTCAACCTATCCGGCGAGTCGCTGCACAGACGGGGATACCGAGAGGACGGCGTGCAAACCGAGGCGCCGCTCAAGGAGACGCTTGCGGCTGGCTTGCTGCTGTTCTCGGGGTGGCCTTCCATCGCGCGAGAAGGCGGCGTGCTGGTGGACCCCATGTGTGGCTCGGGCACCATTGCCATAGAGGCAGCTATGATGGCAGCCCACGTGGCACCCGGCCTGCTGCGCACGCACTGGGGCTTTGAAGGCTGGTCTCAGCACGATGCAGCAAGCTGGGAGCTAGCGCTCGCGGAGGCGCACGCCGCGATGGGCGACGTCGACGTGCCTCATCGTCAGATTGCCGTGGCGGGGGACATCAATGCGCAGGCCGTGCAAATCGCGCGCGACAATGCGCGCCGCGCCGGGGTCGACAATCTCGTGCGCTTCTATGTGGGCAACGCCGCGCAAGCAGCTCGCCACTTCAAGGGACTCGATAGAGGAGAGCGTCATCCGTGGCTACTCGTGACAAACCCGCCCTACGGTGAGCGACTCCTCGCCAAGCGGGACCTGCCCATGGCCTACGAGGCGCTTGCGACGGCTGTCAACGCGTTGCCTGCCCATTCACGAGCCGCCGTCATTACGCCAGACGCTGGCATCGACTCGTCCCTCGGTCGCCTGCCGCACGCGCAGCTCGACTGCTTCAACGGACCCATCGCCACAAGCATTCGGGTGTACGACGTGGATGATCCGTCAGCCACCTGCGAGGTGGTCTCCCTTGGAGGCACGCAACATACAGTGCCTATAGCCGACAAAAACAGCGTGCAGTTTGCCGCGCGTCTGCGCAAGGTGGCAAAGGAGCGTGCGCGTTGGGCACGCAAGGAGGACATTTGGTGCTATCGCGTGTACGACGCGGACCTGCCCGACTATGCCTTCTCGGTTGACGTGTATGGCGATGAGGCGGGCGAGCGTCATGTTGTTCTGGAGGAGGCGCGGCGCCCCGCCAAGGTGAATCCCAACCGTGCGGCGCATCGTCTTGCGGACGCGCGCGCCATCGTGTGTGCCACGCTCGACGTACCTGCACGTGAGGCGATAGTGCGGCCATGGCAAGACAAACGTGCCCGCCACGATCGCGGTTCGGAGGAGAGCCTGCCCATAACCGTACATGAGGGCGGTCTCACGTTTGCCATTGACCTGGCTGCCTCACATAGGGACCTGCCGCTCGAGCAGCGAGGCGTACGTCAGCTCGTGGGCACGCTTGCAAAGGGCCAAAAGGTCGCGTGTCTCTTCGCTACGGGTGGTGCCGCGTTGGCGTATGCGGCACACGGCGGTGCGACGGCTACCGTTGCGGTTGACGCGTCCAAAGGTCGCCTGGCCAGCGTCCGGCACACACTTCAAACGAATGGGCTGGCACGAACCTATCGCGAGGCTTGCATGGACGTACGCACGTGGCTTGCCAAGGAGGCTAAGGCGCATCGTAAGTATGGGCTTATCATATGCGTGCCGCCTACGTGGCTCCCCGCAAAAGATGCTGGCGGCCGCGAGTGGGACCTCGTGCGACAAGGCCAAGAGCTCGTGCGTGCGGCAGCGCGCGTGCTCGAGCGCGACGGGTCGATGGTGCTCGCCCATTCAGATGCGAGCATTATGCTGCGTGCACAAGACCTTGCTTCACCGGGACTGGTGATTGAAGACGCAAGCGCGCGTACGCAATCCCACGACTTTGCACGTTCGCCGCACACCTCCACGTGCCTTGTTGTCCGTCACCGATAAATGCATACCGCATTCGTGCAAATAATGGTTAACGCACGCCGTGCTGTATTACGATTAAGAAGTATATTTGTGTTGTGCGTGAACACGAAGGCGGAACCGTGGAATCGCTCTTTAGCATGGCAGAAATATCCCTTATGGAGGGATCTCGTATTCCCACATCCGTGTACGCATTTGAGGGCAAGCGACTTGTGCCATACATGCTAACGGTGGGTTTCTGTGAGCTGTTTGGCTATGAGAGTCTTTCTCAGGCATACGAGACGATGCGCAAGAACCTGTTTGCCAACGTGCACCCCGATGACGTGGCTCGCGTTGCCGACGCTGTCTACCGGTTTGCGGCAGACAACATCGAGCTCGAGCTCGTGTACCGCACGAGCACGTGCAAGGACGACGGGTATCACGTGATTCACGCCTTGGGCAGGCATGGCACGAGTGCTAAGGGAACTGAATACGGTGTTATTTGGTACATGGACGAGGGTAACTACGTGGGGCATGCGCACAGCCACGATGGTTCGCCGGTCCTCACGTTTAGCGAATCCATTACCGCCGAAGGCCAGCAGTTCGAGAGTCGCTATGATGCGCTCACTGGCCTTCCCAACATGAGCCATTTCTTCTACATTGCCTCCGAGGAGCGCCGCATCATGTTGGAGCGGGGCCAGCGTCCCGCGATTCTGTACATAGACCTCAACGGCATGCGGCATTTCAATCGCAAGCATGGCTTTGCCGAGGGAGATAAGCTCATTCGTGCCATAGCCGACGTGCTGGTGCAGACGTTTGGCCGGTCCGTGTGCAGTCGGTTCGAGCAGGACCACTTTGCCGTAATCACTACGACAGACGGCCTCGAGGACACCTTGCACAACATCTTCTCTGCCTGCCTTGTGGCAAACGGTGGCAAGACCCTTCCCGTGCGCATTGGCATCTATGTGGACAATAGCGGCACGTTGGAGACGAGTGCTGCCTGCGACCGCGCCATGGTGGCTTGCAACCAAAACCGTAGGGCGTACTACTCGCGCTTCGCGTACTTCAACGAGTCCATGCTGGAGAAGGCAGAGAATCGCCAGTACATCATCGACAATCTGGATCGCGCGCTCGAGGAGCAATGGATTCAGGTGTTCTATCAGCCTATTGTGCGTGCGGCTAACGGGCGCGTATGCGACGAGGAGGCTCTGGCTCGTTGGATTGACCCGAAGCGTGGGCTTCTCTCGCCGGCGGATTTTATCCCCGTGCTGGAAGAGACCCGGCTTATCTACAAGCTCGACCTCTATATGGTTGAGCAAGTGCTTTTGCGTATGCGTCGATTTGAGGCGGAGGGGCTGTATCTCGTTCCCATCTCCATCAACCTCTCGCGCTACGACTTTGAGGCATGCGACATCGTGGAAGAGGTGCGCAAGCGAGTGGATGCCGCTGGCATATCTCGCGACATGATTACCATCGAGATTACCGAGAGCGCTCTGGGCAAGAATTTCTCGTACATCAACGGCCAGATTGACCGACTGCACGAGCTGGGGTTTTGCGTGTGGATGGACGACTTTGGCAGCGAGTACTCTTCGCTTGAGTACCTGCAGAGCGTCCAGTTTGACCTCATCAAGCTCGATATGCGCTTTATGCGCCGCTTTAACGAGGGCGATAGGAGCAGGATTATTCTTACCGAGTTGGTGCGCATGGCCATTGGCTTGGGAATCGACACCGTGTGCGAGGGCGTGGAGACTCAGGAGCAAGTCGAATTCCTTCAACAGATTGGCTGCACCAAGCTGCAGGGCTTCTACTACACGAAGCCTATCTCGTCCGAGGTCGTGCTCGAGCGTTACCAAAAGGGCATTGCGATTGGATTTGAGAACCCTGCGGAGACCTCGTACTACTCGGCGATTGGTCGGGTGAACTTGTACGACTTGGCGTCTGTGGCGCGTGACGACCAGGAGTCCTTGGGACGGTACTTCAACATGTTGCCCATGGCAATTATGGAGTCGCGGGCCGACGAGTTTAGGATTGCGCGCGGCAATAAAGCGTATATGGACTTTTTGAGCGGTGAGTTTGACCCTTCAGTCGTGGGCAATTGGGAAAAGTATGCCAAGAGTACGAGCAAAGACTCGCTGTTCCTTCGTGCGCTCAGACGGGCTGAGCACGAACGCAGCCGCGTGGTGGTGGATGACGAGATTCGGGACGGTTCGCTCGTCCACACGCTGCTGCGTCAGGTAGCGGTGAATCCCGTTACGGGTACCACTGCCGTTGCGGTGGCCATTCTGGACGTTGTGGACAACAGCATGAGCGATAGGGTGTCGTTTGCGGACTTCGCTCGTGCGCTCTCTAGCGATTACGTCTTCCTGTATTACGTTGACCTAACGACTGAGCAGTACGCGGAATACAGCTCCAAGGATGGTCCTGGTGAGCTTACGGAGGAGCGGCACGGCGACGACTTCTTTGCCGTAAGCAGAGACGACGCGCGCGTGCGGCTGTACGCAGATGACCAGGATGCGTTCGTGCGTGCGTTTACTAGGGAGAACGTACTCCGTGCGATTGACAAGACGGGTGCGTTTACCATGACGTACCGCCTGTTGTTTGACGATGGGCCGGCGTGCGTGAGCATGAAGGCAACGCGCATGACCGGCCACGGAGACCACATCATCATCGGCGTGAACATCGTTAATGCTCAGATGAATCAGTGAGCGTACGCGTGGTCTTGACGCTGGCGGACAGGCCCTCGCCGACGCAATTCCCAATGAGGGCGTCCCGCGGGCGCTGCCTAGCGCGCGACCTGCTCAACAAGGTCAGCGGCGCCGGATGGCCCTGCGCACGAGCGCAGGTCGTCGCGCATGCGTGCGGCACCGGATTGAAGCGCCTCGTCTTGCAGGGCCGAGAGGATGGCTTGATGGAGCTGCGCGGGATCGTGCGCTGCGCTCTCGTCGAGAGGTACGCCCGCGCCGACTTCCGCTACGCGCCTGGCAACGGCCCGCTGCTCTGCGGTGAGGGGGAAGAGTAACAGCGGCACGCCCATGTACATGCCCTCGGAGGCGCTGTTCATCCCGCAGTGCGTCACGAACAAGCTCGCGCGCGACAGCACGTCCATCTGGTCAACGTAGGGCTCCACGCGCACGTTTGGTGGGAGCTCGCCCAACTGTGCCGGGTCGAATGCCTTGCCGCACGATATGAGCAGGTCAATGGGCATATCCTGCACGGTCGTCATGCACGTGCGATAGAAGCCTGGCCGATCGTTGATAACCGTTCCGAGCGAGACGTACACGAGCGGGCGACCGGACTTCTGCCGTGGTGCCACGTCGCGCACCGACGGTCCCACAAAGCGGTAGTACGTCTCGTCGAACGTCTCCGCGCAGGGCTGGAGCGTGCGGGAGGTGTACACGATGGTGTAGTCGTCCGGCTTGTTGCGAACGATGTCGAGTGCGCTCTTTACGTGGTAGCCAAGGGGTCGCAGCTTGCGAATCTCTCGGTTCATGCGCGGGAGGCCCAGTAGCATGTCGGCTAGCTCGGCGGCGCTGTGCTCCATGTATTTGGAGGAGCGCTCGTTGAACGCGAAGGTCGTGGTGGAGCATACGAGCGGTAGGTCGTGCTTGATGGCGGTGAGCTTGCCCCAAAAGCAGGCGGAGTCGCTCACGACCACGTTGGGACACCAACTTGCCACGTCTTGGGAGATGACGGGATCGAGGTTTGCTACGGTTTTGAACGACTGAATGGACATCTCGGTGGTGGACACCTTCCGCAGACGTCGCTCGGCTTTGGCGTCGACGGGCGGGAGGAAGCTGTCGCAGGGGATAAACGCGGCGCCGGTGTCCTCGATGCGTGCGCGGAACTCCTCAAACGAGTAGTAGCGCACCTCGTGACCACGACGCACGAGCTCGCGGACCACCTCGATGGTGGGGTTGGTGTGACCGTAGGCCGGTATGCAGAACCAGAGGATTCTCATTGCACGTCGCCTCCAAACGCGGCGCGTATCCACTCGTCGAACTGCTCCTTGGGAGGGATGGCGAGGCCGCGCTCCTCGTCGCCGAGGATTATGAGCGTGTCGCCTGGGCGAATGCCAAACATGTCACGCGCCTCCTTGGGGATAACGATCTGTCCCTTGGTGCCCACGGTAGCCGTCCACGCGCCCTTGCCCTTTGGCTTGGTCATTGGTGCTCCTTTGTGCGGTGTGGTATTACTAGTTATACAAATCATACCAGAGAACGACGGTTGTGGGTAGGGTTTGCTGGCTTTGCGACCGCTGCGGGTGGTGCTTGCCGGCTTTGCGACCGCTGCGGGTCTGGGCTGCTGGGATCGCGACCGCTGCGGGTGGCGCTTGTCGGCTTTGCGACCGCTGCGGATTAGATTTGCTGGAATGTTGACCCTTGCGGCTTGATTTTGTCGGCTTTGCAACCGCTGCGGGTAGTGCGACCCGCATCGGTCGCAATCCCAGCAACGGGCACCCGCAGCGGTCGTGATTACGGTTGTCGATGCACGGATGAGGTCAGCTGCGTTGAACTCTTGGATGGCATGTTGACCCCTGCGCCTTGGATCGGCGTCTTAAACCTCCGTAGCGAGGGCGGAACTCAGAATTAGCACGGCTCTCGTCGGTGTGGGGACATGTCCTGCGGCGTCTAGTGATTGCGATAGGTTCTGGGATGGGTGTGTTCCGATTCCAAGATGAAGTGGCGCGACCCTGCAAGCAGAGCTTGCACGACTAACTGCAATGCTGTTGCTCTTTCATTCGACCGAACGCTTTGCGGCTGCGGGTAGGACGATTCGCAGTGGTTGTGATCTCGGCTTGTCTAAATCGGTACTGATGAGAAAACTGATGTCGGTACACGATACAGATTGTTCAGGCTAAACCATAATAATACCTTGAAATGCGCTAAAAAAAGTTGTGCAGCTTTTTCACCGTCTGCCTGCTGTACAGATGAACCGTTCATCCCATGATGAAAGTGTATGAGTGTGCCCCTCAGTTAGGGACGGTGGTAGACATGTCGAGGAAAAGTCGTGATGGCAAGCAAGCGTTGCGTACAACTGTAACGTTGGTGCTCACATACCTACTGGTATGGAGCAGTATGCCCGTGCCTGCACTGGCAGAGATAGCGGTGGGTGGTGAGAATACCGCGGAGGAGGCGGAGGTCTCGGAGGATACTGCCGTTCAAGAGGAGATTGTGCCTCCGGAAGAGAGCGTCGTCACCGATGAGGCGGCCTCGGCCATCGAGCCGATGGGCAACGAAACGGTTCCCGAGGAAATAAACGACAATCTTGTCGCGCAAGAAGAGGACGACATTACCACTTCAAATGACGTCATAACTGCGCAGTCTACGGGTGACAATATCGCCGAGGGCACTTGGGGTACCTGTGCGTGGGAGATTGATTCGTCGGGCACGTTGACGGTACACGCGGGCGTAGGGGCAAATCTCATCAATACTGATTCGGCTCCGTGGTATGCGAAGCGCCTGGATATCAAAGCAGTTGTCTTTGAAGATGGGGTGAAGCTGCCTGAGAAATGCGGGTATTTATTCAGAGATTGCTCGTCACTTGAGTCATTTGATTCCGCTGGACTTGACACGTCAGGTGTTGCAGTGATGTCCGGCATGTTCTCTGGTTGCTCGTCACTTGAGTCAATCGATGTCTCAGATTGGGACACCTCAAGGGTGACGACAATGCTCGAGATGTTTCGCAATTGCTCGTCACTCAAAAGCTTGGAACTCTCAG
>JAFWMI010000150.1 GCA_017513965.1 Atopobiaceae bacterium
AGGCCTCGGAGGCCCTCGCGGGGCTGAGGGGCGCCGACCCCGGCGGGCTCAGGCTCCCCGACCTCTTCTCCGCACTCGCGCTGTGGAACAGGGAGAGCGCCCGGCCCGTGGTCCTCATCATCGACGAGGTGGACAGCGCCACCAACAACCAGGTGTTCCTGGACTTTTTGGCCCAATTGCGGCTGAGCTACCTCGTGAGGGAGGAGAACCCCTCTGCCCCCACCTTCCAGTCGGTCGTACTCGCTGGCGTCACCGACGTGAAGCACTTAAAGGCCAAGATCAGCCCCGACGGGGAGTCCAAGGTAAACAGTCCGTGGAACATCGCGGCGGACTTCGACGTGCGCATGTCGTTCGACGTGGCGGACGTGGCGGGCATGCTGGCCGAGTTCGAGGCCGACCACCACACCGGCATGGACGTCGCTGAGGTGGCCACGGAGCTTGTGGCCTGGACGGCCGGCTACCCCTTCCTCGTGAGCCGACTCTGCCAGCTCGTGGACAAGCACGGCTTTGCCTGGGACCGGGCGGGCGTAGACGCGGCCGCGCGGCTGCTGCTCGTCGAGCGCAACACGCTTTTTGACTCCCTTATGGGCAAGCTTGAGGACCATCCCGAACTCAAGGCCACCCTGCGTGAGGTTCTTATGGAGGGAAGGGCGGTCGCCTACAACCCAGACCAGGAAGAGATAGCACAACTTGCGATGTACGGCTTCGTGGAGGGTCGCGATGGGCGCCTCGCGGTGACGAACCGCCTGTTCGAGACGAGACTATACAACCTGTTTCTTTCCGACGAGGAGCTGCGTGGTGGCCGCGCGAGCGAGGTGGGCGATGCCGGCGACCTCGGCCGCAGCCTCTTCGTGGAGGGCGGGCGGCTCAACATGCGCGCCGTGCTGGAAGGCTTCCGTCGTACTTACGAGGAGGTGTACGGCCCCCTGGAGGAGGGCGGCCGCTTCCGCGAGAAGGACGGCCGGGAGCTTTTCCTCATGTACCTCAAGCCTATCATCAACGGCACGGGCAACTACTACGTGGAGGCCCAGGCCCGAGACCAGACCCGCACGGACGTGGTGGTGGACTACGCAGGAGAGCGCTTCGTGGTAGAGCTCAAGGTGTGGCGCGGGCCTCGCTACAACGAGGCCGGCGAGCGGCAGGTGGCCGGCTACCTGGAGCGCTTCGGCCTTAGCGTTGGTTATATGCTCTCATTCAATTTCAATAAGCACAAAGAAACGGGCATTTCGCGCGTGGTCGTGGGCGACAAGGTCCTCTGGGAGGAGACCGTCTGACGACACGGACCCCCGCTCGGAGGTACCATTGTGTCGAACTCCTCGACGGGGGCTTTTCCAAATCGGGCTTACTCCGCAACCGACGCCGCTGCGGCCTCACGCCAACGGCTTTATCTGCGCGTGGCCATAGTCAACGACGATCCAACCACCGCGGGCCACCCAGACCACGGCGTGGGCCACGCCTTGGTAAGAAGCGTCACCGAACGCCATGATCGGGGAACTGTCCCCTTGTCGTTATATCTCTGCTCGAACGATAGGCCGCAAGTTCCAACCTTTCTTTTTGAGGTTGAAAAAGAAAGGTTAAGCCACTAACCTTTCTTTTGTGACACGGGAAAGAAAGGTAATGCGATGGGAGCATATCTCACCAAGTACTGGATGCCTGATCCCTCTGGCATGAACAAAGTAGAGCGCATGGGTGGAGCATATCATCCATACGTCCCCGACACACTGAGCAACTACACACCTATGCTTACGGCATCGTGCTCTGAGGCCGTAGCCCATGCCCAAGAGGCGCTCAGACGACTTGACAATTCGCACACCTTGGTAGATACCGAGCCTCTAGCCAGACTCCTTCTACGTGCGGAAGCCGTATCCTCATCGCGAATTGAGGGGTTAGAGATGCCCGCCTCAAAGCTCCTCGAGTACGAGGAACTCGACCGCCTTGGTGTTGACCATCGGCTAGATGGGACAGAGGCACAGGTGTTGGGAAACCTACACGCGCTAACGGGCAGCCTAGATCACATTTCCATGGGGTCACGCATCACGCTCGATCTTGTTTGTGAGCTCAACCGCATCCTGCTGCAAGGTACAAGGCTCGAATACGCTGGCGGTCGTTTGAGGGCCGAGCAAAACTGGATTGGCGGCAACCGCATCAATCCCGTCGGTGCCGCGTATGTACCGCCAATGCCAGAGGATGTGCCCACACTCATGGATGATCTTGTAAGGTTTCTAGAAATCACAGATCTGCCTCCCGTGGCAGCAGCTGCAATGGGACATGCCCAGCTTGAGACCATCCATCCCTTCGCGGATGGAAACGGGCGCACAGGAAGAGCACTTGTGCACGTAGTTCTCAAGGCGTCGGGCTTCTCACGGTCCACCGTGCCCCCTGTATCCCTTGTTCTAGCAACCGACCGAGAGCGCTATATCTCCAACCTCGAGGCGTACCGGTCCGAGCGCGACGAGGACCGAACCGAGGCCGTGAACGGGTGGATCGAGTATTTCGCCAACGCGCTTTCGCTGTCATGCGATCGAGCAGAGGAGTTTGAGCAATTATTGCTCCACATACGTGACGGATGGCTCGCGCGTACAAGTTTTAGGTCGGATTCTGCGGCACGTCAGCTACTTGACCTGCTGCTGGGAACCCCTGCCATAAGCGTCAAAACAGCCCAAGCGCTCACTGGCAAAAGCTACCCCGCCGCACGCAACGCCGTGTTCGCATGTCAAGAAGCTGGGATTCTCAGGCAAAACTCAAAGAATCGAAAGGGCGGCATATTCGTAGCCGATGAGGTCGTGGCAGCATTCAATGCCTACGAACGGTCGTTGGCAACGCTGGACGGCAACACTGCCATCGAGCGCCCCAGAAGACATGTGCCCCAGCGTCACTACGGTCACCATGCGCCGCAGGTAAAACCAGTCCGCTGGCGCCGCGCTCTTGCGCAACACCAACTCCATTTGCAGATTTCGCACCTATTTGCAGATTTTGCACCTATTTGCAGATTTCGCAGAATTGAAGCACATTTGCAGAATAGTCACCAAACACAGGAGAGTCATGTTCAATGGCAGCTTGAGGCAAAGGCGCGTTTGAGAAAACCAACCGTCCCTCGTAACAGCCACGCTTCCTTTGAGGTCAAGCAACGAGACAATACCACCTTTCATTGCACACGCGCACGTACTTACGTAAGCCCTCCGTCCCCACGGTGCGCCATGGAGAGTACAATACGCAGCATATGTTTACTCACGCACAAGGGAGACGCCATGTCCATAGAGCGAGCACGCGCATACTTGCGCAGCAAGGGTCTTGAGGACCGCATAACGGAGTTTGACGAGTCCAGCGCCACGGTTGAGCTGGCGGCCCGCCTCGTGGGTTGCGAACCAGCGCGCATTGCAAAGACCCTCTCGTTTCATGTGGGCGACCGCGTGGCGCTTGTGGTCTTTGCCGGCGACGCGCGCGTGGACAACCGCAAGTTCAAGGACACCTTCCACGGCAAGGCCAAGATGCTCGCCGCAAGCGAGGCAGAGGAGCTTATTGGCCATGGGGTGGGCGGCGTATGCCCCTTTGGCGTCAACGAGGGATGCGACGTGTACCTGGACGAGTCGCTGCGCCGCTTCGACGTGGTGTATCCCGCGGCAGGCAACGCGGCGAGTGCCGTCCGTCTTTCGCTTGAAGAGCTTGAGCAGGCATGCATGCCCTGCACGTGGGTAAATGTCTCCAAGCTGCCGAATTAGCGCGATGGGGTGACGAGCGTGGGCAACGAAGTCGTTATAACCGTGCTGGTGGACAACAGCGAGCACGAGGGCCTCGTGAGCGAATGGGGGCTCTCGCTCCATGTGCAAACACCCCAAACGAGGGTGCTGCTCGATTTCGGCCAGTCGGATGCCTTTGCGCGCAACGCCAATACGCTGGGCATTGACCTTGCGCGTGTGGACCATGCCGTGCTCTCGCATGCCCACTACGACCATGCCAACGGCATGGAAGCCTTCTTTGCCTGCAACGATCACGCACCGCTGCACCTGAGTGAAGCCTGTGACGAGAACTGCTGGTCGTCCAAAGGGGGCACCACAGACCTGCATTACATTGGCATTGCCGATGGTCTGCTCAAGCAATACGAGAGGCGCTTGGTTCGCCATGCGCTCAGCGGGCCGGAGGCAGTGGCACCCGGCCTCTGGCTCGTGCCACACGCACGCCCACAAACAAACGACACGGGCGCGACCACGGGCATGTACTGCCGAGTGGGCTGCTGTTTGATCCAGGATGCCTTCGCGCATGAGCTCACGCTGGCGTGCGAGCTGCCAAGCGACGGCACGGTCGTCGTGCTCAGCAGCTGTTCTCACGCCGGTGTGGCACAGATCCTGCAGGAGGTGAGCTCCGCCTTCCCCGGACGGCGGATCTCCGCATTCGTGGGCGGGCTGCATCTTATGCGTGCCAGCGACGAGGACATACGCCACGTGGCAGACGCCTTTCGCATGCATGGGGTCAAGCACATTTGGTGCGGTCACTGCACGGGAGCGCGCGCCGAAGAGCTCCTCGCGCAAGAACTCCCCGGCCGCGTTGGGATACTGCATCCCGGCCTCGCCCTCACGCTCTAACGCTCGGGGGACAGTCCCCTCGTCGTCGGGGGGAGGGGCTGCGGACAAAAAGTTGGACCAAATTGGTCCGGTGAGGAGTCCGCATGGAATACCCGGAAGGCATCAAGGCCAGGGCGAGGGAGCTGCACGCCGCCGGCCTCTCCGTGAGGGAGATCGAGCGCGAGCTGGCG
>JAFWMI010000151.1 GCA_017513965.1 Atopobiaceae bacterium
CAGACGTACTCCCGGCCGTCGACCGCCACGTAGCCGCGCTTGTCGGAGCGGGCGCGCACCCACCTCACCGCGTCGAAGGGGGCGCCCGGCAGCGCGTTCATCGCGGCGAGGTCCTCCGCCATCGCCTCCGGCGTCGGGCGCCCGTCGCGGGCGCGCGAGGCGGCGTTCAGCCGGCCGCACGACTCGGCGAGCCAGGCGTTCAGGTCCCCGAGCGCGGGGAAGGACGGCACCGGCACCAGCAGGTTGCGGCGCAGGAACCCGACCGCGTTCTCGACGGAGCCCTTCTCGTTGCCCGAGTAGGGGTTGCAGTAGCGGCTCGCCATCCGGTAGTGGGACCTGAACAGGCGGAACAGCCCGGACTCGGACACCTCGCCGCGCACCATCCTGCCGGCCTCGGTGGCGTTGTCGAGCACGAGCGTGTGCGGGGCGCGGCCGATCTGCGAGAGGATCGCGGCGAGCCCGTCGCACATGCACTCCGCCCTCTGGCACATCTCGGCGGCGCAGAAGCGCGCGTTCGAGTGGGGCAGCGTCACGACCAGGAGCTTGAGTTCGGTCGGCCTGCCGCCGATCTCGGCCCTGAAGCTCCCGAAGTCCGCCTGCGCGGTCCCCGGCGCCCACCCGAGCTCGAGGAAGCCGTCGCCCGCGGGGACGCCCTGCGACCTCCTCCACTCCGCCACGAAGCGCCTCACGCTCGAGTAGGAGCCCGCGTAGCCGCGCTCGGCGACGAGGCGGTCGTATATCCTCTTCGCCGTGTGGCGCTGCTTGCGCGGCGCGCCGAGGTCCGCCTCGAGGACGCCGCGGATCCACGCCGCGTGGGCGTCCACGGCGGGGCGCGGCCTGCGCGCGGGGATCGGCGGCGCCGGGGACAGGTCCTCCATGTCTGCGTACTTCGCAACCGTGTTGCGGCTCAGGCCGAGCTCGCGCGCGATCTCGGCCCTCGGGACGCCCCGGGCGTCCATCGTGCGTATATCATCTCTAGTATCCAGGGGCACGGCCATCCTCTCCCATCCTTCCCGGGCGGCGCTCGCCAAAGTCCCCGCCCGGGAAAACGTTACGGCAAGGGGCCGCGCCCCTGGTGCGGGCGCGGCCCCTCCTGACCAAACTGCTCAGATCCCGGTGACCGCGGTGCTCAGTTCCCGGTGATCATTCGGAGCAGTTTCTAGTGAACATCAACAGAGTACTCCTACGAGGATTGGGATGGCCTGACTTGCCCCAACACCAACCTGAGTCAAATCGCGTTCTGAAGAGCCCGCGTCGATACTAATGCTCACTCCTAACTTTTGTTTGTTTGAAGCGTGAACAGAATTGGCAACCCCTAGGTATTGAGACCAAGCATTGACGGCTTCAGCTAAGGTCAGACTTTTCTGTTTGAACGTCTGCATAGACTGGTCTGGAATGCCAAATTCGCCAAGCCTGTCGCGACCTGAAAGCAAGACTGCTGCAGAACGTTCGCCCTTTATTCCGATCGGAATATTATTGCCGGTTTCCTCCATCAGAGGAGAAATAACACGTGGATCGTCGCGAAGAGGTCCAATGTAGCTAACACGCATACCAATGTCACTAAGCGCGTCTGATAAACCGCCAAGAGCTACAATGAGTTGCGCGATAGACTTGCGGGAGGTCGACCGCTTGCTTCCAGCCTCTCTCTCGCTGTCTGAATCATAGACAGAAAACTTCGAAAATCTTCGTATGAGATATAGCTCGTGGGGATCTTCTATTGCCAATCTTAGCGCGATTCTTTCCTGCAATTCGCTGCGCTCGTCAGGGCTCAGCTTCTTAAATCTATTATAGATAATGCTCAGTTCGCGGCTTGGACTGAAATCATCTCCAATTGGGGCGAACTCGCCATCGGGCGAAAAGAATTCACGTCGAAATGCTTCATAATAAAAGAAATTATGAGCCAAGAAACTTTTGAGCTCGATGGAAGATGAGAAAGAGCGACTAACTCTCTCTCTAAATGCTTTGAGAGCATCTGCGGTGTTTCTTAATCGCACAACAGCAATAGCGCGGATTCCACAAAACACTATGTATGTTTTCGTGAGTGTCTTATTCGACAATACTTTCAGCACTGTCATATTTGACAGTGGGATTTTTCTCCGTCTATTAAGTAGGGTTTTACACTCTTCAGCATCCTTGCGGCTAAAGCCTGAGGACCTTGCCATCAGGCGTTGCCCATCGGAAAGGGACATGTCGATAGTTGTGATGGTGAGCGACGAAAACTCTGACTTAGATGATTTGGCAATCGTTGGCTTTAGCGATATCTTGCATCTTGCAGTTATCTCTTTGTCATCATCGCAGTACTCAATCCCCATTTGACAACTGTCAAAGCCATCACGTACGACATCTTCGGGTATGCCGAGTCGCGTCAATGACCCATTTAATACAAGATCGTCTCCATTGCTATTCAAGCTTTGGCAAAGCATCAGTAGCGATTGCAGGAGGGATGACTTTCCTACGCTATTTGTACCTGTAAGAACAGTTATGGCTCCGGGTGCAAGGGACACCTCTGCGTGTTCAATCGATTTGAAATTTGATATCGACCAAGCGGTTGCTCTTGTTGATTCCAGGAACATGTTGCGCTTCATCGCATCGGCTGCCATAGCAATCTCCTCGATATATGAGTCGAATTCTTTTATCTAATAATGCAGTATGGCTCATCAGCGCTGAATTCAAAGCATGTTCATACGCATTGTCGTTCAATTGCTTGGTCGACTCGGTTATCGACCAATTGCGACAAGATGTGAAGAAACTGTGAAGTGCAGTCCATGCTAATAATTGCCTCTTTCTGTGTAGTGCACTGCACAGTTTATTCTAATTTGTGGAGGTGATCGTGATGATGACAATCGGTGAGTTCGAACGCGTAAGCGGAATCGATAGAGGAACAATCCGGTACTACTGCAACGAGGGGCTACTTGCACCCGAAAGAACGGGGGAGGGGAAAAGCAACAATCGCCGTCTGTACGATGAGGGCGACCTCGCGCGTCTGCAGCAGATCTGCATCTATCGGAAGCTCAACCTTTCAATTCGAGACATCCACGCCATCTTAGACGCGCCGGATTATGATGCGTCTTCAGCGCTAAATGATGCGATAGCCCAAGTTGAGCACGAAATCAAGCACCTTGAAAACGTGGTAGTGCTTGCCCGGGCATCTCAAGCATTTGGAGTCGATGCGTTTCCTTTCGGCATGTACACGGACGAGAGTATCGATGCTTACGTTGATGAGTTGCGCAAGAATCCCGGTTTTGTCTATGCCGAATCGTTAACAGCAAAAGATAGCGAAGAGTGGAGAACTCAAGAGCGCCAGCTATACAAGGAATTTGCTTCATTGTCAGATAGCGCATCGTTTGAAGATATCGAAAAGCTTGTAGATCGCTACTGCAGTCTTTACGCGCGCTTCGATACAACGAATCATCCAATGATGATGTTCACGCACGCTGCCAGATTCGTAGGTGATGGACTGTGTCACAAGATGGCCGAGCGTTTGGGTGGGCCAGGAACCTCGGAAATCATTGTTACCTGCATCACTTTTGTATGGATGACAAGAGCGGCAAAGGAGGTTATTCCGCTGATTAACGATTATTACGAGCGTTTGCTGGCTGGTGAGGACTGCGTTGCAGAACGCGAGAGACTGATCTCTTGGTCAGCTGATTATTACCGAGAAGAGCTCCCTGATCTGATTCCCAACCGACAAATTGAACAGAGAGAAGCTGACCAGGAATGGATCCTCTCGGGAATCTACGAGACTCTTGGCGACTTGCTCTTCGATGAAGACGCTCTTGTCCAGATGGGCTTCAACAAAGATGAGATGCCCACGAAGGAGGCATGGGAAGCGGCAATTGACGTTATTAGGCAGTCGAGGAAGAAAGGAGATAAAGCCTCGCAGTAACGAAGGCATCCAAACCCCATCAGTTCAGTGCATACGTTCTGTCTAGAAAGGTGGCTGCTTTGGATAACAACAACCTCTTCAACATCGTTCTGCTCGTCGTTGTGTTCCTGTACGTTGTCTCTCCCATTGATGGTGTTCCTGGCCCGGTTGACGACATCATCCTGATGCTGATCTACGCGCGTGCGAACGCACTCCGCGACTCTACCTCCGACTAGCTTTCCAATCGCAGAATTTACAACCCCCCTTATGAGGGCCCGTTACGGGCTCGGCTTCAGCGCGCCGAGCTTGAGGCCCCGCGCTCATCCATCTCGACGCAAGGAGGTAACTATGCACGCGATTAGAAGCCCCGGTCCATGCCTTGTCCCGTCAGATTCCCACGTCTAAGGAGGTCGCATGTATTCAACCCTTATCGCCATGGCCCTCGTCAGAGTTGTCCTGACCATCGCGCTCGCAACCGTCATCATTCGCTCCGGCTATCGCATCGGTTACCGCGATGCCGTGAGCGGCCGCCCCGCGCGCATCCGCGTGCCCAGGTTCGATGACGAGCCCGACGATCCCGACGACCCCGCCCCGCACATCGCGGGCCTTCTCCCCGCAATCGGTGAAACTCACAACCAAGAGGTATCTACCATGAACGCCACCGTTTCCAACCCGCACACCCGCACCTTCGAAGGCACCATTGCCGACCTTGCCGTCCGCACCACATCCAAGGGGGAGACGGTCGCGATATTCAAGCTCAAAGGCGGTCCCGAAGAGGTCAACTTCGTGGTGTTCCCCAGGCTGTTCTCGGTCTGCGGTGACCTGCTCGCCAATGGCGCGCCCGTGCGCGTCTCCGGAGGGCTCGAGAGCGGGCGCTGCATCACCCAGCTCGTCTGCAGGCAGATCGATTCGCTCGCGTAAGCAACACGAAAGGAGCCCACATGGATAGAGACGCGATTCTCGAGGCCCTTGAGGCCGGCGAGTTCGATGGCATCAGCCACGAGTACCAGCCCACCAAGCATGGGCGCACCACGCACTATCTCGAGATGGAGGTCCGCGGGTCTGTGATCGAGGTCACGCACACGTCCGCGGGAAAGACGTTCGACGGCCGTGAGAACGAGCGCTGGGAGGAGAGCCGTACCGAGGAGCTCTCGGGCTCCGATGCGCTCGACTTCATCGAGGACCATCCGTATTACTTCGAGCTGCGCTGTCCTGACCTGTTCTAGAGCAAGCTGCCTCGTGCCCGTCGGGGGTATCCCCGATGGGCGGACGTTTTGCTCTCGTCCGCCAAGAGAGCAAAACGTAACCGAAGGCTCGAACAGTGCTTTCTGAGCCAGCTTGCTCCTTCCTGCCAGTAGAGCAAAACACACCCGCAGGCTAAAACGGGGCTTCCGAGCAGGTTTTGCTCCCCTCGGCTAGGAGAGCAAAACCTGACGCACACCCACTCGCAGTATTTACACCCCCTGTAATGAGGGGCCCGTGCGGCCTCCCATGACCCATCCCCAAACAGAGGAGACAACCATGCCCGTCATCCGCAGCCCTGCGTGGCGCGCCCCGCACGCACAAAAACGCAACCCCAGCCAAAAAGGAGCCATCATGCCAAACCGCACGCCTGAAGAGAAAACACTGCTCGCAAAGCTCGCATCCGGCCTGCTCGACGGATCCGTCGGCACCGACCTCACCACCACCGGCGGATCCACCGTGTGGACCCGCATCGAAGACGGCACGCCCGCGCGCCTTAAACAAGGCCCCGGCACGCGCTTCTTCGACGGGCGCGAGAACGTCGAGAAGCCCGGCCGTCTCCACGTGCTGGCGGAGTGGACCACCGACGACGAGAAGCTCGCCTTCCTGCAGAAGTTCGGCTGGCTCATGGCCGACGACGATGCGCGCAGCTACAGCGCCAAGTTCAAGCCGGAGGAGTAGGGCGGGAGCATCCCCGAATGAGAAAGGAGGTCATATGCCCGTTGATCTGCTCGTCCACGCCCTTATCCGCACCGTCATCCTGGTCGTGCTCGCGGTGCTCGCCATACGCTCGGGGTACCGCATCGGCTTCCGCGACTCCGCCGCTGGCCGCCCCGCGCGCATCCCCCTGCTCGAGCGCGATGACGACCCCGACGACTCCAGTCCCGACCGTACCTCCGTCGACCTGCTCGCCTGCACCCTCGAGGGTACGGTCACCGGCCTCTCCGTGCACGTCATGGGCGCCGACAGGTATATGGCGCTGTTCACGCTGGTGGACGGCTCGCGCAGCACCGTCTGTGCAGTGTTCCCGAAGGTCTTCTCGGCCTGCGGGGGAGTGCTCTCCGAGGGCGCGCGCGTGCGCGTGTCCGGCCGCCTCGAGAGCTCGATCCACTTCTTCCAGCTCGCCGTCACCGCTATCGAGCCGCTGACATAGCCAAGTGGAGGATACTCCCTTTGGGCATTCCGTTGAGTCTGAAACCACAGGCGCCTGTGTTTTCAGACTCAATGGCGAGGCTTGCTCGCCCGTTTTGCAAACCCACAGGTAAATGCTGCACGTCTCCCCGATAAGGACCGACTCTTTCCGTTGAGTCTGAAATCACAGGCGCCTGTGTTTTCAGACTCAACGCTTGCATCGCCGTTTGCCCGCGGCGCTTCTTCCGCCTCACGCCCTTGTCCTACAATCCTGCTGTAACCCCGCCCATTGGAGCCCTTGCCATGGCCGACGACCTCTCACAACTGACGCTCGAGGAGCTCTGGCAGCTTTTCCCCATATTCCTCGTCGAGCACAACCCCGCGTGGGAGCGGCAGTTCGAGGCTATGGCCGACGAGCTGGCCGAGCTGCTGGTGGGCTTCCAGGTTGAGAGGATCAGCCACATCGGCAGCACCACCGTCGACAACATCATGGCGAAGAACATCGTGGATATCCTGGTGGAGCTTCCACGGAGCGCGAGCATGGAGGCCGCCGCGGGGGCGCTCGAGCGCGCCGGCTTCACCGTGATGTCCGCCGAGGGCGAGCGGATCTCGCTCAACCGCGGCTACACGCCGGACGGCTTTGCCGACGAGGTCTTCCATGTGCACCTGCGCTACGCGGGCGACAACGACGAGCTCTACTTCCGCGACTACCTGCGCGAGCATCCCGAGGTCGCCAGGGAGTACGAAGCGTTCAAGCTGGGCTTGTGGAAGCGTTTCGAGCACAACCGGGACGCCTATACCGAGGCGAAGGGCGACTTCATCAGGTCGGTCACCGCAACCGCGAAGCAGGCGTACCCCGGCAGGTACTGACTTGACACTTTTGCTCGTAGTGTAGTTGTCAACTATTGACGCTCCGGGTCCGTTTGCTCCCCTCCGCCGGGGGAGCAAAACGCCCCGATATCCCCCGATCAGCCCTCCGAGCTCCGTTTGCTCCATCTCCGCCGGGGGAGCAAACCGCCCCGATATCCCCCGATCAGCCCTCCGAGCTCCGTTTGCTCCATCTCCGCCGGGGGAGCAAACCCCAGCCGGGCCGGGTGAACGGATCCCCGGCCCACCCAACAGCTACGCTACGAGCAATAACGCCACGCTCGTGGAGCTCCTCCTCGGGCATTCCGCCGCACGGTTTATGATGTGCGTATCGCCCTGAGCCCTCGGGAAGGAGTGCCCATGGACCTGCTCCTCAAGAACGCGGTGATCGTGACGGTCAATCCCGACCGCCAGATTTTCTACCACGGGGCGATGGCCGTCGACGGCGGCAGGATCGTCGCCGTGGGGGACGAGACGACCGTTCTCGCAGCGCACCCTACCGCCGACACCGTGATGGACCTCGACGGCAAGGTGGTCTTCCCGGGCTTCATCAACACGCACAACCACCTCTTCCAGACGCTGCTCAAGGGCCTCGGCGACGACATGGTCCTCTCCGACTGGCTCGCCACGATGACGTTCCCCGCCGCGCAGTTCCTCGAGCCCGACGACACCTACTACGCCGCCATGCTCGGCTGCATGGAGGGCATCCGCAGCGGCATGACCACGCAGCTCGACTACATGTATCCGCACCCGCGCGAGGGCCTCGACGATGGCATCCTGCGCGCGTTCAAAGAGCTCAAGATCCGTGGCATCTTCGGGCGCGGCTGCATGAACACCGGCGAGGAGTTCGGCGTCTGCCCCGCCATCATGCAGGACATGAAGACCATCGAGGCCGACCTCGTGCACCTCTTCGACACGTACCACAACACGGAGAACGGCAGGATCCAGGTGTGGGCGGCTCCCGCGGCGCTCTGGTCCAACGACGAGAAGAACCTGCGGATGCTGTGGGATGTCGTGAACAGCTACGGCTCCGGGCTCACCGTGCATGTGTCCGAGACGCCCTTCGACCGCGCGTCCACGGCCAAGCTCCACGGGGCCGCGGGCACCGAATGCCTGGAGAAGCTCGGCATCGTGGGCCCCAACGTGCTCATGGTCCACTGCGTGCACCTCACCCATGACGACATCCGCCGCGCCGCGCGCCACGACCTCAAGGTGAGCCACAACCCCGTGAGCAACATGTACCTCTCGTCCGGCATCGCACCCATCCCCGAGATGCTCGCCGCCGGGGTCACCGTGGGACTGGGCGTGGACGGCGCGGCCAGCAACAACGGGCAGGACATGATCGAGCTCATGAAGACGACGGCGCTGCTCCAGAAGGTGGGCACGCTCGATCCCACCGTCATCACGGCGGAGAAGGTCCTCGAGATGGCGACGATCGACGGCGCGCGGGCGGTGGGTCTCGAGCACGAGATCGGATCGCTGGAGGTGGGCAAGAAGGCGGACTTCGTCGTCTTCGACCCGTTCCGCAACCCCAAGGCCGTGCCGCTGCACAACCCCGTCTCCACGCTGGTGTACAGCTCCACGATGGAGAACATCGAGAGCGTGGCCGTGGACGGCGAGTTCGTGCTGCTCGAGGGTCGGTTCACGATGATCGACGACGAGCGTGCGCTGCTCGGAGAGGCGCAGCGGGTGGCGGAGGACCTCTGCGAGCGCGGCGGCATCACCAACCGGCTTGCAGGCCACGCCTGGCGCCAGCCGGACCTGGCCGCCCACGTTTCGTGACGGAGGTGTGCGTTTCTGCCAAGGGGACAGGTTTGCTGTCACGTTTCCTGCCAGGGGGACAGGTTTGCTGTCACGTTTGTTTGGCGCCTCCTGTCCGTTTTATCGGACGGGGAGCGTCACGATGCTGTTGGGCAGATTCCCCGAATGCGGTGCCATGGCAATCGGCCGTCCACAGGTGGCCGCCGAGATGGCAGGTTTTGACGGTTTATGGAAGATTTTGAGGGCCAATCAATCATCGGGGAAATACGACACCCTTGTTTGGGCAGGTAGGAGGCTTGAATCTGGGACCCCGGATTTCTCGATACCGATAATCTTCCTAAAAGTGGCGATATTTGCCATATCGGCGGCATGCTGTGATTCGGCCCCATCTGTTAGGACGTTTTGAGATGGATGATAGGCCGTTGTCATGCGCGTCCCCTGGTCCTTGTCCGCTTTATCGGACAGGAGGTGGCGTCGGATGTGCATCCCGAGCCAATCCCGCCCTTTTCTGCGCGTTTTATCGGGTAGGCCTTACGGCATCGGGTTGATTCGTGACTTCTCCCGCCATAATTGAACTGGCTGGAACCGCAAGCCACCGTCAGGGTTCTGCACGAGAGGAGCGCGAGATGGACGACGAGGCCTACACCTATATCGTGATCGACGACCGCGCGGATGTGCGCGAGATGGTCAAGGGCGCGTTCTCCGAGCTCGGATGCGAGTGCGTCGGCGAGGCCGCGGACGGGCCGAGTGGGGCCGACCTTTACTTTGAGGAGTTCCCCGACTTCGTCCTTTTGGATATCGATATTCCGGAAACCGAGAGGTTCGATACGCTCAAGGAGATTCTCGAAGACGACCCGGAGGCGTTCGTCGTCATGCTGTCCGTCGTAGGGCAGCAGTCCGAAGTCATCGAGGCGATGAAGCATGGGGCTGTGGACTTCCTGACCAAGCCCTTATCGATGCCGATCGTTCGCGAGAAGTTCCAGGAGTGGATCTAGGTCGCAGGCCATGCCGAATCTCACCGACACGCTCGATCTCGCGGGGTATCCCGTCTACAAGAACCTCGCCGTGCCCAGCGGTGACCTGTCCGCGGAGCCCGACGAGGTCGAGGCGCTCATCCTCACGGCAAAGGGCATCTTCGTGCTCGAATCCGTGGACCGCGCGGGTTGGATCTTCGGACGCGCGGGGCAGCGTCAGTGGACCGACAGTTTGGCGAAAGATAGGCGCGAGCGTTTCGAGAACCCCGTCAGGGAAAACCGCGCGCGCGTTCGCGCGTTCGCGACCTACCTCGGGCTTTCCGCGAGCGCGTTCCGCTCCTATATCGTGTTCGCCGACAGCTGCGTGCTCAAGGAGGTGCCCGCAAACACGTCCGAGTACTGCATCTGCCAGCGGCCCGGCCTGCGGAGCCGCCTTGCCGCCGACCTGCTCGCCCGCGAGGCGGTCTTCTCCGCGGAGCGCCTCGGACGGCTGAAGGCGCGACTCGACGGGCTTGCCGCAGCGTCGCCCGAGGAGGTGCGAGAAGCGCTGCGGTCTTGTCCGCTGTGCGGAAAACCGCTGGTAGAACGCCAGCGCAAGTCCGACGGCAGTGCGTTCATCGGGTGCAGCGGCTATCCCTCGTGCCGCTACACGCGCGCCTCGTGGTAGCGCACCGGTCGACCTGACAAGGGGACAGGTTTACTGTCATGCTTTCTCAGGCGAGCCACCCGGCGGTCACCGCGATGCGCCACGCGAGAAGACCCGCTGCGGCGATGGTGCCGAGCACGGCGAGCATGCGGTTCGCGGTTCCGTCCGCGCGGCAGATTCCCAGGCAGAAGGCGCCGCTTTTGAGCGGGAACAGCACCTGCACCGGCTGCTTGTTGAGCAGATCCAGCACGATGTGGCTCGCGAAGCCGAGGGCGAACGGCGCCACGAGCGTCAGCGCTGCCAGCGAGATTGCGATGCAGTACAGGCCCAGCGCGAGCAGCGAATGCGCGAAGGTGCGATGGGCGGTTCGGGAGCCCAGGTAGCCGGTTGCCGCGATGCCGGCCACGCCGAGCGCGACATCGAAGTCCATGCGTTCGACGATGCGCGTACAGAACCCATAGCCGCCTGCGAGGTCGATGGCGATCGCGGCGGCAACGATGGCCGCGGCGACGGCCTGCCCCTGTCGGGCGTCACGCGCGTATTCGCTCGAGCGCGCATCGACGTCGCAGATGATGCCGCCCACGGCACCTCCCGCGACGGCGGCGAGGCAGCCTGCGGCGGTCGACGGCTGCAGCACCGCAAGCGACGTTGCGATGCCCACCGCTATGTGCGTCCTGCTCATCATGCTCACAGCTTACCGCATGCAGCTGGGTCGAATGGACAGGTCGTTCGACCCAGCCTGTTCGTCAGAACCTTACAATAGCCATGAGACATACCGTGTCCCATCGCGAGACCTGCGGGTTTGGTCGGTTTGTGTCCTTCTCCCGCAGGCTGCCCGGCGCTACGGTTGTTCCAGAAAGGAGGCCGACGACATGAATCAGGCCAAGATTGGAAGGTTTCTTCAGGAGCTCCGCAAGGACCGCGGGTTCACGCAGGAGCAGCTCGCCGAGCAGCTGGGCGTTGCGCGCCGCACGGTGTCGCGCTGGGAGACCGGCAGCAACCTGCCCGACCTCGACATCCTGATCGAGCTTTCCGACCTGTACTGCGTCGACCTCCGCGAACTGCTGGACGGCGAGCGTCGGGAGGACAAGATGGACAAGGACATGGAAGAGACCGTCATCAAGGTCGCAGAGTACGGCAACGAGCAGAAGCAGCGCATGACCAGGACCGTGATCGTGTTCTTCGCCGCGGGTATCGTGGCGCTGGCCGTGAACCTGGCGATGGAGATGCTCGAGGTGGGCGATACGTTTGGAACCGGCTTCGTGAAGGGCGTTGCGTACGGCATCGCGCTCGGCGCGATGATCCTGGGCATCCTCTACGCCACGGGCGCGATGGCGAAGGTCCAGGCCGCGAAGATGCGCCTGCTCCATCGCGCGTAGCGGGGCGGTCGCTACCCTTGTGGAGGGTGGTTGGCACGCAAAGTGCCCGAATCTAGTGCGAGACCCAATTTTTCCGCGTTTTTCGGGTGTCAAAACGTCATAGGGCCTAGAGGCTGTTTCTGAAGGCGCAGGTCAGAGCCTTGCCAAATCACCATTCTCCAGCTTCGATGGAGAAATGACCCTTCAAAACCGCGTACCTGACAGCAGACCTGTCACCCTGTCAGGAAACTAGGCCACCGGCTTGGTCACGCGGTAGGAGTACTCGAGCAACGCGATGTTGAGAATCGCGAAGATCAGCAGGTAGATGGGCATTATCCAGATGCCCAGCGCCTGCTGGAGGTGTCCGAACGCCATGGGCATGAGCGTGCTGCCCGTATAGGCCGACGCCATCTGCAGGCTGATGACCGCGGCTGCATGCCGCGCGCCGAAGTGGTCGGGCGCCATGTCCTGGATGGCGGGGTAGATCGGGCCCATACCGGTTCCTACCAGCAAGAATCCGATTGTGGCGACCACATAGCCCTCAAGCGGCAGCGCCACCAGCGCGATGCCGACCAACTCCACGACGATGCCCGTGCGGATGAGCAGCTTGTCTCCCAGCCTGTTGGAGACGAATCCGGAGATGATCCTGCCCAGCATGAGGCCGCCGAAGATGAGCGACCCGAACGCGGCAACCGTGTCGGGCGAGAGCCACGGTCGGGTTCCTGCAAAGTAGCTCGAGGTCCACAAAAAGCAGGTGGCCTCGCCGGAGCAGTACGCAAAGAAGCCGATCAGCGTGGGCAGCACGCCCGAAACCTTGAACGTCTCGCGGATGCCGGCGCTTGCGACGGTCTCCTCGTCCTCGGCAGCCGCCTCGTTGATCTTCCAGAGCGGCAGCGACAGCACGACCACCGCGAGGATGCCCAGCTGCAGCAACGCGGTCCAACGATAGCCCTGGTTCCAGTGCGCCACGCGCAGCGCCTGCGCCATGATGGCGGGGCTGATGACCGCGCCAACGCCGTAGAAGCAGTGCAGGAAGTTCATCACCGACGACCGGTAGTGCGTGGCGACGTAGTGGTTGATCGCCGTGTCGATGGCGCCCGCGCCCAGGCCGTAGGGGATGGCGAACAGGAACAGCATCCAGTAGCGGCTGGCGATCGAGAAGCCCATCAGTCCGAGCACCGTGAGTGCGATGGAGACGATGACGATCCATTTCGTGTGGAAGCGTCTGAGCAGCCGCGGGCATGAGAGCGCAGAGATGATCGTCATGGCGCAGGTGGTCATATAGACGTAGCCCGCATACGACGACGGCACGCCGAAGGCAACGTGCATGGTGGGCCAGCCGGACCCCAAAAGCGAGTCGGGCAGGCCGAGGCTGACGAAGATCAGATAGATGACGGCTACGAGCAAAGAACCCACGTGCGTTCCCTTCCTTTTGAACGTGCGTGCAACAGTGTAGCGGCACTTCCGGCTCAGGCTCTCGTCGCAGAAAAGTTGACAAATACACTACGAGCAAATGTGTCAGGTGCGGGTGACGTGCCATAATCGCATCATGGGAGAGCCGATTGCCAACATATTGCATATCTCGGACCGCGGCGCGTTCCGCGCGTGGCTCGCCGAGCATGCCGCGACCGAGCCCGAGTGCTGGGTGGCCGTGCGTCGCGGCCGACCGGTCGACGACAGCTCCTTCTGGTATCTCGATGCCGTGGAGGAGGCGCTCTGCTTTGGGTGGATCGACTCCATCCAGCGCGACGTGGACGGCGTACGCATGCAGCGGTTCAGCCCCCGCACGCTGCGCAGCCCCTGGACGGAGCTCAACAAGGAGCGCGTGCGCCGGCTCGAGAAGCTCGGTCTCATGACGGATGCCGGACGTCGCGTGCTGCCCGCGATGGGACCGCGGAGCTTCCGCGTGGACCCCGATGTGGAAGCCGCCCTCAAGCGGGCCCGCTGCTGGAAGAGGTTCCGTGCGTTTCCGCCCCTCTACCAGCGGGTTCGCGCCTATAACGTCGCGTTTTTCAAGAAGCGCGACCCCGAGGCCTACGACCGCGCGCTCGCGAACCTCGTCAAGCACACCAAGCGCGGCGAGATGTACGGCGAGTGGAACGATTACGGCCGCCTGCTCTACTGCTGAGGGCTGCTCCTGAACGAACACCGCAGTTTTATAGCGATTGTCCGAGTATCGCAATCCTGCTACCTGCGGTTCTATGGGGCCGATACTTCGGGTGCCGTTATAAAACTGCGGTGTTCGTTTAAGATGGGGAAAGGATTGCTTTGAAAGGCGGAATAATGGCACTGACCGTCAACATCACCTACACTGGCGCTCCAGGCGCCGCCCGCGCGTTCGCGGGCGAGATGACCTCCACGGGCGTGGTGGCCGGCATCCGAGCGGAGGAGGGAAACCTCCGCTACGAGTACTACCAGCCGCTCGACGACCCCGACTCGATCATGCTCGTCGACAGCTGGCGCGATCAGGCCGCCCTCGACGCGCACCACGCCTCGCCGTGGATGGCGCGCATCGCCGAGCTCCGCGACCGCTACGACCTCCACATGCGCGTCGAGAGGTACGTCTCGGCGGAGGATAATGCGCAAGATGTTGCCTTTATCCGCAAATAGGAGCACCGATGGACCGTACCGAAGCATTCGAGAAGATGCTCACCGACGTCCTGGAGCAGGAGCGCTCCGAGAAGGAGCAGCTCGACGCCCTGCGTGCGCAGGGCGGCGATAAGACCGCCACGTTCAAGCAGCTCATGTCGAACCGCCTCGTGCTCACGCGCATCATCGCGCTGTTCCGCGAGTACGGGCTCGTCGATTAGAATCCTGACAGCAGACCTGTCACCCTGTCAGAAAAGGGGAGACCCATGGCAAAGAAGATCGTCGTCGTGAACGCGGGCCCGCGCATGGGCTGGAACACCGAGACCCTCATCTCCGAGGCCGCCTTCGACGCCGGCGCCGCCCTCGCGAAGTAGCATCTCTCCGCTCCCCGCACGGGCGCGCGTGCTCGCCTAAGCGTGCACGTTTCCGTCCGCCGCCCGCGCAATAATCGTGGCGAGAGGCAACCGCCCCGTACGCGCCATGAGAGGAGAGACCATGCTTCACGAGATCAAGTTCGCATCGTCCAACGGCCGCGATGAGGTGACCGGCTGGATCTATGTGCCCGCCGTCGAGGAGCCCGAGGGCATCGTCCAGCTCGTCCACGGCTTCGGCGAGCATTCGCGCCGCTACTTCCACCTGATCGTCTCGCTCATGGAGGCCGGCTACATCGTGGCCGCCGACGACCACGTGGGCCATGGCGCCACCGCCATCGCCAACAACACGTGGGGCGACTGGGGCGACGCCGGCCCGCACACCATGATGGAGGACGAGAAGCTCTTCCACGACATCGTGGTCGACAAGTACCCCGACCTGCCGTACTTCATGTTCGGCCACTCCATGGGCTCCATGATTGCGCGCGACTTCTCGGCCAAGTACGGCGACCTGCTCACCGGCGCCATCTACTGCGGCACCACGGGCGTCTTCGAGGCAACCGCCGACGCACGCAAGATGGCCGACGACCTCGTGAAGGCCGGCAAGGCCCACGAGAGCGACCCGGCCATCACGGCTGCCCTCTTTGGGTGGATGTTCGCGCGCTGCGACGAGGGCGTCAAGCTGGGCAACGAGTGGATCTGCCACGATCCCGCCGTGCAGAAGGACCACGCGGAGGACCCGTTCGACGCGTTCACGCATCCCACGCACAACATCAGCATGCGCGACTTCATCGATATGATGCTCTGCATCGAGGGCACCGAGTGGGCCGAGAAGGTGCCGAAGGACCTGCCCATCCTGCTTATCGCCGGCGACCAGGACCCCGTGGGCAACTATGGCGAGGGCGTCTACCAGTGCGCCAACTGGCTGCATGCTACCGGGCACGAGAACGTCACCACGCACCTGTGGAGCGGCTACCGCCACGAGATCCACAACTACGTCGACATCAAGGACGACGTGGCGGAGTACATCATCGATTGGCTGTACTCGCAGTATTAAGATTGGATGGATGACCTGTCATCCTATCCAGGTTTGAACGATCGATCCGAGCCGGGCGGATGCGCGGCTCGGATGCGCTTGAAGGGGAGAATCGCATGCGGTATCGCAGGTTGGGCCGTACGGGCCTCGAGGTGTCGGAGATCGGCGTCGGTTGCGAATGGCTCGAGCACAAGAGCCCCGAGGAGGTCGAGGCAATCATCGGCCGCTGCCGCGAGCTGGGCATGAACGTGCTCGACTGCTGGATGAGCGACCCGCGCGTGCGCACCATGCTCGGCGACGCCATCGCGGCCGACCGCGAGCGTTGGATCGTGCAGGGCCACATCGGCTCCACCTGGCAGGACGGCCAGTACAAGCGCACCCGCGACGTCGAGGCCTGCAAGCGCGCCTTCGAGGACCAGCTCGAGCGCTTCCACACCGACTACATCGACCTGGGCATGATCCACTACGTCGACTCTCCCGAGGAGTTCGAGAGCATCCTCGACAACAGCCCCTACCTCGCCTACATCCGCGAGCTCAAGGCGTCGGGCGCCATCCGCGCTGTGGGCCTCTCCACGCACAACCCCGTCGTGGGCCTGCGCGCGGTCGAGTCGGGCGAGGTCGACATGATCATGTTCAGCGTGAACCCCGCCTACGATATGAAGCCCGCATCGGACAACGTCGACGACCTCTTCGGCGAGTACGGCGATGACATCACCGGCATGGACGCGCAGCGCCTGGAGTTCTACCGCGCCGCCGAGCGCGCCGACATCGGCCTCACCGTGATGAAGACCTTCGCGGGCGGCCGCCTGCTCGACGCCGCGCGCTCGCCGTTCGGCGTGGCGCTCACGCCTGCGCAGTGCATCCACTACGCGCTCACGCGGCCCGCGGTCTCGAGCGTCCTTATCGGCTACTCGAGCCCCGAGCAGGTGGGGGAGAGCGCAGCCTACGAGGATGCCACCTCCGACGAGCGCGATTACGCGAGCGTGCTGGCCGACGCGCCCATGCACGCGGTCTCGGGGCTCTGCACCTACTGCGGCCATTGCGCGCCGTGCACCATGGGCATCGACATCGCGAGCGTCAACAAGTTCTACGACCTCGCCGAGATCCAGGTGGCGCAGGGCGGACCCGTGCCGGAGCTCGTCGCCGACCACTACGCGGCCCTCGAGGTGCACGCCGACGAGTGCATCGCGTGCGGCGTCTGCGAGCCCAACTGCCCCTTCGGGGTGCCCATCATCGAGCGCATGGAAGCCGCCGCGGAGCTCTTCGGCTAGCATTCCGCAGGTAGCGGGGCACATTTCGACCGCTCCACCGCATTTTTAAACCACTCGCACTTTTTTGGAAACGACCGTTGACGCGGTCGTTTCTTCTGTCATACTGTTTCGCGAGGGTATAACAAAATCATACTAAGTAATACCCAAACGCAACCAGAAACGCAGGCACGGGTGTTATGGCAGAAAAAATGACGCCAGTCGTAGCAAAGGTATCGGCGGCGGAGAAGGAACGCTTCTTCGAGGCCACCGAGCTGATAGGCACTACACCCTCAAATGCGATTCGCATGTTCATCTGTGCGTTCAATCGCGCGGGGACATTCCCCTTTGAGATCCTGGCGCCCGAGGCAGCGGGGAAGGGTGACACGAGCCATGGCCGATAGGTTGCGTTGGTGGTTGCTCAGGGTTGTTTGCCGCATTCCGCGGAGTTTCAACAGCCCCACCGTCTCGCGGCTGCGCCAGGGCCTTATCGGACGCTGCATGACGCCCTGGCTCTAAGCCCGGGCGTTATTCGTATCAAGGCAATCAAGGCCTAACCTGGTTGCGGTCTCGTTGAGCGATTTACGCACGACGGGCACTTCTCGCCGAGAACCACCAGTTGGCAAGAAGCGAATCTGGCGTCGTGCGTAAATCCGCTTCAGATGCCCTTCGGTGTACCCCTTGGCACCCGGCGAGGCCCATGGAGAGCTTGAAAAGGCCCCCACTGGGGTGCAGCCGGCCTGCTCTTAGCGCTACAATCAATATTTGCGTGCAATCCGGCGCGCACCTTCGCCATCAGGAGGAGAACCATGGCCGACAAGCCCAGCTTCTACATCACCACCCCCATCTACTACGTCAACGCCGCGCCGCACCTCGGCACCGCCTACTGCACGATCCTCTGCGACGTCATGGCCCGCTACAAGCGCGCCATGGGCTACGACGTCAAGTTCCTCACCGGCCTCGACGAGCACGGCGAGAAGGTCCAGCGCACCGCCGAAGAGCACGACATGACCCCGCAGGCCTGGTGCGACTCCCTCGCGCCCGCCTTCCACAAGATCTGGAACACCCTCGAGATCACCAACGACGACTTCATCCGCACCACCGAGCCGCGCCAGATCGCCGCGGTCACCGAGCTGTGGAACCGCATGAAGGACGCCGGCTACATCTACAAGGACAGCTACGACGGCTGGTACTGCGTCCCCGAGGAGACCTACTTCACCGAGACCCAGGTCGCCAAGGCCGACGAGGAGCGCCACACCGAGGGCCAGCACCTCTGCCCCGACTGCGGCCGTCCCCTCGAGCGCGTCAAGGAGGAGTCCTGGTTCTTCAAGCTGTCCGCCTTCCAGGACAAGCTCCTCGCCCTCTATGACGAGCACCCCGACTTCGTCATGCCCGACTTCCGCATGAACGAGGTCCGCACCTTCGTCGAGAGCGGCCTCAAGGACATCTCCGTCAGCCGCACCAGCTTCGACTGGGGCATCCCCGTGCCCTTCGACGAGAAGCATGTCACCTACGTGTGGTTCGACGCGCTGCTCAACTACGCCACCGCGGTGGGCTTCGGCAACCCCGACCTCGCCGACGAGTACGCGCGCCGCTGGCCCGCGCAGTTCCACGTGGTGGGCAAGGACATCATCCGCTTCCACTGCGTCATCTGGCCCGCCATGCTCATGGCCATCGGCGAGGCCCTGCCCGAGCATGTCTTCGCGCACGGCTTCCTCATGGTCCGTGACGACGAGACCGGCCAGACCCGCAAGATGTCCAAGTCGCTCGGCAACGCCATCGCGCCGCAGGACGTCATCGACCTGCTCGGCGTCGAGGGCTACCGCTACTACTTCATGACCGACTGCGTGCCCGGCGAGGACGGCGGCATCTCCTTCGGCCGCATGGAGCAGGTCTACAACGCCGACCTGGCCAACAGCTGGGGCAACCTCGTGTCCCGCTCGCTCAACATGAGCGC
>JAFWMI010000152.1 GCA_017513965.1 Atopobiaceae bacterium
AGGACCTTGGTCATCTCGGCCGCGTCGCCCACGGCGCGGTTCATGCGCGCCATCATCGAGTTGACGTAGTTGAAGCGCATGCTCAGGTTGTAGGTATGTCTGCAAACACATGGGATTGAGGCTTTTCGGCTACGTTTGCGCAGGTAGATGCGTTGTAGCTTGAGGGTGCATTTCGCAGTCCACCCAGAATCCACCTGAGAATCCACCAAGTTCGTGGCGGCACCCCGCGGAATCGGCGAGCGGTAGTCCACCCTACGCCCATGTTGGTGGACTGCGTCACCCCACGAACCCAGCGCCGCACGGGGCGAACCGCGCGGACGTTGACCGGCACGAAGGCAATGCGTCTGAGATGGCTCCGCTTTCACGTGCGACTGGCACTTGGTGGACTCCACCTGGCCAAGGATCAATGGCCCTGTTCAGCTATCAATTTGTGTCCGGGGCGTGCCGTAACGTTATCCGTGATTCGGCCCCAAGAGACTTCCTGCTTCGAACTCGTGACCCATCTACTGCAGCGGATGGGGCGAGGGGTGCACAGAGATGGATCCTCATCGGCACTTGTCTCCAGAAAGCGTCATAAGGTCATCGGCTCCGGGTGACCTACTGACCTTCAAGGCGCCCGCGATGGTGCGCATGGGTCGCTATGCCGATTCTGTGAGTCGGATACTTAGGGATACCTACAGACATTTTCAATGCCGCGCGCTCGGCGGCAACTTGTCCACACGCCTTATACCTGCATCGTCGACGGTCGCACGTGTCCCCTCCAGGGTTCGAGTGTCCGCGGCAGTCCACTTGACCGTAGGAGGGGCGCATGGACCACCAGAAGCTGACATACGGATTCCGGGGAGAGAGCACATCCCTCCCACATGAGGACCGCTTCTCCCCACAGAACGAGGCTGATTACGAGAGGCTCGCGCGCATAGCTGCTGCAGAGGAAGCCGGGACAGACCTGCTTCTTGACGTGCGCTCGATCGAACTCTATGTCTATATCTCCCGAAAAACCGTCTACCGCCTCGTGCGGCAGGGGAGGCTACCCCACACGCGGATCGGAAGGCACATCCGCGTGAGCAAGCGCGCTCTGGACGCAGCCCTCGCGCAGGGAATCGCGAGGTGAGCAGATGCCAGTCCGTAGCCACCACTCGATTGCGCCCGTTCTCCTTTGTCAATCAGGACCAGCCACCGCAGCTCAAATACACCAGGCTGGTTTCATTGCGGAGATAGCGCCTCGGCGGCTGGTCAAGTCCATCGGAAGGTCGGAGGAGAGCAGTCATGGCCGATAAGAGCAACACCAGAAGCAACAATCCAGGCATCCCCGTCATCTGGACCATCGAGGAGGAGTACTACAGCATCTCGCAGACCTGTCACCTCCTTCGCATCAGCGTGAACCGGGTTAGGGCCCTTGTGGAAAGGGATGAGGACCCCATGCCGTTCCGCTGCTTCCCCAACTCGCAAAGGGGCGCATTCATCCACATGGACGACCTGCGCCAATGGATCATTAGGAACACCGTACTGCTGCATGACGAAAAGATCCGCTCGGGGCACGACGATGACGCGGACGAGTAGGAAGGCGAGCGAGTACGTGAAGGTCTACCGGTTCATGACAGAGGGGATGGGCCTCTCCGGCACGGAGCTCCTCATCTATGCGCGTGTCTTCGGGTTCTCGAAGCTGAATGGCGGCGAGTTCTGGGAGAGCAAGCGCGGCATCGCGGAGTTTCTCGGCATCAGCGAGCGGCAGGCCCACAGGTCGTTCAGGTCGCTCGTCGACAAGGGCCTCCTTCTGGAGGTGGGGGAGAGGCTGCTTCCCAACGGGCGGATCACTAAGCGTTACGAGGTGGCGCAGGAGCCTGTGCGGAAGGGGCTCAGCAGCATGGCGAGAAGATACCCGCCGTCCCCAACCGACACATGACATTCTGTCACCCCAATCACTCGACCCCCATGACATGTTGTCAACGCTGACATGACATGAAGTCACCCAATAAGAAAGGAGATATGAAAGATGGCGATAGGAAAGGAACGCGCGCGCGAGGCATCAGGCGAGATGCTCACGCCGGAGTCCGCCCGCGAGATGGGGCTCGAACCTGCGGCGCCGGATCCCGTCATCTGCCCGCACTGCGGAAAGAAGCTCGAGAGGCGTGGCATCAGCGTCGGCGGGAGGGTGCTCTGGGTGTCGCACGAGCCCTGTGGCTGCCCCGGAGAGATCGAGCAGGCAGAGAGACAGGCGGCATTCGAGGCGGCGGAGAGGCTTGAGGAGGACAGGAAGAAGCTCGCCCGCGCAGGCATAGCGCGACGGTTCCTGGATGCGGAGATCTCTGACCCCACATGCCTCGCTTTCGTCAGGTCTTATCCCGCAGGCAGGGGCATTGGCCTCTACATCCACGGCAGGGTCGGAACCTGGAAGTCCACGAACGCGTCTGCGATTGCGCGAACCCTTCTCCTCTCCGGCAGGACGGTCATCATGACGTCCGCCCTCAAGATCCTCTCGGACGTGAGGGACACCTTCGACTCGCGTTCCTCGGCCAAGGAGGAGCTCGACCGTTACCTCAGGTGCGAGGTGCTCATACTCGACGACCTCGGGAAGGAGTCCGCGTCCCCGTGGTCGGTGATGACGCTCTTCGACGTGGTGAACACGCGCTACGAGGCGATGCTTCCGACCATCTACACCTCCCAGTACGACCTCGACGCGCTCGGGAGACGTCTTTCACGAGCCCATGAGCGGGAGACCGCCGATGCCATCGTCTCGAGGATCAGGGAGACGTGCATCGACGTCGGGCTCTATGGCCCAGACAAGAGAATGGCTCCCATCGCGCCACGAGAGCAGAGACAGGCAGTTGTCTCTCCCGCCAACATGGCAACTGGAGCTGGGAGGCAATCCGAGTTGGGGAGATTCGGTGACTCGGATGCTTAGGGATACCTGCTGATAAGACGGCCGGTGCGAGCCTCATCCTGGCTCATGCCTCGCTGATAAAAACGACGTCGGGCGGGCCGCGCCCGGCGTCCAGCACACACGGAGGAACAGCAGCCGGAGGACCCGGCCCTCCCGCCGTGCGCGGCCTGCCCCCACCCCACTCGACTCGGACCAGGGAGGCCGCGCATGGCAGAGGACTTCGGCGACGAGGCCGGACAGAAGCTCGTCGACTGGGCC
>JAFWMI010000153.1 GCA_017513965.1 Atopobiaceae bacterium
CGAGCGCCGCTACATTCTGGCTCCTGTGGGCCTGAACGTGGGCGACACCATCCTGGCTTCCGCTTCCGCCGACATCAAGGCCGGCAACGCCCTGCCCATGGCCAACATCCCCGTTGGCACCGTGATCCACAACATCGAGCTCTATCCCGGCAAGGGTGCCCAGCTCGTCCGCAGCGCCGGCGTCGCCGCCCAGCTGATGGCCAAGGAGAACGATGAAGTCAACATTCGGTATTCGAGCGGTGCCACTAGGAAATTTTGTATAACGAGAGGAACAATGGTAACCTGCGTGGCGTTCACGCAGGGAGTGCCCCTATCCAATCGTGACGAGCAGAGAAAGGCGGATGCCCATGGTAACGCAGAACCTGGTGTATCTCGTTGTGTGCGCTGTCAATCAGACAGCACCCGATTCGGAGCAGGTCGCAGCCATGGATTTAGATGCAGTGTATCGGCTGGCGTTGAGGCACATGTTGGTCGCGACGGTGGCGCCCGCGCTGGAGGCCGCGGGTGTGAGTGATAATCGATTTTCGAAGGCGCTGAAGCGCTCCTTTATGAGGAACGTCACCATGGACACGGAGATGATGGTTCTCTTCTCGGAGCTGGACGCAGCCGGAATCTGGCATATGCCGCTCAAGGGCGTGGTGCTCCAGCACATATACCCAGTCTATGGCATGCGGCAGATGTCCGACCGCGACATCCTGTTCGACGCGAGGCGGGCTGATGACGTGCGGGCTATCATGGAGGGAGAGGGCTTCTCTGCGGAACGCTTTGGCGCGGGCAATCACGACGTCTACTACAAGGAGCCCGTGAGTAACTTCGAGATGCATCGGACGCTCTTCGGGACTGGTGCCGGCGAGAGACTGTACGAGTACTACGAACATGTGGAAGGGAGGCTGCGCGGCGACGGGTTCGAGAAACACCTGAGTCCGGAAGACTTCTATCTCTACGTAACCGCCCACGAGTACAAACACTACTCTCACAGCGGCACGGGGCTGCGCTCGCTGCTTGATGTCTACCTGTACCTGCGTATGGTGGAGCTCGATATGGACTATGTGGAGACGGAGGCTTTGAAGTTGGGCATGGCGGGGTTTGAGGCCGCGAATCGCGCTCTGGCGCAGAGGCTCTTCTCCGGGCAGGAGCTCACGGAGGCCGACAAGGAGATGCTGGAATACGTCGTGTCTTCCGGCGCCTACGGGACGATGGACCACAGAGTGGAGAACGCGATCGCGAAGAACGGCCACGGGAAGCTTCGCTACATGATAGATCGTTTCTGCGTGCCGGTGAGCAGGAATAACAAGGACTATGCCGATTTTGCTGTTACATATCCTCTCTTCTACAGGTACAAGGTCCTGTTGCCACTGCTTCCTTTCTATCGGACGCTCCGTGCTATGAGAGCGGGCAGGTTCAAGATGGAGGCGAGGGCGATTAAGGACGCGAAGTCGTAGGGCGGCGGCTTTGCCACTGTCAATGGGGACACAACGTGCCTTCATAGGTCTGGATGCAGCAGTCGTGGATGTGAAGTCTTAGGCAATGGGCAGGCTGCCACAGTCTCTTGGCTTGCTCATTGGCTTGCCTACAGCGTGGATTGCTGTCCGGCGGTCGGACCAGCGCTTGTATTGAACTCGTGCTTTGGTGGGGCCTTGGTCAACTTCGGCAGACGGTTGGCATTGTTTCCGGTCGGTTGCGAGGCTGAACATAGCATAGTCGTTCTGTCGTTACAGCACGCTCTGGTACGCACGCCACAGCTTCGGTCGTGAACAAGCGCAGGGGTGGGTTCGGTTTGCTATTCTTTGGGGAGACGCGTGGAAGTGGCTACGAAGTGGGTTTGTAGAAGCCTTCGAACCTATGCGAATAGCCGACCGCCATGGTTTGGCATTGTACAATGACGGAGTTCACCTATAGAAGGCTGTCGTTATTTGCGCGATATAGCGGTGGAAATGCTTTTCTGGCTGGAATGGGGCGATTCGCAATTCAACGAGTGATGCTTACGGGTTTGTTTGTGCTGCTTTTATGCGCGTGCCTCTCAGTGCTGAATGTTTGCCTGCAGGGGAGGCGTTTTCGTGGCGCTGGGACTGTGCGACTTTTCCTGAGTCTTGGACTACTTGGCGCCTATGCGGGCGGACTGTACTCGTTGACGCTGGGTGGGCGTGTCGCGGGCACCGAATCCAAGGCAAAGCTTGAATTGCTCTGGTCGTACCGGGAGAGTCTCGTGTTGTTCGGAGAATCTCCGAGCGTTTCCAATGAGTCGCTCTTCACGGAAATCGTGCTGAACATGATGCTCTTTGCACCGCTTGGAGCTTTGCTGGCGTTTGCATGGCCGAAGCGTTTTCGTGGAATGCGTGGGGTGGGGCTGGTCGCTGTTGCGGGAGCGTGCGTTTCCCTTGCCATCGAGCTGTCGCAGTGGGTCTTCCGCCTCGGACTCTTTGAGCTCGATGACGTGCTGAACAATATGCTGGGAGCAGTCGGAGGGTACCTTGTATTCTCAGCCATGTCTACGCTGTTAATGCAATTGAGGCATCGGGACGACTGTCTTTAATATTCGAGTGAAGGTTCGTGTAAACCAGTGCTTTTGATATCACTCACATGCAAATAAGTCCTTGTACAGGTTTTCTCGAAACGCTCGTTAGACCCACAGAAAGCTGTATAATCAGCCCTCATTAAACAACACTTATTTGTATGGAGGCCGCTCCTTGACCGATACCCGCCCACAAAAGATCGACCGGCATTGGCTTGTCCGCGCCCTACTCGTGGTTGTGGCTTTCGCTGCCTGCCATCCCAAGGAGGGGTAATGAGAAACGATCGTGGCAAGGCACACGTTGGCGTGCTGGTACTGGTGGTGCTCGTGGCTACCATTGCGGCGGTGGGCTTAAGCTTTTGGATGAGCGTGAACAGGATTGGCGAGCTGAGCACGCAGCTGGGCAACCAGTACAAAGAGTACGAGCAGCGCGTTGAGGAATTCGACTATGGCAGCGCGGTGGGAAAGCTGCGCGAGATGATTCAGACCATAGGCGCCATTGACGAACAAACCGACTCGTGGTCGTGGACGGTAATGGGCTACGTGCCGGTTGTGGGCGTTGACGTAAACACGGCGCGCGATACGGCAGACATTGCGCAGGACCTTGCCTCGCGGGCGCTTCTGCCGGTACTTGGCGATGCGGAATCGATTGTTGCCGACGAGGGTACGAACGACCTGGGCACGGTGTTGTCGAATAAGCTCGACGCGGCGAAGGTCATGGTGGGCGATCTGCAGAGCGCGCGGGAGATTGTGGCGGACTGCAAGCAACGGGCGGACGCGCTGCCGGCGAGCAGAATCGAACAGGTGAACAAGGCCGTGGAGAAGGTCCGTGAGGCGACGAGCACGGCCAACGAGACGTTGGATGCTATAGCGCCCGCACTTGACGGAATCGACGCGCTACTAGGCGAGTGATAACGAGGGGCATACGAATCGAGTGTGCACTGAGGCGAAGCTCTCAGGTCGTCGAGTGCGCACTTCTCGGCCAACTGTGCGCAGTCGGCGTTCAGAGAGACTCGGCCAGTGCGCACTCGGTGCTGCGGCGGCAGGCCCGGCCAGTGCGCACTCGGTGCGACGGGGTGTCGCTTAGGGCGGTGACTCGTTCCCACATGGGTCTTATCCAAGGATTTCGCGCAAGTTTGCCGCAACATACCGTTTGCGTTGCACCAACGGCCGCTCGCAAATTCTTCCGCGCACCACGAGCAACAGTTTTACCGATCCATACGTCCCAATAGCGGGTAATTGCATAAAACTTGGGAACTTCGCGCTAGCTTGCATAAAAAACGCCGAGCAAGCGCGTCCAGCAAAACGACTAAGCTCGTTAGATGGACGTGTATTTGGATGACAAAAGCTCCCTTCACTTGCTACGCAAGGTGTCGACCGACCCGCGGCTCGAGTTGCGGACCACCGGCGAGCAATGTCCCATGTCGCTGGGCTCATCTCCCGTAAGCCTACATCGGATGGGCATACCACACCTGCTATCGTATCTGCGGGTTCCAGAGAACGGAACGCTTGGCGTCTTGGTGCCCGACGCAAAGCATCGGGTTCGCGCGCACGGCACGAGCTGCAGTGTGAAGGCGAAACTTCCCGGCGACTGCACGTTTATGCTGCTGACGAATGCGAACGACTATGATCCCAGCCTGTTGGTGCCGCAAGACTCGCGCGTGTTCGTGATGCCGCCGGAGTGCGTGGTGTTGGGAATGGCTGGCCGACTGATGCGTGGGGGAGCGTCGGACAAGGACGCGTGGACGAAGAACGTGCTTATGCTCACCAAGCTGTGCTTGGGGCTGTGTGGTACGTATCGGCATGATCCCTTTGACCCGTGGAAGGGCTCGGTGACGTACGAAGTTCCCCCGCTCACGTCTGTCGACGCGCTGGGGGCGCTGAGCGCGTGTTTGCACGGCGAGCGCGGTGCCAGGTTGTACAAGGAGGCGATCCAGCACGTCTACGATTTGTCCGGGTCTCCGCAGGAGTCATTTATGGGACCAGCGCTGTTCTTTAGCAGCGCGTATGGCGGGCTTGACCTAGGGGAATTCGATGCGAACAAGCCGCTTGACCTCAGCAAATCCGAGCTGGCGTCTATTGACTGCCGAACTATAACGCCAGACTTCTTCCTGAGTACCTACGATTTGGCGCTGGAGTACCTGGGCTCCGTTCATGAGAAGGGCAGCAATCCCAAGAAGGACCACGTGCGGTCGCTTGACTATCAAACGCTGGGCAAACGCGAGCTGGCGTTCGTGTACGACGACGTGAAGACGCAGGATGCGTTCATGCACAGCGCGGCGCGCATCGTGACGATTATGGAGCAGTTCGACGGTCCGGGCGTTCGAACGCGATTCGAGCGTTTGAAGGGCGACCAAGCGTTTATGAAGCGCCAGAAGCAGCTGTTCCAGACGTTTAGGCCGTGGCTGCGGTAGGGGCATGGCCGAGACCCCGGTCCGGGTAGCGGGGTGCTGGCGAATCGAGTGTGCACTGACGTGGGCTTCTCAGAACGTCGAGTGTGCACTTCTCGGTCGATTGTGCGCAGTCGATGCTCAGTGAGGCCCGGCCAGTGCGCACTCGGTGCTACGGGGGCCGCCGCAGCCCCACCCCTCTCTGCAGAATCTGCACAAGGTTATATTGCGACAAAAGCGAGTTCGAGGCGAAGACAGGCCTTGTGTCAAGCTGACTATTAGTGGTTCGCGAAATCGCAGAGGGTGACGATGGCGTGGGTTAGTCGCGGCCAAGTACCACCTGAACGCGAACACCATATCGGCAGGGCGAACGTGGACGAATGCGTCTTGGGGACTGCCTTGGAAACCTCCTCGAGCCTTTCACTGTCTGCGGCTGTAAGCCTCACGGGCTTTCTCAATTGTCAACAAAAGGGCACCAAAAACCGTCCCCGCGCTGTCGAGAAACCTCCGATTGTCTTACCCACACGGCTCTCGCGGAATCGCACACGTGTTCACGCCATATTCGGTTCTCAACTGTAGGCTAAGGACACCACCCCTCCCACCATCTCAATCAATCCCGATGGCAACATTGGACTAAGGGGACCGCGGGGACAGTCCTGTGCTGCTACAAAAAAAGTTGTACAGTTTTTTAGTAAGAATGCATGCGTTAGTAAACTACGGTTAGTCCAAGAGAGCTCGGCAGACGACTCAATTGGAGGAGCCATGAATAAGACCATGCGCGCAATGGCCGTTTCGCTTTTCGTGGGTATGGCGATGATGATATCTCCCGTGCCGATGGCGTATGGCCAGCCCATTTCAGATGTTGCTATACTCGATGATGCGCAGGCCGATACGAACGGTGTGTTGGTGCCAGACGAAACGACTCCGCAGCCCGATGTTCTGGTGGTGGGGGAAGACGCTTCGGCAAACACCTCCGATGTCGTAGCCTCTGAAGATGAGCCAGAGCTTGTTGACTCGGCGGAAGAGGGCGACGTGGCATTGTCTGCAATGGCAAGTGGCTCCGATGTGCGCTACTCGGGCACCGTGGGTACGTGCGGTTGGACAATCGACTACGACGGCAACCTTGTCATTCGGCCGTCGAATGGCTCAAGCGGAAGCTTTGATCCAACAAATTATCGGTACAGTGGCTACAAAGCTTATAGCGACTACGTAGAGTCTGTCTCGTTTGAAGGAATCGTAAAAGTAACTACGTGCAAAGAATTATTCAATGGCTTTGATGTTTTGAGTACCGCTTGTCTGCAGGGACTCGACGCATCGGAAGTCACGAGCATGGAAAAGATGTTCGATGGCTGCGAGCTTCTGCAGAGCATTGATTTCTCTGGCATAGACACAAGCCTCGTTACAAATATGAGTCACTTGCTTGATGGCTGCAGTAAACTCCGCGAAGTCGACCTGTCGCCATTGGATACGTCCAGCGTCACCACGATGAGTTATCTGTTCTGTTCGTGCGAAAGTCTCCAAGCAGTGGATCTTGCGGCACTGAACACATCAAAGGTCACTGACATGAGCCATCTGTTTTACTGCTGCATGGGATTACAGAGCATCAACCTCTCCACACTCGACACCACTCATGTCGTTGACATGAGTAGCATGTTTGCGTTTTGCAAGAGCCTCAAAAGCGTGGACCTGTCTCCGCTTGTCACAAGTGAAACAACCGACATGGGCTCTATGTTCTATAGTTGCAGTGAGCTCGAACGTGTGAATCTCTCCTCGCTTGATACATCGAATGTCACTGACATGTCCGAAATGTTCCAAGGGTGCGAAAAGCTGGAAGGCATTGATCTGGGTGGTTTTAATACGCGCGCAGTAACCAACATGGATAAATTCTTGTATAACTGCAACAACCTAAAATGGTTTAAGTTGGGGCCGGACTTCCGCTTCCCCAAGAAGAACAATTACTCAGCGCTACCTTATGTTTCCTCCCGTGCCCCATACAGGGGTTTGTGGGCGTATGAGTCGCCCCTATCCAACAAAACATACAGTAGTTATGATCTTCCAAGCTTGTACGATGGCGCAACGATGGCTGGGACGTACGTGTGGGCGGAGTACCCCAGTATCGATCAGATGCAAATATCACTGGTTTCTTCTTTGCCTTATACGGGGGACGAGCTTAAGCCCGAGCCTACGGTTACCTATAACGGGACTACGCTGGAGAAGGGAACGGATTACGAGCTTTCGTATGCCAACAACGAGAACGTGGGAACGGCGACGGTAACTATAACGGGCAAGAATAAATACCCCGGCAAGGCAACAGGGACCTTCAAGATTGTCCGAAGCGCAAACGGTGTTCGCTTGCCCAAGACACTGCGTGTGAAATGCGGAGACTTCGAATTCCTTGATACGCTGGCCGGAAGCGTAAAGGTTGTGAAGTGGACCACTTCCAACGATACGGTTGCTGAAGTGACTTCGCCATGGAGTGACTCGGTGGTGATTGAGGGCGTGTGGCCCGGGACGGCAGTTATTACCGCGATCGGTGGTGACGGCTCTAAAGCGTCGTGTACGGTAACGACATACGCGACAAAGCCCAAACTAAAAATCAATTCGATTGTGTATGGAGCGTCCGAGGTATCGGGGTGGGTGAGCGTTGACGAAGACCTTTTGTATTTATATGTGGGTTCGCCGGTAACGCTTAAGTTGGATGGAAGAGAGTATAAGTCCCGGGTGGGCTCGGATGGCTCGATTGTCTTTAATAAGGTCAAGCATGCCAAGAGTGGTAAAACAGCAGTGCTGAGTTTAACAAAGTACGGCATGACCAGCGAGGCAACAACGAAGGTGGGCAAGGATTTTCGCAA
>JAFWMI010000154.1 GCA_017513965.1 Atopobiaceae bacterium
CATGGCCGTCATGCCAGTGCGGTCCATGCCAGCCGCACAGTGGAAGAGCACGCAGTCGCTCGGCGACGCGGTCGCAAAGAACGAGAAGATCCGCCCAACCGCATCGTGGTTACCCAGCATGGTGAGATACCCAAGGGTAAGATAGGTGCCCTCGTCATCCCCACGCTCGAGCTTGGGGTCAGAGATGTCGATGTCGAAAAGCGGAACGTGCAGGAAGCGAACTCCCGGCATCTGGGCGATGCGGTCTCGCGCCACCTCAACCTCATGGTTACCGCGCAGGTCGAGCACCAAGCGCACGCCATATTCGTGGAGTCGCTGCTGATCTTGGATGCTCAGCATATCGAGTCCGCCGGATCGAACAAAGCGCCGATAGGCCGTCTCTCCCCCATCGACGGCATAGCCTCCCAACTCACGTACGTTGAATCCCGAGGCGAGCTCGAGCTTGCGCGCTGGCTCGAGGTCTTCGCGACCACCGCCAAACAGCTCCCGCCATCGCTTGACAAGCCCCATCTCCACCTCCTTTCGAGCAAAAAAGCGTACATCTCACGCAATAGGACGGTCCCCCGCATACAGGGACCGTCCCCTTGTCGCCGTATTAGCGTATGCCTGCCGCCTGCAGGTCGCGCTCGATACGATCGAGGGGGCTCTCGGGCAAATCGTCTCCCTTGAGCACAAACTCTCCCTGCTCCCGGAAGTTCTCCTTGGCCACGCTGATCATGAGCTTAATGCGATTGAGCTGGTTTACCTCGCTCGCACCCGGATCGTAGTCAACCGCCACGATGTTGCTCTGTGGATGCAGTTGGCGCAGCCGCTTGATCACGCTCTTGCCCACCACGTGGTTGGGGAGGCAGGCAAACGGAGAAGCGCACACGATGTTGGGCGTGCCCGTCTCAATGAGCTCGATCATCTCGGCCGTGAGCAGCCAGCCCTCACCCATGGTATTGCACAGCGACAACACCTTCTCGGCCTTCTTGCCCAGCTCGAAGATCTGGGTGTACGGCTCAAACCGCTCGCTTTCCTCAAGCATCTGGTTGATGGGCTTGCGCAAGGCGTCGATGGCCGCAATGCCAATGCCGTGCGTCATGCGCTTCTTCGCCTTGGTCCCCAGCTCGCGGCGCAGGTTGATTTGGTTGGACGTACCAAAGAGGAAAAAGTCCACCAATCCGGGCACGTTGGCTTCGCAGCCCTCGCCCTCAATCACGCGCACCACGTCGTTGTTGGCCGTGGGATGGAACTTGACCAGAATCTCGCCCACCACGCCCACACGTGGCTTGGAGCGGTCGTTCACCAGCGGCAGCTCGTCGAACGCATCCACCGTGTCCTGGCACAGCCGATAGAACGCCTTGCGCGAGGCACCGGGCACCTGTACTCGGGCACGCGCCATCAGCTCGCCATAGAGCCTATCTGCCGCCCCGGGCTCTGCCTCGTAGGGACGCGTGCGATACAGGCACTGCATAATGAGGTCGCCATACAAAAGTGCATAGATTGCCGACATCAACAGCTTTGGCTGCAGGATGTTGAAGCCAGGGTTGCTCTCGTCCAGTCCACCCGCCACAGAAAGCGATATGACCGGAATCTCGGGATGACCAGAGTCCTTGAGCGCCTTGCGAATGAGCGCAATGTAGTTCGTCGCACGGCAGCCACCACCCGTCTGAGAGATAAGCACGGCAGTGCGCGAAAGGTCGTATTTGCCCGAGAGCACTGCGTTCATGAGCTGGCCGGTGACGAGGATAGAGGGGTAGCAGATGTCGTTGTTCACGTACTTGAGGCCTGCGTCAACCGCACCATGGTCCACGGAAGGCAGCAGCACCACGTTATAACCAGCATTCCGGAGCACCGCCTCCACGATTTCGAAGTGGATGGGCGACATCTGCGGCGCGAGGATGGTGTAACCCTGCTCCTGCATCCTCTTGGTATAGCGCACCTTGTTAAGCGCCACGCTCTGCGAGCGACGATACACCGGTGGACGCCTGCGCAGATCGGTCGTGCGCGCTTGCTCAAACGAGCCGTCGGCCAGCTTCACCGAGGGAGGCTCCACCTCATCTGCCTCGCCGCGCTCAACCAGGTCTTCCAGCTTATCGCGCTCCTCCTCGAGTGCCGCCATGAGCGAACGAATGCGGATGCGCGCCGCACCCAGATTGGAGACCTCGTCAATCTTGAGCACGGTGTAGATCTTGCCACTTGCTTCCAGGATCTCCTGTACCTGATCGGTGGTAAGCGCGTCCAGACCACAGCCAAAGCTGTTGAGCTGGATAAGGTCCAAGTCGTTGCGCGATGCCACAAAGCGCGCCGCACGATACAAGCGTGAGTGGTACATCCACTGGTCCACCACGCGAATGGGCCGCTCGGGCTCCATCTTGTGCGCCACGCTGTCCTCCGTGAGCACGGCAAAGCCAAAGCTGTTTACGAGCTCGGGGATGGCGTGGTTTATCTCTGGGTCATTGTGATACGGACGGCCCGCGATCACGATGCCGTGCTTGTCGTGCTCCTCCATCCATGCGAGGACCTCGTCGCCGCGCCGATGCATGGCATCCTTAAAGGCAAGATCCTCCTGCCAAGCAAGCTCCACCGCCTCGTCGATCTCCTTGCGCGTAATGTGGGTGCCTACAAAGCGACCCTTGCCCGCTGCCGCATCCTCCTCGCGCTGCACCGAGACCACCTCATAGAGGCGCCGCTTGAGCTCACGCTTATTGTCGTACGGCAGGAATGGGGCCAGGTACTCCACGTTGGGTGCGGCGAGCTCGTCCACGTTGAGCTCAAGTGCCTGCGGGTAGCTCATGACGATGGGGCAGTTGTAGTGGTTTGTCGCGCCCTCGTCCTCCTGACGCTCCCAACGCACGCAAGGCATCCAAATAAAGTCAACGTCTTTGGCGAGCAGGTTCATAATATGCCCATGACTGAGCTTGGCCGGATAGCACACCGACTCGCTGGGCATGGACTCGATCCCCGCCTCATAGATCTGCTTGGTCGACTGGTCGGAGAGCACCACAGAAAAGCCCAGCTTAGTAAAGAACGTGTGCCAGAACGGGTAGTTCTCGTACATGTTGAGCGCACGCGGGATGCCCACGGTACCACGACGCGCATCCTGCGGCTCCAATCCCTCTCGGTTGAACAGCAGCTCGTTCTTCTCCTTGAACAGGTTGGGGGCCTCCACCTTGTCCTTGCGCGAACGGCCCGAACCCTTCTCGCAACGGTTGCCGGTAATGAAGCGATGCCCGCCGCCAAAGTCGTTAATGGTGAGCAGGCAGTTATTTGAGCAACGGCCACAATGCACCTTGGTGAGCTTGACCTCCAGGCTGTTGAGCGAACGACGGTCCAGCACCGAGGATGTGCCATCGGCACCCGCTCGGTCGCGGGCAAGCAGGGCCGCGCCATACGCGCCCATGGAGCCAGCGATGTCCGGTCGAATCACCTCACGACCCGTGAGCAGCTCAAAGGCACGAAGCGTAGCGTCACTCATAAAGGTGCCGCCCTGCACCACAATATGCTTGCCAATCTCATCGTAGTCACGCAGCTTGATGACCTTGAACAGGGCGTTCTTGATAACGGAATACGAGAGGCCCGCAGCCACGTCGCCAATGGTCGCACCCTCCTTTTGCGCCTGCTTAACACGTGAGTTCATAAACACCGTACAACGGCTGCCCAGGTCTACGGGGTGCTCTCCGCCCACCGCCGCCTGCGCAAACTCCTGCACGCTCATGCCCATGGAGTCGGCAAAGCTCGCCACGAACGAGCCGCACCCCGAGGAGCACGCCTCGTTGAGCGAGATGTGCTCAATCACGCCATCGCGCACCTGCAGGCACTTCATGTCCTGACCGCCAATGTCCAAGATGAACTCGACATCCGGCACGAATGCCTGGGCACCGCGCAGGTGCGCCACGGTCTCCACCTCACCCGAGTCCGCGCGCAGCGCCTCGATGAGAATGCCCTCGCCGTAGCCTGTGGTGGTCACGTGACCAATCTCGCAGTCGGCGGGCATGTGGTCATAGATGTCGTTCATGATGGCACGCGCCGTACCCAGCACGTCTCCGTTGTTCACGTCGTACCAGGTGTAGAGCAACTCGCCCTGCTCACCCACCACAGCTGCCTTGAGCGTGGTGGAGCCAGCATCAATGCCAATAAACACGCGGCCATGGTACTCGTCCAGTATGCCCTTGGGCACTACCTGTCCGTCGTGGCGGGCATGGAACTCGGCCAGGTCCTCCTTGGTGGCAAAGAGCGGGTCCAGGCGCGCCACCTCTGTGCCCTGCATGTCACGCAGGGCGGCGAGGGCGTCGATTACCTGCTGGAACGTGACCTTCTTCTGGGTCTCGCCCGCCAGCGCGGCGCCCGTCGCCACAAACAGATGCGCGTTTTCCGGCACGATGCGGTGCTCCTCATCCAGGTTCAAAGTAATGTAGAAGCGCTCACGCAACTCGCTGAGGTACTGCAACGGTCCGCCCAAAAACGCCACGTGACCACGGATGGGATGGCCGCATGCCAAGCCAGACACAGTTTGGTTGGCCACGGCCTGGAAGATGGACGCGGCGACGTCGGCAGGGGCTGCACCCTCGTTGAGCAGGGGCTGCACGTCCGACTTGGCAAACACGCCACAGCGGCTCGCGATGGGATAAATGTGCGTGGCACCCTTGGCTAGCTCGTTGAGGCCAGGTGCATCCGTCTTGAGCAGCGAGGCCATCTGGTCTATGAAGGCACCCGTGCCACCGGCACACGTGCCATTCATGCGCTGCTCAATGCCACTGTCAAAGTAGATGATCTTGGCGTCCTCACCGCCCAGCTCTATCGCGCAGTCGGTTTGGGGAATGAGGGCTTCAACGGCGCGCTTGCTCGCAATGACCTCCTGCACAAACTCGAGGTCCAGCCATGTTGCGAGCAGCATGCCACCCGATCCGGTAATCGAGACGCGCATCGCTGCATCGCCAATAATCTCCTTGGCCTTGGCAAACAGCTCGCGCGCCGTCGCACGAATATCGGTGTGATGGCGCTCGTAGTTGGCATACACCAAATTGGAATTGCCGTCGATAACGGCAAGCTTCACCGTAGTGGAACCCACGTCGATGCCCAGGCGCAGGTTGGCGTGACTAAAGTCCACCATATGTGCCGGCTTGAGCTCGGCACCATCCTCGACGAGTCGTACCGCCGGCTTCGCGGCGCTCTGCACCGCACTGGAGTGGGCAGTCCTAGCCATGGATAAGCTCCTTTCCCTTCTCCCCAATGCAGTTGGAGAGAGCTGGTATGTCAAACTCTATAGGCCGTCCGTAGAGGTCTCCCGGACGCACGAACATAAGGGCAGTCATTATTCGGGCCATAATGTCGTCACTCTCGGCCATGCCCGTGGTGAGCCAGCGCACCATAACGCCCACCTCAGCCGAGATCGCGTAGGTAAGGTAGTAGTCAAATCCCATCTCCATGAGCGGAGAGAACCCCTCGTGGGCACGTTCCTCCACCACCTCGCGCACCATGTGCTTGAGTTTCTCCACAAACGCGGGGTCTCCCCCCTCTCCCAAAAGCGCCGAGAGCAACGCGCCGTACTGACGAACGTAGGCGAGCACCTCGGTGGCTCCAGGACAGGGGTTGAATGCCTGAATGGCTTGCTCAAGCTGGGGAAGCGTCACGTTGGAAATGTTGCGCACGAGCGGGATAAGATCGGCAACGGTCTCATCCTCCACGGCGCGTACGAGCGCAGGAATGTCGCGATAATGGGAGTAGAACGTACGCCGCGTCACGTCTGCCCGCTGCGTTACGCCCGTAACGGTAATCTTTGAGAGGTCACCCACGGCGTGAATCTCCTCTGCCAACGCATCGCGAAGTGCTTGACGCGTGCGCAGGCTTCGTCGGTCCGTAGTTCGCACCTCAACTCCTTCACACAGTGTGCATATTTACTCACGATGTATAATATTACACAATGTGAGAAAGAATATTCTTCCTGCACCGAATTGCTATAAAAGCTCACGTCTGTGGCGGAGTTCCCCGGCATGGCCTCGCTGGGATTCGCTTCGCCGAGGGTCGGGCGGCCTCGGCGCTCGCGATTCCAGCGAAAAGGGCCTCGTAATCCGCCGGGATTCGCTTCGCCGAGGGTCCGTTCGCCGAGATTCGCTTCGCCGAGGGTCGGGCGGCCTCGGCG
>JAFWMI010000155.1 GCA_017513965.1 Atopobiaceae bacterium
CATCAGAGGCATTTACTCCACTGTACATTGCAATCTCCTCCTATCGTTTCCGTCATTGCAGACGATTTAACGGCAACCAAAACGCCCGGCACATGCATGCCGGGCGTCGTACAAAACGCTATGCAGTCGCGTTGCCCATCTGACGATTGAGCGCTGCAACTACGCGGTCGATCTTGTAACGCTTGGCGATTGCCTTGCTGCCGGCCGTTGCGGTTCCGCACGCAGACGCAAACAGGAGCGCCTCGTCGTAGTCCGCGCCCTCAACGACCTTGGCCACGAATCCAGCGACCATCGAGTCGCCAGCACCCGTCGCGTTGACGAGCTTGATCTTTGCGGTAGGAACGGTGTGCTCCTCGCCGAACTCGTCTACCAGCGCCGCGCCGTGGCCGCCGCAAGAGATAATGACGTTCTGGGCACCGAGCTCATGCAGCTTGTGTGCGAACGGCAGAGCCTCTTCGGGCGTCTCGGGGTTGGCGTCAAAGATGCGGCCGACCTCATGGTTGTTGGGCTTGATGAGGAACGGCTTGGCCGACAGGGACTCCATGAGGAGCTGACCAGGAGCGTCCACCACAAAGCGAATGCCGCGTCCCTCGAGCCTGCGCATGATGATGTCGTACATGTTGGCGGGCAGCGAATTGGGAATCGAGCCCGTAAGGATAAGGGTGTCACCCTCGCCGATGGCGTCGATGCGCTCGAGCAGCTCGTCGACCTTCTTCTGGCTGATCTTGGGACCCATGCCGTTGCAGATCGTCATGACGATGCCCTGCAACTTAACGTTAATGCGCGTATAGCCCTTCTCCAGGCGCACGAAGTTGCAGGAGATGCCCTTTTCCTGCAACCGCTTGAGCAGATAGTCGCCCGTAAAGCCAGCAGAAATGCCAAAGGCCACGTTCGTTACGCCCAGCTCATTGAGCAGCGTAGAGATGTTGATGCCGTTGCCACCGCAGTGGACTTCCTCACTCGAGGAACGGTTGGTGAAGCCCATGTCCAAGGTGAGGGGGTGCATCACGTAGTCAATAGCCGGGTTTAGTGTCACGGTATAAATCAACGCAAGCTCCTTCCAGCCCAAAACTCCTAATCCAGTACCACGCATTGCGTGGAATACCAACCAAACAAACTCTTCGGGCAAGGGCGGCGCTCGTCTACTCGATTAACAGTGCATTTGACACGCGTATCTTGCCATGTGAAGAAAGGTACTACTCGATTCCCTCCGCGATAGCAGCGGCAATCTCGTCCTCATCGTCGGACTGAAGAATCAGCTCGCAGAAGTCGGGCTGCATGAGCAATGCGGCGATCTTAGCAAGGATGGCGAGGTGGGTGGTTCCAGCTTCGCCCTCGGGCATAAAGATGGCGATGGCCGCCTTGACGGCTTGGTCATCCATGGACTTCCACTCAACCTTACCAGCGAACTTGATAACGACGACTGCCGGCTCCTTGATGGCGGCGGACTTGGCATGCGGAAGGGCGAAGCCACCAGTCATGCCCGTGGGGCCCTGGGCCTCACGCTCGTTGAATGCGGCAAGGACGGCATCCTTGTCATCTGAAATCCCGAGCTCGACTGCCTGAGCAGCCAGGAACTCGAGCGCCTCGGCGGTGTTCGCTGCGGCATTGTCAAAGAAGACCTTCTTAACGAGCTTGCTCATTCGTAACTCCCATCTGTTCTTGCTGACTCAACAGCCTTACTGATACTTGTAGACCAACGCGGTGCAAATGTTTCCCATAGCTCGGTGACCGTGCAAAGATTTGGGGTACACGTAATCGCGAATGACCTTTGCATACAATTGATGGGATAATTCCACTAACGAAAAAGCTATCTCCGTTCAAGCAACTCAGAACTACAACGCACGGTTGATGATCTGTGCGACGTCCGCATAATGGTCGAGCATAAAGAAGTGTCCCCCGTCTAGCGCACGCAAATCACACGAAGCACCCGCACAATGACACCACTCCCCCATCTCGCTGTTTGTGTCGTCCTCATTCCCATACATAACCGTCATGCTCACATCAATCGTCCTTGGCACCGTCACGCTCCCAGCCTCTTCAAGCCGCACGTCCGCTCGCATGATGGGCAAGAACAAGTCCAGCAGCTCCCTACATGCCAGCACCTCCTGCGACATGCCACCCAAGGCGGTCATCTGGTCAAGGAACTCGTCATCGTCCAAGTCGGGCGACGGGACCCCGTCGTTAGGCACGTATGGTGGCGTATTGGCTGCAAAGAACACGTGTTGAGGCGTTAGCCCTTTTGCCTGAAGATAGAAGAATAGGTGATAGGCCACGGTGGCCCCCAGGCTGTAGCCTAGCACGGCAAACGGCTCGTCCAAGTTCTTTTTGCGCATCTGGGCGTACACGTCATCCAGCAGATCATCCAAGCGAACGCAGAGGTCGTTTCCCATGCGCGCTCCATGGCCGGGATAATCCAAGGCAATGAGGTCAACGCTCGATTTGAGCAGCTTTCCCAGCGGCCGATAGAACAACGAGCTACCACCGGCATAGGGCAGGCAGAACAGACGCGTGCCACACATATCTCACGACCCCTCTCTTGGAAGACGCATGCAACGTCCTCATTATAGTCACGTCATCGTGGTCCAAATGATGTGCTATAGTATGAGTCTGCGCGCCATTAGTTCAGCTGGATAGAGCAACGGACTTCTAATCCGTGGGTCAGGGGTTCGAATCCCTTATGGCGCACCACACAAAAACGCAGGTCAGACGGGTTATACGTCTGACCTGCTTTCGTTTGCGAGTTCTGCCACGCGGACCTGCCACGCGTAACCGTTACTGGTGGCAGGTCGACTCTACGCGTGGCTCCCGTTGCGGTACAGCTCTTCCTTAACATGCATGAGGCCATACAGGGTTCGGGTAACGGGCACGGCGATGCCCAGGGCATCCGCACGTCGCACCAGCTCCCCAGCAAGGAACTCGTTCTCGGTCTTGCGCCGCGCCAGCACGTCCTCGAGCATGGAGGTTCGCTTGCTCCCCTCGTACGAGGTGAAGTAGTCGACGACCTCCTCAACGTCGCTTTGGTCAAGACCCACGTGCTGTGCATGCGCGACCTCGAGGAACTCGGTCATGCTCGCACGGCAAAGCCTCACCAGCTCCGGATCCCAACGGAAGTCTGAATAGTCGGCCGATGTCAGCGCGGTAATCGTGTTGCCAGCAACGTTGAGCATCCATTTGCGCCATACAGAACGCTCTATCTCGTCCTCAACAACCGAAGGCATGCCGGCCTCGGCAAAAAGACCTGCCACAGCCTGTACCGCCGCGAGCTTGTCGGGCCTACTCGTCCCAAAGTGGATGGTGCCCGGATTGGTGTAGCGAATGGCGTTGCCGCGCCTGCGCGTGTTGGGTCCCTGCACGTAACCACGCAGTACCATGTTGTGGGGGAAGGCCTTCCGGAAGAAGTCACACGCATACACGCCGTTCTGCAGCGGCAGCAACACCGTGTCAGGCCCAACGGCAGCCCGCACATCGGGAAGCGCACTGCGCAAGCTATAGTTCTTCACACATACCACCAGCAGGTCGGGGGCACCCCACCCATCGTAGGCGGGAATAAACTTTGGCGAGAACAGCTCACCGTTCACCGTTACCGACTCATGCTCCATGTCCTCTCGGCGTGCGCCGGTAGCCACAAGACGAAAGCCATTGCCCAGCATGGCACCCATCAAATGCGCAATGGGCGCGCCCGTCGCACCAAAGCCGATAACCGCCGCCTTGCGTATGTCCATTCCCTGCTCCATGGCAACCTCTTCCTACAGGCGCAGCACAATACTTCTCTAATTATAGAGCGTCACGAATCCAACGCCTACTTCGACGAGTCCCACTGGAACACGTCGGTGTTGAAGTTATTGAAGAAGTCTTGGGCTCCCTGCGACACTTCCTCGGCACTTGGCACGTTGCCGCCGTTGAAGAGTCCCATAAACCAGTCGGCAATACCCTTGAAGAATCCCCCAATTGCGTCGAGAACGCCATTTGCCTGCTGTGCCTGCTGCGCAACCTCGTTGAGCTTGGACTCAAAGTCCGAGAGCGTCGTGGCAAAGGCGTCGTAGTCGTAATCCAGCTCCTGCAGGCGACGCACGATATCCATGATGCGATCGAGGTCTTGGTCTGTGAGCGTTATTCCCTTCGCATTTGCGGCGGTGCGAATGATCTCGCGAATCTGGTCATCGGAAAGGTCCTCAGTCGACGAGACAACCTCATCCTTTACGTTCGAGATAATCTCGGGAAGCGCTTCGCCATATGTCTCCTCAAGCTCGGCGGTGGTCACGAGCTCCTTGGTGGCAACTTCCTCCTTGGCGTCGTCGAGCGATATGCCCTGAGCCTCATACGCCATAAAAACGCCGGTGAGCGCGCCTGTGCCCGACACGGCAAACGGTGCGGTAACCACCAGGTTGCAGTTTTTTACCCCAGCGGTCTGCAACGCGTTGTACAGCATGTAGTTCGTCACGTACGTTAGGTTTGCGGTTTGCACGTAGATGCCACCCGAGTTAGTGGGTTGAATGTACGAGCATGAGTAGGTCTTGTTGCCGATCACGCCCAAATCGATGGAACTCGAGAGATGGGCGCGTTCGTCCGCATTGGTAACGGTTACCACCGTAAGATTCGACAAGTCGCTCTCGGACAGGTTGAAGAAGGAAAGCACGTTGGCCCGCTGCTCGGCCGTAAGATCTGCGCCAAGCGTCACAACTCGCCCGGCATCGGCAAGCGCCACTGAGGGCATCATGGCTACTACAAGCAGGATGCCGGTCACAAAGGCCGCGAGCCGAGCAGGAAAAGAAGCAATTCGATTCATGTGTACTCCTCTCAATGGGGTGTGAGCCGTCATACTAGCGTTCCCATGTGATAAGCATCTGTACGTTTTGCTCTTCGCAAGGCGCACACAAACATGGGGTAATCCTGCAACGATCCATCATTTTGGGCTTCACATTTCCTGCACAAGCAAAAAGGCCGATAAAAAGGTCTTGCATTAATCGTCGCGATTGTGCATAATAACCTAGCGCTTCAAGAGGTGGCAACACGGTGGGTGTAGC
>JAFWMI010000156.1 GCA_017513965.1 Atopobiaceae bacterium
GGGGACCGGCTTTCCCGTCGGCAAGGTCAACATGCTCGACCTCCATCCGCTCTCTTTCTCCGAGTTCCTTGACGCCACGGGAAACGGGAGGTTCGCCGGGCTCGTCGCATCGGGCGACACTGCGATGATCAACAGCTTCTCTAGTAGGTTTACAGAGCTTCTCAAGCAGTATTACGTTGTTGGAGGGATGCCGGAGGCGGTGAGCGCCTTCGTCGCCGAGCAGGACGTTCGCGCTGCTCGCTCCGTCCAACGAGAGATTCTGGACGGCTACGTGAGCGACTTCGCCAAGCACATCCCGCCGCGCCTGCTCGCCCGCACCATGCTTGTCTGGGAATCGATCCCGAGGTACCTGTTCCAAGAGAACAAGAAGTTCGTGTACGGAAAGGTCCGCAGGGGTTCCCGCGCGGCCGATTTCGAGGAGAGCCTCGCCTGGCTGGAGCAGGCGGGCCTCATCCACAAGGTCCGCCGGGCGAGCAAGCCGGGTACCCCACTCTCTGCCTACTGCGAGTCGGGGGCCTTCAAGGTGTTCATGGTCGACGTGGGGCTCCTCGGGGCGATGAGCGACCTCCCGCCCGAGGCCGTCGTCGCGGGCAGCAGGGTCTTCACGGAGTTCAAGGGCGCGCTCACCGAGCAGTACGTCTGCCAGCAGCTGATCTCTGAATGCGGGCTCACGCCGTACTACTGGTCGGCGGAGAACTCGCTGGGCGAGATCGACTTCCTCGTCCAGGACGGTGGCGGGGTGTTCGCCATCGAAGTGAAGGCCGAGGAGAACCTGCGGGCGAAGAGCCTCCGCGCGTTCAAGGGCGCCAATCCCGAGGTGGCGGCCGTGCGCTTCAGCCTCTCGGCCTTCCGCGAGCAGGAGTGGATGCGCAACGTCCCGCTCTACGCGGTCTCGTGCAGGGACCTCTGGGCATAGGGGAGCGGCGGTTATGGTTTGGGGCGACGAAGCGGCAAAAGACGTCATCGGGAAAACAGTCACAGGCACGATCGACCGCCCCATCGGGAGCCGCCACCCCCGGCACCCTGACATGGTGTATCCCGTGAACTACGGCTATGTGGATGGCGTCTTCGCGGACGACGGCGAGAACCAGGATGCCTACGTGCTCGGCGCTGACAAGCCAATCGAGTCGTTCGAGGGCAAGGTCATAGCCGTGTGGCACCGCCTGGACGACGTGGAGGACAAGTGGGTCGTCTCCCTGGACGGCTCCGACTTACCCGACGAGGAGATACTGCGGGCGATTCGCTTCCAGGAACAGTACTTCGAGGGCGAGCTCCTGCGTTGAGCACCTGTTCCCCGTACTTGCCAACGAGTGAGGAAGAGATGCCTCCACGCTTCAGGTTCGAAGGCGAGGTTCCGTCAGCGCACGCGAGAAAACTCATACTGTAAGTAGAAAAGAAACCCTAACATCAGTAGTGATGGTGTCTTCAACGATGGCGCATGCGATGAAACACAAGCTGACCATGGCGAACGCACTCAGCGTGCTGCGGATCATCCTGAGCGTGGCCCTGCTTGCGCCACCGGCGCTCTCGTCGGCCTTCCTAGTGCTCTACGCCGCTGCCGGCCTGACGGACATGCTCGATGGCTTTGTTGCGAGGAGCACCAAGACGGAAACCGAGCTCGGCGCCAAGCTCGACAGCATCGCGGACCTCACCCTTGCTGTCATCTGCCTCGCAAAGATTCTGCCGACTGTGGCTGCGCCCGCATGGCTCTGGGCGTGGGTCACGTTCATAGCCGTCGTGAAGGTGGCGAATGTGGTGAGCGGGCTCGTGATGAGGAAGCGTTTGGTTATGCCCCACACCGTCGTGAACAAGGTAGCTGGTTTCGTCGCATTCCTCGTCCTCTTTGCCATTCCGACGTTCGGTGTCGTCGCGCCGTCCATCCCGGCATGCGTCGTGACGACGTTCGCGGCCGTTCAGGAAAGTCATCTCATAAGGACGGGACACAACTGAGCGTTTCCAGCTCACGGTGTCGTCCACGACGTCACGCGCGCCGATTTCGAGAGGATGCCGTCAAGGAGTTCGAGCGTGCATGCTCGATGACGTTGAGAAGCAAGAGAATCAGATGACCAGTACTCGTCCACTGGTTCGTAAGGTAACCGCCTCGCATTTCGGTTGCCGTGATAGACGATCGGTCAATTGAGGGGCGAGCTTCGGTTAGTCGCGCTGCGATTAGGTATCCCGCCCGCTTCAATCAATCTTTTGCGCCGTAATGAAAGACCACTGCAACACGGGCGATAATACGGTTAAGCACCAATATGGCTTCAAGCGGAGAGGAGCTTGCCATGTGCACGGGGATTCGCTTTACAGATGGGCAAGGCAACATGTACTTCGGGCGCAACCTGGACTGGAGCTGCGGCTACGGCGAGCATGTGGTTATCACTCCGACTGGCTGGAGCCCCAATTCTCCCTTTGGTGCCATCGACGCAATTAGCCGGCCTGTCTATGGCATGGGCATCGTGGCTGAGAACACCCCTTTGTACTTTGACTGCGCAAACGATGCGGGCCTTGCCGTTGCCGGCCTGAATTTTCCCGGCTACGCCCAATACGAATCCGCCCCGGTGCAAGGCAAGACCAACGTGTGCGCCTGGGAGTTCCCCC
>JAFWMI010000157.1 GCA_017513965.1 Atopobiaceae bacterium
AAATAGAAGGACAAATACAGGAAATCAACAATTCCGGCGTACTGGCGAATTAAATCCGACTGGAATTGGCGATTATCAATCGACTGGGATTGGTCAATTTAATCCGACTCTACAATTGGCTAAAAAAGCCCGACTTTAACAGGTGCGTAGCGGCTGATGGTCAAAGCGCATGACTTGGCGAGGACCGCAACAGGCGTTTACAATATCGCGGCCCAATTGGTTCGTCCGTAGAGCACGCGCTCGATTGTCACCTCGCGCGACCCACTGTCGACGGTATAGAACGCCATGTGTCCCTTCACGGGAACCCAGCGGTAGCCCGCTCCCGCGAGGCGCGCGTCTCGTACGAGGGGCCTCGCCTCGGGCGACCTAGAGAGCGCTGCCACACAGCCTTCGAAGGCATCGACGAGTGCCGTGGCGGCCGTGGGGTTCGCCAGCGCTTCCTTTATGTAGAGCACGGCACTTGCAAGGTCTCGCTCCGCGGTCTCGGTCACCCTCACCGACCAGCGGCTCACGACAAGAGCCTCGCGCGCAAGTCTGATATCACGTCTGCTGCGGGCCGGGTCCGGCCGGCGTCGGCGTCGGCGCGCCCTTCGGCGAGCAGTGCGTAGAGGTCGGCCATGCCGTCGGAGACGAGGCGCTCGTAGGCCTCCATGCTCATGACGGCGAGGTCGCCGTTCCCGTTTCGGGTGACGAATACGGGTCGTCCCGTTGCATGGCACTCCTCAGATACGGAGTTGTACTCGTTGCGCAGCTTCGTGCTGGATATGATGGTCGGCATGGCTCACCCTTCAACAGTATGCAGAAATCTCTTTAGATTATATACCATAATTACGTAAGCTATTGGGAGGAGACGCGTGGTGGCTCATTCTTATATGATGAGGCGATGAGAATCTGCGCCGAACGGCACGGAACCTGGCCTGGATTTCTCTAATGGCCTAACAAACTGGGCCTTGAACTTGTCCAGCGAGACAGTGCTGCACCGCGCCATGATTTATGGGAAAGGCGTGTCGAGATCACTGGCGAGACTAAGGCGCCTCGCGTGTTCCTAAGGCCGCGGGGAAAGCGACCGCCCGAAGACTCCGATCGCCCACAGGGGCACGTTGACGAGCCATCTCTCGTCGCGATACCCCGAAAGCGACGTGCGGACGCAACGCTCGAGGCCAAAACGCACCCGGGCGACCTTGAGGTTCTTCGCCTGCAGGTTTTCCGCCGCCTTGACCTCTATTGCCAGCGGCGCCCCGGCCTCCTCCACGGCGAAGTCGACCTCCGCGCGTCCTGCGCTCGCGGACCAGTACATGGGGTCATACCCCTCGACCACGAGCTCGCCGAGCACGTACTGCTCGGTGAGCGACCCCTTGAACTCGGTAAAGAGGGCCGAGTCATCGAGCACCGCGGAGACAGGCAGATGGGCCAGGGCCGCAAGCAGCCCAACGTCCACGCAAAACAGCTTGAAAGCCCCCTCGTCTCCGTATCCCCGGAGGGGCGTCCTCATAGCCGTGGCGCGTCGGACCCTGCGGGCCACCCCATAGTCGCAGAGCCACTGGACGCTCTCCTCGAAGTCGCGGGCGCGGCCACTGGGCCTGACGGCGCCGCACACGAACTTCCTGCTCTCCCTCGCCAGCTGAGCCGGAAGGAAGCCCAAACCATGCACATCCTCTCGAGAATCCTTGCCGGCGCGCGCTTGGAGAAGTCCGAGTCGTAGTTCTCGAGAATCTCCTCCTGGATCTCCCGCGCCTCCTCATAGTCGCGCGACTGGGCGTACGCATCCACCGCCTCGGGCATGCCCCCAACGAAAAGGTAGTCCCTCAAGAGGGCCTTCATCTTGCCGTTGAGCGCGGGGTCGATGCCCTGGGCCCCGTGCCGGCGCAGCGCCAGCGCGGCCTGCCCCTCGCCGACGGCATCAAGGAACTCGAGGAAGCAGAGAGGCCGCAGGTCGAGCGCGTTAACCTTTCCCACGGGGCAGGACGTGCCCGCATGGCTGGCTATTCCGAGGTACGACCCCGCGGCGGCGACGTGATACTCCGGCGCGTCCTGGAAGAAGTACTTGAGGCTCGTGAGGGCGCGGGGCGCCTTCAGGACCTCGTCCAGGGCGAGCAGCGTGTTCCCCGGCTCGATGGGCTGTCCGGTCTCCACGCGCAGGGCCGACACGATCCGCCTCGTGTCAAAGTCGCCGTCGAACACCCTGCGGGCTCTCTCGCTGGCGTGCAGGTAGACATAGGCGACGTTGCCGTACCTCGTTGCGCCAAACTCCTTGAGCAGCCACGTCTTACCCGTCTGCCTGGCTCCCTTGAGCACGAGCGGCTTGCGGCGCCTGCCGTCCTTCCATGCGTCAAGCTTAGACATCATATCCCTTTGCATAGTGCCGCATCACCCACAAAAGTCGTACGTGTTTTGTGCGTGTATCCCACATAACACGCGGCACCGCAAGAGAAGGAGGAGGGCGGGCTCGGCACTTCGCGCAACAACAGCCTCCTCAGATGCGCTTGCTCCGCGATTCATTCGCCGCCACACGAACTCGAGCATGTGGTCAATCGTCGTCGTGAGCGAGCCTGCGTAGCGGTCTACGGCGACGATGCGCTGGCTTTCCTTGGCGAGGCCCGTGTGCACATAGCGCTGAACGGACATATTGGAATCGACGCGGCTGTAGCGAAGGAGGGTCACGCCCTTATGAATCCCCGGCGCACAAAAGATGGGGAAACGTTGCCGAGTTGCAGAATAACGGGTCTGATCGGAGATTCCAAACGTCTCGTCACCTATAGGGCTAAACATCTTCTTGCGGCGGCCCCAGGGCGG
>JAFWMI010000158.1 GCA_017513965.1 Atopobiaceae bacterium
TCGTCTTGGCGCGCCTTATGCATTCTATCGAAAGTATCTGTACGATATGGCGCTTGAACAGCGGGCGCGCGACGGTATGGTGCCGTCTGTGGTCCCTGCCTTCGACGCACAGTTCGGCAACGGTACGGCTGTGTGGGGCGATGCCACATGTCGCATTCCTTGGAACATGTATGAGGCGGACGGCGATCCAGCCATTTTGGACGAGCACTTCGATGCCATGCGTGCGTGGGTGGATTGGATCGAACGGCTCGATGGCGATGCGCACGGGTGGGGCAAGGTGTTCCAGTTTGGCGACTGGCTGGCGCTCGACGGGCCGGTGCCGGGTGGTGTGATGGGCGGAACCGACGTGGGCCTGATCGCCTATCTCTCGTGGTGGGACAGCATTGGGTGCGTGGTGCGTGCCGCGCACGTGTTGGGTCGCTCTGAGGACGAGGTCCGTTACCAGGAGCTTGCCGAGCGCGTGCGTGCGTGGATCGAGGCCGAGTACTACACCGCCACGGGACGATGTGCCGTTAACACGCAGACGGCCTATGTGCTCTCGCTCTGGTATGGCTTTGGCGATCGGGTGTGGAATGCCTGCCAGCTCCGTCGCCTGCTGCAAGAGAATGGCGGCAAGCTCAAGACGGGCTTCGTGGGTACGCCGCTCCTGTGCCCCGTACTATCATGCAACGGCATGGATCGCGAGGCGTACGACCTGCTCCTCAACGAGGAGTACCCTGGCTGGCTGTTTGCCGTGAATCGTGGTGCAACCACCGTTTGGGAGCGATGGAACTCACTTGACGAGGACGGACGCATTACGGGTACCGACATGAACTCCATGAACCACTACGCCTATGGCTCGATTGTGGGATGGCTCATAAGCTATGCGGCGGGGCTTCGGCCAGCTGAGCCGGGCTTCAGCACGGCAATCGTAGAGCCGCATGTGGATTGGCGACTGGGCAGCATGGACGTTGCGCTGGACACAGCCGCGGGCTCGTATCGCGTGGCGTGGGAGTGCATGGGGGAGCGTGATCTGAGGGTTGCGGTGGACGTGCCGTTTGGCACTCGTGCCCGAGTGGAGCTGCCGTTTGCGCCGGAGGAGGCATACGACGAGCTGGGTGGGCGCGAGCTGGCAGCTGGGCATTACGAGGCGGTGTACCAAGCCACGCGACCCTTGCGTCGCGTACCCAGCGTGGACTGGACCATAGCGCAACTGCTCGACGACCCTGCCGTGGCGAACGCGGTGAGACCCTATGTGGACGGGTTCGACTACTGCACTTCAACGTGCGATCAGTCCAAGACGTTGCGCGAGCTCCAGGCTGCAGGCTTTGGTCAGAACGTGATGATGAGCGACGAGGCGTTGACGGCGGCAAACGAGGCGTTGCATGCGCTTGCCGACGTGCGTGCTGAGGGTTAGCCTGCGGGGGGCCCTTGGAATTTCTCAACCGGGAGGACTACGTTTGCGGTAACCGTTCTCTATAGGGCCGTCGACTTGAACTCCACTTGCATAAGTGCCATAGCATGCCTCCCAAGCTGATGGAATATGATTTCCTGCCTATAAACGAGTTTACCGCTTCTTACGGCCTCGTGGCAGGCCCTCTTGCCAGCCCGGCGCGAATCAGCTTCCTTACAGGGTTGTGCTCGGTTTAAGACAACGGAAAACCGCGGGACATCGGCCCCCGCCGCGCGTAGTGATAGGTGTCAGCAGGAAAGCCGGGCCAAGGGGACCCGGAACGAGAAAAAGGAGTGAAGACCATGAAGTACGAGAACATCAGCGACGAGATCCTTGCCAACGCTACGGACGGCATGGAGCTGGACGACGAGGCGCTGGAGGGCGTGGCCGGCGGCGGCCCGCGCTTCAGGGTGCCGCGCAACCCCCTCAAGACCATCACCGACACCGTGCACACGGTGAAGAAGGTGGTTGAGGCCATCGCGTCGAAGGTATCCGGCTACAAGCGCGAGCTGGAGCGCCCGTGGAGAAAGCCGGACGGGTTCCCCTTCCCCGAGGGCCTGCCGAACGTGACGGGCGACGCGGCGTAGCCCGGCGTGGCGCCACGCAGAAGAAGGGCACCCGAGCGAGCGGGGCCGTCTGTCTTCACCGACAGGCGGCTCCGCCGCGTCTACACGCTCTGGGTGCGCTCCCAGCTATCGCCGGCGTCGGTGTTGTGCCGCACGAAGAGAAAGTCGCAATGGTCGCCACCTTGGCAGAGGGTCTGTGTGCGAATGAAGTCGGTGTAGGGCAGATTGCCGTAATTGATAATATCCGCGTGGCAGCACATGGCGCCAACTTCATGAGGCTGCGCGGGCCAAGGATCGTGGCATAGAGGCACTCGTTGCACTCGAAGTGGAACTGGTCGCTTGGGTCGTCCGTATGCCAGGTATAACGCCATCCTGCGCCTGAGCCGTGTTTGAATCCAAAGGGTACCAACCGCTTCATCAACGGCAGGAAGAAGCCCTTTTTGGCCAGCTTCTGCATGCTGGAGGGATCAAGAAAGCCCCACATCTCCTCTGATACTGCGCGATAGGTCTCCTTCTCGCTTGCGCCGTGCTCCTGCAATACTTCATAGAGTGCAATGGAGGTGAGGATTTGGGCCATATGGGCGTAGTTGCCCTTGTCGCAATAGGCGCGATCCTCCTCAATGAGCTCGCCCATGCGGGCATAGACGTCTGTTTGAACGTCTGCGGGCAACGTGGGACAGTAGTGTTGGTAGCGGCTTGCGGCCACCAGGCTCTTTGGCTCGTACTTTTTCATGTGGGGTTCTCTCCATTAGCTGGGACCTTGCATTTGTGCCTGAGCTTCTCCCAGAAGTTAGGGATGGCTAACATATGCATTCTTGCACATGGCCGCAAAAAATAAGTGTTGGAGTTGCGCGGTTTGTTGGAAATGCGACCGCTGCGGGTGGCATTTGACGGGATGGCAACCGCTGCGGGTGTTTTTAACGAAAACGAGACCGCTGCGGGTGTTTGGACCCGCAGCGGTCGCGATTCGGTCCAGCCAGACCCGTAGCGGTCGCGATTCGGTAAAAGGCCCCGGGGCTGGCTTCAAGTGTGGCGTACTTGCGCCGCTACTGCA
>JAFWMI010000159.1 GCA_017513965.1 Atopobiaceae bacterium
AAGGCTGCCGTAGCGGCTTGGAAGGACTCGCTGGGCGACGCCGAGGAGTCCAAGAAGACCGCGGCCGCGCTCGTGGCGCTGCTCGAGGCCGACGGCTCCGACGCCGCCAAGGCAATCCTCGTTGACAAGGCATACCTCACCAAGAAGAGCTTCTGGATCTTCGGCGGCGACGGCTGGGCCTACGACATTGGCTTTGGCGGACTCGACCACGTACTTGCCTCCGGCAACGACGTGAACGTGTTCGTGTTCGACACCGAGGTCTACTCCAACACCGGCGGCCAGGCCTCCAAGGCTTCCAACATTGGCCAGGTGGCGCAGTTTGCCGCAGCCGGCAAGGAGATCAAGAAGAAGTCCCTCGCCGAGATTGCGATGAGCTATGGCTACGTGTACGTTGCCCAGGTCGCCATGGGTGCCAACCCCGCCCAGACTCTCAAGGCCATCCAGGAGGCCGAGGCCTACGACGGCCCGTCCCTCATCATTGGCTACAGCCCCTGCGAGATGCACTCCATCAAGGGCGGCATGACGCACTGCCAGGACGAGATGAAGAAGGCCGTCGAGTGCGGTTACTGGAACCTCTTCACCTTCAACCCGGCTGCGCCCAAGGGCAAGAAGTTTACCCTCACCTCCAAGGCTCCGGCCGGCGGATACAAGGAGTTCCTCCTCAACGAGGCTCGCTACAACCGCCTCACCCGCGAGTTCCCCGAGCGCGCCGAGGAGCTGTTCGCTCGCAACGAGCAGGCTGCCATGGATCGCTACGAGCACCTCACCAAGCTCAAGGACCTCTACGCCGAGGCATAAGCTAACGCATAAGAAAGCCAACGAGGTGGCCCCTTCCATCCCATTGGAGGAAGGGGCCACCCCTTTTCTATGTGTCCATCCGTTGTGCTAAAGTGGCGTGCGAAGGAGGCAGCACATATGGAAACGTTCAAGCTCGGCACACCCGCCCTCATCTGCAGGTGGAGAATAGCAGAAAAGAGTCTTCCGTTAGAGAACCGTCATCTGAGGGCGCTTGCGGCACGAACGGTGAATGACGAACCCGTGGCTCAGGCGCTCGTGGCGTGGGCCAAGCAACATGTGGAGTGGACGCTCGAGGATGGAGCTCGCGAACACCCCAACGGCGTACTCATGCTCACCATCGACAAAGAGGGCCGTGCCATTATGACGGTGGGTGGTTATCGACCGCTCAAGAGGGTCCTCGCTTACGACCTGCTTGCCCGTGCGCAAAGCTCGTGGCGCGAGGCAGAGCGCACGGGCGTCTCGCCCGAGGACCTTTGGGTGGTGAGGGGCGATGCCTTGGTGTGGTGCACGTCACCAGACTATCGGCCGTCTGGCGCATCTTCGCTCGTTTCGGATTTGGCCCGTACGCTTGGCATGCCCGTTTTGCACGACGAGGAGCTTATTGCTGAGTTTGGTGACGACGGCATAGAGGCCGACGAGGTCTTCCTCGTGTCGGACGAACACGGTGTCGTCCCGGCCAAGGACTGCTCGGGCATGCGAGCGCAAAAGTTCATGGAGAGCTATCAAAAGCTCTTGGAGTCTCAGGGCACGCGCACACGCTGATTCATTCACATAAGTAAAGGTAAAACGCGCAGGTATCCACGCTTTACAGCACCTTAAGCTGAGGTAGAATCAAAGAGCTTTGATTTATTGACGGGAGTCTCATGAATCCACAACGCATTGCTCGCATTGGCATGATTGCCTCAACCTATGCTGCGTGCACCTTGGCTGCCATGCTCTTTTTGGGTTGGGTGGCGTGGGGCCCCGTTCAGTTTCGCGTCTCTGAGGCGGTAACCGTGCTGGCGCTTTTTACCAAGGATGCCATTCCTGGGCTGGCGTTAGGCTGTGCCATTGCCAATATCGTTAACATACCGCTCTCGGGTGTTGGGACGCTGGGCTTGCTTGACGTGGTGTTCGGTACGCTCGCGACTGCCGTTGGTGCATGGATCTCGTGGCGGCTGCGCCATAAGCCTGCGCTCGCGGTGCTGGGGCCCGTGGTGGCCAATGCGCTTATCGTCCCGGCATACCTGCCCATTATGCTGCAGGGTCTTGGCTTCTACACCATACCGTTTACATCCATTGACCTTGACGGTGCCTACGTGCCCATGTACCTCTTTGGCGTCGTTGCCGTTGGGCTGGGAGAAGCCGTGGTCATGTATCTGTTGGGATTGCCCGTGTATCATGCGCTTGCGCGCACTCCGCTGGCGCGGCAGCTTGCAAGTGATCAAAATGAGAACCTCGAGGTGGGGGAGGCGCATCGCTAGTTGAATCCCGTCATCGTTATTCCCACGTATTGGGCGGAGGATGACTCCGCATCACCTATAGGCGAGGTTGGAACCTACGACCACGCCACCCCCATTGCCAAGCCTCTACCCGAGCTGGAGACGTGTCTCGACTCGCTTGAGCAAGTTCGTGGTGTGTTGCGCGTCGTGGTCTTGTTGGTAGCGCCTCCGTCCTGTGTGGAGTCGGCTCGTGCGCGTGTGAATGGTATTTGCTCCATGCATCCGCGGCTTAATCCGCTCATCATCGGCAACAGAGAGGCGAAGGCCATAAAGAACGCCATTCATGTGGTGGCGCCCAAGATGGAGGGCGAGACGGTTTCGCTGCGTGGCTATGGCGCCATACGCAATATGGGTCTCGTGGTGGCCGCGATTCTGGGTCACGACGTCGTGGTGTTTATGGATGACGACGAAGTGGCTCTCGACGAGAACTTCCTCATTGACGCGGTGTATGGCCTTGGTCTGCTCACGCGGCAGGACTTGCCCATCGCTGCAAAGACAGGGTATTTCTTCGACCGCAACGACTCGTGCTACGCGGACGAGAGCACCACGCGCTGGTGTGACCGCTATTGGACAAAAAAGTCCGAGTTCAACGAATGGATGGAGCGTGCACAAAACTCCACGCGTATCTCTCGTTCCAACTACGTGTGCGGTGGTTGCTTTGCCGTCTATGCGGATGCGTTCTGCCATGTGGCGTTTGACCCATACATCACGCGTGGTGAAGACTTAGACTACCTCTTCAACCTGCGCATGAACGGATTAGACGTATGGTTCGACAACCAATGGGCAGTGCGTCACCTTCCTCCCAAAACGCCTTCGTATGCAAGCCGCTTTATGCAGGATGTGTACCGATGGACCTATGAGGTGGAGAAGATCGACGTGGCCAACCATCGCATTGGCCTCAGGCGCATTACGGCGGATTCGCTGCAGCCGTATCCTGCCCCTTGGATTAGCCCAGAAGTGCACAAGCGCATCTTCTTTACGTCGTTGCTCAGGGCGATTGCTGGACCCGAGCGTTCGGAGTACTTCCACGTATGGCTTCACGCGCGCAGTGACGCGCGGGCGTGGGCCCGCAGGGTGAGTCAGAACTACCTTTCGTTCCAAACTTACTGGCCAGGTATGATGGCGGCGCTTTGGAACAACGAGCCGCTGGCTAAGGCGCTCATTCAAACGGGTACGCCGCAGCGGACGCGTGGGCGCAGACGACGCAAAGAGGACTTGGAAGAGCAAACATCGCGAGGCATGGAGTGATGAGGCGCAGAGCTCTTGAGTTTATGGAGCGCTGGCTGCACATTCTGCTTGCCATTGCGCTTTGTGCCATGCTGGCGCTGCTGTCTTGGGGCATCTCCGAGAGCGATGTGGTGGCATCGATGATTGCCGGCGCGCTCCTTGCAGCCGTTATTGTGCTGGGCGGGTCGGTGGTGCTCGTTCCGGATAGCCTGCGCTCACAAGCGACCGAGCGTACGCTTCGCATGGCTTCGAGTACGTTTGAGCACATGCGCAGTGGTTTGACACCCGAGAACTGCACGGCCGTATGCCAGATCGTTCTACCCGAGACGGCGGCTCAGGCGATCGCGCTCACCGACACCAAGTGTGTGCTTGCCTATGTGGGTGAGCAGGCGCCTGAGTATCCTCCCGGATCGCCCAATACGCGACCCACGATTGAGGTGTTGCGTTCGGGAAGAATGGAGACCTTCTCCACGAGTAGCATTCGGGATGCGGAGTGGGGTGAGCATCAGGATCCGGCGAATGAAAACGGTGTTGACGGCTTTCCTGTGGGCGTGATTGTGCCGCTCATTGTGGCTGATCGTACCGTGGGCACGTTGAAGCTCTACTACCGTACTGGTCAGCAGGTGGACCGCACGCAACTCACCATCGCGCGAGGCTTGGCCACCCTGCTCTCGTCTCAGCTCTCGTCCTATGAGCTCGATCGCCAGGCCGAGCTTACGGCCAGGGCGGAGGTAAAGGCGCTGCAAGCACAGATCAACCCGCACTTCCTCTTCAACACGCTCAACACGATTGCCTCTCTCACCAGAACCGATCCCACCAAGGCACGGGACCTTCTGCGCGAGTTTGCCATGTTCTACAGGCGTACGCTCGAGAGCTCGGAGTCGCAGATACCGCTCTCGCAGGAGCTCGAGCAAACGCGCCGCTACCTCACCATCGAGAAGGCACGCTTTGGCGAGGATCGCATTGTGGAGTCGGAGCACATGGAGCCCGGCTTGGAGGACGTGCTGGTTCCGTCGTTTTTGGTACAGCCCATCGTAGAGAACTCCGTGCGTCATGCCATGCGTGAGGATGGACCGCTGCACATTGACGTGCATGTGGCGACGGACGGCAGAGATGTGCTCATTGCGGTTGCCGACGACGGGCTCGGCATGGACGATGATGTGGCCGAGCGCTTGTTGGAGCGCGCAAAGACGACGCGAGGCGACGAGGCTGGAACAGGAATTGCACTAAGAAATGTTGCCGAGCGCATCGAGAGGTTTTATGGTGTAGGCTCTGGTATAGAGATAATGAGTAAACCGGGCGAAGGTACCGTGGTTACCCTGCGCCTAGCAGATGCGGTCCCGCAACAGGTGGAGTAAAAGCGGACTGATTATGGTTATAATTCCAAGGTATGCCCTACGGCGATTCCTTGTGCTGCGAAAGGAGAGGCACGTATGCTCAACGCCATGATTGTGGATGACGAGGCGCCCGCACGCTCTGAGTTGCGGTATTTGCTCGAGGAGACTCGGCGCACAAACTCCATAGTGGAGGCCGCGAGTGCACGAGAGGCCGTAGAGCGCCTTATGGAACAGCGTGCCGACGTGCTGTTTCTGGACATCTCAATGCCAAAGACGAGTGGCATGCAGCTTGCAGAGGCGCTGCGCAAGCTCAAGAATCCGCCGGCAGTCGTGTTCGTGACTGCATATAGCGAATACGCGCTCGAGGCATTTGGCGTCGATGCGGTCGACTATCTCATGAAGCCGGTCGAGACCGATCGTTTGCTGCAGGCGCTGGACAAGGTGGAGGCGCGTCTTAAGCCTGCCAGGCAGAGCAGCCCCTCGGTGGAGCGCATTCCGGTGGAGAAGAGCGGGCGCAAGGTGCTCGTGCCCGTGGATCAGATTCGTTACATAGAGGCAAAGGACGACTACTCCTGCATCTATACCGACTCCGATCGCTATCTGTCCACCATTTCGCTTGCCAAGCTTGAGGCAAAGCTTACGCCCCATGGGTTCTTCCGCGTACATCGTGGTTACATCGTTAACCTTGCATACGTTGAGGATGTTGAGACCATCTCGAGCGGCATTTTGCAACTGGGAATTAATGGCGTGGACGGCAAGAAGATCTCTGTGTCGCGCCGTCGCGTGGTAGCGCTCAAGCGCGCCTTGGGTATATAGGGCTGCGCTCTATGGCCGCGGGCAATGGGCGACCGGTGAGATTTGATATTGTCTCCGACACACATGGGCATCTCTCGGATGAGCTCTTAAGGGCACTTAAGGGCGCGGACATGATTATGCATGCGGGCGACTGCTGCATACTCAGTGACTATCTTGAACTATGCGAGATTGCCCCCGTTGCCATGTGCCTAGGCAATAATGACTGGGGCATGGACTATGGACCCGATGTGAAGCGACGCACCGAGGTGTTTAGGGCTGGTTTGCGGTGGCAGATTTGTCACTACGAAGAGCGCCTGGATCTGCTCACGTGCGATGTGGCGCTGTGCGGTCACTCTCATCGCCCGTTCGTGCGCTGGGAGCCGAGTCCCGGTGGCGCAGGCAAGGTGCTTGTTATGAATCCGGGAAGCCCCACGTTCCCACGTACGGGGCAGGGGCCGACCATCGGCCGCATTGTGGTGCAGGACGGAAGGATTCTCACGGCCGAAATCGTGGAGCTGGACCCGCGCGACAAGAAGGACAACGG
>JAFWMI010000013.1 GCA_017513965.1 Atopobiaceae bacterium
TCTCTGATGACTCTATTGCAATGACGTGCTATTTGTCAAGCACGAAACGACCCACCGGCATCTTTTAATCATGCCGACACTTTTTTGAAGTGGGTCGGTCACGACTCCTGGGCGGCGGTACTCCCGTCCGGGTGCGTGCGCTCTGCATTGTACCCTGCATCCTCGTTCCTCCCTCCGTCTTCCCGGTTTTTGTTCGTTTCCTTTTATACGCAGCAATCCCGCGGCTGTCTCAAACATCTCGGAGTTTTTTGCGTCTTTGGGTGGGTTTCGCTCGGCTCCTCGCACAGTCCCCATCGCCCGTGGAACTCTGTAGTTGTACGGAGCTGGCGCAAAAAGGCGCCTGCGCGTTGCCTACGAGAGGAGAGGTCATGAAAGTCATTTCGTACGAGAGCGCTACTAAAAGAACTCGCTGTGTGGGCGCGCCACATGTGAAAGTGATCCAACCAACCAAACCTGTGGGATCCGGTGGTGCCGAGCGTCGCCACAGGCGTGGCGATGCCGGCAGTTTGCGCGTGGCAGCTTACTGCCGTGTGTCTACCGACTCCCAGGAGCAGGAGACGTCCTTCGACTCCCAAGTGCGCCACTACACGGAATACATTGGCAGCCACCCCGGCTGGGAGCTCGCGGGCATATACGCGGATGAGGGCATAAGCGGCACCTCAACCAGGCATCGCGATCAGTTTAAGGACATGATGTCCGCCTGCGAGAGGGGCGAGATCGACCTCATAATTACCAAGTCCATAAGCAGATGGGCCCGAAACACCGTGGACTTTCTCACTACAATACGCCACCTGCGCGAACTGGAAGTGCGCGTGCTCTTTGAAAAGGAAAGCATCGACACCATGGATTCCGCCGGTGAGGTGCTCATAACCATAATGAGTTCGCTCGCGCAGCAGGAGTCGGACAGCATTAGCAAAAACGTGCGTATGGGCATCCAGTACCAAATGCAGCAAGGCAAGGGTCGCCTGAACACCAAGCGTTTTTTGGGCTATGGAAAAGACCCAGACACTGGCAAGCTCGTAATCGTACCCGAGGAAGCAGACACCATTCGGGGTATTTACCGGGCCTACTTGGACGGCTATAGCCCTGGCCTCATAGCCAAGCGGCTCATGGCAAAAGGTGTGATGCCACCGGGAGGCGGCTCCACCTGGTATGCCTCCACCGTGGCGAGCATCCTTCGCAACGAGAAGTACTGTGGGGATCTGCTTATGCAAAAGTACTACGTGCAGGACTTCCTTACGCACCGCATAGTGCGCAACACAGGTCAGCTTCCCCAGTACTATGTGGAAGGCGACCACGAACCCATAGTACCCAGGAAGGTGTGGCTGCAGGTTAAGGGGGAAATGGCTCGACGCGCGGCGATACGGGGCGAGCCCTTAAAGCTGCGCTTTGGTTCCACGCAGGCACTAAAAGGCCGCTTGGTGTGCGGGAAGTGTGGCAGCGTGCTCAAGCGCAACAGAGACGGCTCGTGGCACTGCGAGGAATGCGAGCGTGATGGCACATCCGTGCGCACTGGAGACAGCGAGGCAAAACGGGCCGTGCTCTTGGCACTAAACGAGGTACTCTGCATGCGGGATGTGCTCGCACGCAGACTCCGGGCATTAGAGGATGAGGCTGCACGTTTGAAGGCCACGTCCGCAGACGCGTTTAACCAACGCGCTGCGCTCATGAACGATGCCGTGCAGGTGCGGTCCCTCCTCGAGCTCGCGGAGCTTAGAGATGGCCTGGCAAAGGATGCGTTGATGATCGATACGCCTTGCGCCCCAGCCGCATGCGCAGAGTACGAGGACTTTTTTAATCGCACGTGCTACCGACCACCCGAAGATGCCTTCGATGCATTTGGCAACGTGTATACGTTCCACGACGATATGATCGTGCGTTACCTCAAGAGCGTAGTCGTGCTATGCGACGGATACGAGGTCCGATTTAAGTGCGGCCTTGCCAGAAAAAGGGAGACTGAGGGGATGCTCCATCACAGGCTGTTCGAAAACTAGATTCCGGCAGGCACAATATCCGTCTACGACGTGCGGTCGCCAGATGCCAAATCCACCGGAATGTGCCAAGGATGCGCCGGGGCCTAGGCCTCTTCTATGGTACAGGAATGCACTTTAGACTTGGGGTCGTAGGTGATTCCCACGAGGAGGGTTAGGCCGCCCCAGTCGCGAAGCACCCGCGCATAGTCACGGTCGCGGATTTGGCCCATTGCCGCTCCTCGTTTTCGGTTCCACTTGAGCTCAATAACCAAAGCCGGCGCGTCGTCACCTCGCTTGGGAACATAGACCAAATCGGCGATGCCGCGGCCGCTTGGCAGCTCCTCTATACGGGCGTAGTGGTCCGCGGCGGAAATGTAGGCCGACTTTACCACCGCGCGAAGCGCTTGCTCGTTGTTGTAGAACGCTGGCACGCACCCTTCGTCATGTGCCGCAGCGATGGACTGCGCGACGGACTCCTCGTCCATATCCCACGTTGCGGCCAAGAGGGCGTCGCTGTTGCGTATGATGCGAGCAACCTCCTGGTGTCGGCTTCTCTTGAGCGCGCGTCCCAGCTCGGCGCGAACCTCCTCATTGGGCACTCGCGCCGTACTCGATTGCTCGTCGTAAACAAGGTATCCCAGGTGGCACAGCAGCGTAAGCACGTCGTCGCTGCTCGACACGTCGTGCATGTCGTTTTCGAAGGTGCCGATATCCACCTTGACGCTCGCGCCACCAACCACCTGCACGATTGCCTGTTGCAGGCCATCGAAGTCCATGTCCACATACTGACGCAGCGTCTCGAACGCCTCGGAGCTCGTCCAATAGGGACCCACCGCGTGGTTTTCGCAGGCACTCACAACCGAAAACGGTGCATAGGCATGCACCTTTTTCTGCGCCTTGGCTACGGAATCGTAGTAGGGCAGCTCGTAGCCGTCGTACCACCGCTGCAACTCGCATAGATCCATGTTGTAGCGAAGCGCCAGGTCCTTGACCTCTTCATCGTTTAGGCCCACATAGGGAGCGAGGGAATACGGATGCAGGATCGTATACTCGCGAAAGTCGGAGAGCGCAGACTGCGTGCCATAGCGGACGACGGGGAGAATGCCCGTCATGTAGGCTGCGGCCACCACCTTTGTGGTAAAAGTCATGTTCTTAAAGAGCAGCCTGAGGAAGAAGACCCAGTCTTCCTGCGCTGCCCGGGGCCTACGCTCGCGAAGCGGCGCATCCCACTCGTCGATCACGAAGACGAATCGACGTCCCGTTGCGTCAACGACGTCTGTGAGCGCGGAGGTGATCTCGCCGATGCGACCCTCATCACGCATGCCTGCGCCTGGGCAGAGCTCGCGCAGCTCGGGAAGGAGTACCCGTGTCACCTCCTTGGCCACGTCTTGCGCGTTCCGGAACGCTGTCATGTCCAGGCGAATGAGATTATAGGCATTGAGGTGCTCCTCGTAGCTTTTGTGGCGACTCACATCGAGACCTTCAAAGAGCGCGTGCGAGTCGCAGCCACAGGAATAATAGGCCACGAGCGACTCGGCTGCGAACGTCTTGCCAAAGCGACGGGGTCGCGTGGAGCACACGAGCTTACGCGGAGTACCAATGGCTTCGCTCACCAAGGGGATGATCCCGGTTTTGTCTATGTACTCGCCAGAAACGATGCCTGCAAAGCCTTCGTTGCCCGGGTTGAGGTAGATCCCCATCGTTGTCCCTTCTCTTTGCCAAGTTCAAGTATAGCATCGTGCAATCGCGTCGCGGCAGCTGTCGGCATGGCGAGCCTGCGCAAGGTCAGGCGAGTGCACCGGACCCAGCGTTCGCGCCATTAAGAACTGGCACAGCGATCGGGGAGACACTATCCATGCATGCGTCCCAGCTCGACGGGAGGCTGGCTGCCCGCACGAGAACAAGAATCTACAAGGCGGGGACCGTTTTGGTGGGCGAAACAGCCTGGCATGAAGTATTAAACCACCAAACAGGCGAATCGCCGGCATACCAGACCAACATCAGAGCAATCAGAGATGTTTTTGCGTTGGTGGTTGCCGACGCATGGAAGAGCATCAGGTTGTTAATCGGTTCGGGCCGCATCGGCCTTGGCAAACGTAGCACAGAGAGCAGGAGGTGAGTCGTCCCGTGAATACCATAGTTGAGCCCA
>JAFWMI010000160.1 GCA_017513965.1 Atopobiaceae bacterium
ATCGAGCACCTCGCGCTTGCCGTTAGTGCTGTTGATAATGGCTTTGCCGGGATAAATGCGCACGGCGGCCTCAATGGCACACGGATCCGCTGAGTCAATCTGTAGGGGCAGCGTCGTTACGCCCTGCAAATTCTCAACCAAACGCACGAGCGTGGCCCTCTCGTCAATCTCTGGCAAGCCGGCATTGACGTCGAGCACCTGTGCACCCGCCTGCTCCTGCTGAATCGCCTCGCCCATAACATAATCGTAGTTACCCGATCGCAGCGCCTCCTTAAGGCGCTTTTTGCCCGTGGGGTTAATGCGTTCGCCGATTACGCCCACTTCGCCAGACGCCAAAGAAAAGAGCTCCGACGCACTCGAGACCACAAAGTCATTGCGCGTCTCGTGTGGCACGGGAACACGAGCGTTGAGCAGCGCACGCTCGCCTGCAATGTAATCCGGCGTGGTGCCGCAACAGCCGCCCACGATCGTTACGCCCGCATCGAGCATGGTCGCCACCGCGTCGCAGTACTCCTCAGGCCCAATGTCATACACGGTTACGCCGTCCACCACGCTAGGCAAACCCGCGTTTGCCTGCACCATAACGGGACACTTCGCCCATGGAAGCATACGCAATGCCAGCGGAGCCACATCCGCTGGTCCGAGCGAGCAGTTGATGCCAACCGCATCCACCCCCAGCGACGAAAGCGTTACGGCAGCAATCTCGGGCGTGGTACCCAGGAACGTATGGCCGTCCTCGCCAAAGGTCATCGTGCAGAACACCGGCAGGCTCGTGTTTGCCTTGGCCGCCAAGACGGCCGCCTTGGCTTCGAGCAAGTCTGCCATGGTCTCAATCACAATGAGGTCTGCCCCGGCGGCATCTGCGGCGCGCACCTGCTCGGCAAAGAGGTCGTATGCCTCGTCGAAACTCATCGTTCCCAACGGACGCAACAGCGAACCCGTAGGGCCGATGTCTGCGGCCACATAACGCGGACATGCCGCACGGGCACAAGACACGGCAGACTCGAACACCTGGGAAACTGTGGGAACGCGTACTAGCCCAGCAGCGTGTGCGCCCTCCGCAAGCTTGCGAGCGTTGGCGCCAAATGTGTTCGTGGTTACCACATCGCACCCAGCGGACACATAGGCTGCGTGAACGTCCGTGATCTGCTGCGGGTTGGTAAGACAAAGCAGCTCCGGCGCAGCGCCAGCCTTTAGGCCCGCAGCCTGCAGCATGGTGCCCATACCACCGTCAAACAGCAAAAACTCGTCCCCCGCGAGCACCGCTCGCAAATGGTCGTCCAGCATGGTTGTTCCTCTCGTAGCGCAAGGGCAATGGAACGATTCTACTATGCCAAGGACGTCTAGTCCCGCACGCGGCGCAATTGGCCCCGCACGAGGCGCGCCGACGGCTCGAGAACGGGGCGTGCGCCGGCCCGCCATCCGCCTCACGCTCAAGAAGTGTACGCGCGATCGTTCAGTTTTCGCAAAATGCCTGTTGGCGTTTTGCGAAAGTCCCTCGCGCGTACACTCTGTATTTTGCACAGTGTACGCGCGAGCACGTTGCGTCGAAATTTATCTGGTGTTTTTTGATTTCTGAACGATTGCGCGTACACTATGCTTATTTGCATCGCCAGAGAACGCACCCAACCCTACCTACAGCTGGCTCCCCGCTCGCGCAGCGCACAGAATTCTGCCAACGAGCACACCGCACACGACGAGGCGAGCCCCGGCTGAGGCGTTGGATGCATGCCAATGATGGCCGTGACGCTCTTGGTGGGCACCATGAGGTTGCTCGGCGTAAGCGTTATGCCCAATCGCCGCTGGGCGTTGAGCACCGCCAGCAGCGGAGCCTGCACGCTCAGCGGCAAATCCCCGTATCCCGGCGAAAACCGCCAGCTGCAAAACAGCCCACGCTCCGCAGCCCGCTCCCGCACGCGGGCCTCAACCTCGTCTGCCAGCCGCTCCACCCGTGCCGTTGCCGCTGCGTCAAAGATCACCTGGCCCAGGGGGTCCGTAAACGAAAGGCGCCGCAGCTCACGATCAATCCCATGGCCTAGCGTTGCCGCAAAGAACACAACCTCCACCGCATCGCGCAGGTGGTTGGCCACGTCGTTTCCAGGCAACTCAATAGGCAGCTCGTCCGCAGGAAAAGTCTCACACACCGTTGCCGGCTTCGCCACTTCCTCGCAGTGCAAAACCAGTTCGTCGGTACGCCTTTGCAGTTCGGGCGTAAGCTCCTGACCCCCATAGCCTAAGTAACGCAGCACCTCACTGTACGCCAAGATAGCCACAATCCACGAGCGCGTCGTGCGTGGCCTGCGCCACCGCCGGCTTGTTCATGCTGTATATGTGCAGGCCATCCACGCCATTCGCCGCAAGGTCGCGCAGCTGCTCGCAAGCGTACTCAATGCCCGCGAGTGCCTGGTCGGCAGGATTGTCGCCCGCCGCAATGAGGCGCTTGATTACGGCCGCAGGGATGCTGGCGCCGCAGGTAAACGCCATGCGCTGAATCTGCTTAGTGCTGGTAAAGGGCATAATACCCACCGTAATGGGAATCTTTATGCGCGCCCGAACGCACGCCTCTCTAAAGCGGTAGAACAGCTCGTTGTCGAAGAAGAGCTGCGTTACCAAGAAGTCGGCGCCAGCGTCCTGCTTCTCCTTGAGATGCTCAATGTCGGATTCAAAACTCTCCGCTTCCACATGGCCCTCGGGATAGCAAGCAGCGCCCACACACAGCCACGGCGCGCTCTGCTTGAGATGCCGTATGAGCTCAGAGGCATACGAGAAGTCAATCGCCGACCGTCCAGGCGCGCGATCGCCGCGCAGGGCAAGGACGTTCTCCACGCCGCGCGCATGAAGTCCCTCAACATACGCATCCACGTCTGCGCGTGTGGAGCCCAAACACGTGAGATGGGCAAGGGCGTTGGTCTGCGTCTCGCGCTGTATGCGCCCAGCAATGGCTGCCGTGTTTTGCGTGTTGCCCGTACCACCTGCAGAAAACGTAACGCTTATCCAATCGGGACGCTGAACCGTCATCTGATTCGCGACGTCAAGTGCTTGCTCTACCGGCAAGTCTCCACGTGGCGGAAAGATCTCGAACGAAAACGTCTGCTTTTTTGCAAGGATGGAATCAATTCGCATGGGCGCCTCCTTTGTGGGTAGAGACCATAGTAAACGCCGAGTGCCTAGCCCGGCAATCTAATTATCCGAACGCGCTCGTTCGGTTGCATCTAATACGGCTCCCCCAGCGGCGGAATCTGCTTGAGCCTCGCCCACATAAGCTGCTTATCACGTGCACTCCCCAAGGCGTCCGCGAACCCTCCGAGATTGAGCACGCGCATGCCACCGACGCGTACCACATATCCCGCCATGAGCATCGCGCTCTCTAAGTCGTTCACCAGCACAAGGTCGTTGGCGAATGCGTCCCTTGCCACTGCCGCAGCTTCCTCGTCACAAATCACGAGCGTAAAAGGCGCAAAAGCCGCAATCGCCTGCCTAAACAACGCCTCGTCCAACCGCGATCCGTCTTCACGCCACGTAGCCATCGCGGCCCAGTCCTCAGGAGCGTACCCCAAGGCCTGAATGGAGGCACGCAGTGCCTTGCCATCGGCCCCGCAAAAAGGCGCCGCTCCAGCACGCTCCTCGTCTGTGGGCTTTCCCTTTACAAAGAGGATGGGCGAGAACGCATTGCCCACTGCCAAGACGCCCTGTTCCTCGAGCAGCTCAAGCTCTGCCCGCATCTTGTTTGCATAGACCTTGGTACTCGACCCTTCACGCAACGCCACTTGCACCACCCCCCGCGCTCAACGTATCGCATTATACGAAAACGGGTATATCATGTAAGCAACACTTGAGCAACCGGCAGCACGCCGGGTTGGAGAAAGGAGCCCTATGTCCAAAGAGCTCACTGAGGCGACGTTCCAGAACGACGTCGTCAACGCGCAAAAGCCTGTTCTGGTTGACTTCTGGGCAACTTGGTGCGGACCGTGCCGCGCCCTTGGTCCCGTTGTCGAGGAAATCGGCGAAGAGATGGTCGACAAAATTGACGTATACAAGTGCAACGTCGACGACGAGGGTGGCCTCGCTCAGCAGTTTGGCATTATGTCCATCCCCACGCTCATCCTCTTTAAGGGCGGCGAGCCCGTGCACACCATGGTTGGCGCTCGTCCCAAGGCTGATCTTGTGGCAGAGATCGAGGCTCATCTGTAAGCACGCATGCTTGGTCACTGATGCGGGTGGCCCCTGTTTCCCACCGGGAAATAGGGGCCACTCCCCTTTTTCGACCAATTCGAGCGCTACACTAATGGAAGGGAGGGAACATGCACATACGAGACATGCACATACGAGACACCATTTGGAAAAACAAGCGCTACGTCATCATTGCCGCAGCAATCGTCGTGTTTCTTGCTGTCTTTCAAGACATGCGCTCCGACGACATCCTGCGCCTTGACGCAACGGCATACAGCTTTTTTGTTCTCAAGCTGCGACGTCCCTGGATCACGGCGCTCATGGAGGGCTTCTCGAGCCTTTCGTCTCCCATCGTCATTGGCGTTATGTTCCTCATGGTGGTCGCCTTCGCTCCGGGCAGACGGCCCGGCATGTGTGCGGCCGTAAACCTTGTAAGCGTCGTTGCCATCAATCAGATTCTTAAATACATCGTGCAACGCCCGCGACCAGACGGCTTTAGGCTCATCTCGGAAACCGGATACAGCTTCCCCTCGGGACACTCCATGGTGTCGATGGCCTTTTATGGTCTGTGCGCCTGGATGGTATGGACCTACGAGCGTGACCGCATTATGCGCTGGGCATGCTCCATTTCCTTTGCCCTCATCATCGTGGTGGTGGGCATGAGCCGCGTGTACCTCGGCGTACACTATGCGTCCGACGTCATTGCGGGCTTTTGCGTTTCGCTCGCATGGGTGGGCGTGTACACCAAAGTCTTTTGCCCGCTCTTTATGCCAGAAGAACCCGTGCAACACGCCGAAGAGGTAGCGAGTCCCGCCTACGTAGAGCCCGAGCGCCTGTACGTTGCAGACGACACCGGGACCATGCGGGCACGACACCTTAGGTGGAATCAGCGGGACGAGGAGCATCTTCCTCGCGCTGACGATCCGTCATAGACGTCCTGGCGTGGACGTCGCGCAACGA
>JAFWMI010000161.1 GCA_017513965.1 Atopobiaceae bacterium
ACGCCGTGGCGTACGCGTTCCACCTGGGACTCGCCGAGCTCGTGGAAGCCGCATGTCTTCGCAGCCGCGAGCAGGCAGGCATTAACACCGTGGCGCTCACCGGTGGCTGCTACCAAAACCTACTGCTGTTGCGACTCTCGGCACAGCGCCTTCGCAAGCAGGGTTTTTGCGTGCTCACCCACAGCCTGGTCCCGCCAAACGACGGGGGCATCGCGCTGGGGCAGGCCGTGGTGGCGGCGCGACGTACGCAGTCATAGAAACACTGCCCTGCACAGGCTCGCGTCTGTTAGGGCTTGGAGACGAACGATAGGAGAACAACATGTGTGTGGGACTCTCGGCAAAGGTCGTAAGAATACAGGATGGGACGGCACTCGTGGATGCCTCGGGCGCCCGTCGCGAAGTCTCGGTCCAGCTGCTCGACGACCTGGAGCCCGGTGACTACGTAATGGTGCATGCCGGCATAGGCATCGCAAAGATTACCGACGAGGACGAGCACGAGACCGACGAGGTAATGGAGGCATTGCTGGCATGAGCGAACCAAGAAAGACGGCTGCCGAGCTTTTGGCCGCGTACGACGGACCGCCGCTACGCATCATGGAGGTGTGCGGAACCCATACCCACGAGATCTTCCGTCTGGGGATTCGCAAGCTCCTACCGCAGAACGTCGACCTCATCTCGGGGCCAGGATGCCCGGTGTGCGTCACGCAAGTGGGATTCATAGACGAGGCCCTCTGGCTCGCGGACCACGGCGTGACTATCACGACCTTTGGCGACCTGGTACGCGTTCCCGGAACCGAGCGCAACCTTGCCGACGCGCGCGCTCAGGGAGGACGCGTGCAGGTGGTCTACTCTCCACTCGACGCGGTGACCTATGCGCGGGAGCACCCACAGGAGCAAGTGGCGTTTCTCTCCGTGGGCTTCGAGACCACCGTACCCGCCGCCTGCCTGGCAGTGGAACAGGCGCAGATCCAAGGCATTGACAACTTCTCGCTCCTTACGGCAAACAAGACCATGCCAAACGCCTACCAGGCACTCAAGGGCAGCGCGGACGTATTCCTGTATCCCGGGCACGTTCACGCCATCACGGGCACCGGAATCTGCGAAGACCTCGTTGCCGAAGGCGTGAGTGGCGTGCTGGCAGGCTTTACCGCCAAGGAATTGGTGACCGCACTAGCCGTGGCCGTAACCAAGGCACGGGAGGGTGCGCCCTTCTTCGTTAATGCCTATCCCCGCGTCGTGCGTCCCGAGGGCACGCCCGCCGCTGTCACCCTCATGAATAAGGTAATGGAGCCCTGTGATGCCGAATGGCGCGGGTTGGGGACCATTCCACAATCTGGCCTGAAGCTGCGTGAGGAGTACGCAGGCTACGACGCACGGCTCAGGCACGGTGTGCCAGCCATAGAGGGTCATGCGAATCCGGTCTGTCGCTGCGGAGACGTGCTGCGCGGCATTTGCAAGCCATCGGACTGCCCCCTGTTTGGGCGCGTGTGCACACCACAGCATCCCGTGGGCGCCTGCATGGTATCGGGCGAGGGCGCCTGCTCGGCGTATTACCAGTATGACGGAGGTAACCTGCTATGAACGATCGTGTAACCCTGGCCATGGGCGCAGGCGGCAGGCAAACGGCCAAGCTCATCGACGAGGTCTTTGCTTCGCGATTCGCCAGTCCCCTGCTCACGGCAGATGACGCCGCCGTGCTCGCACGGCCAGAAGGCAGAATTGCCATGTCCACCGACGGCTTTATTGTTTCGCCGTCGTTCTTCCCCGGAGGCAACATCGGCAAGCTCTCCATTTGCGGCACGGTGAACGACCTTGCCTGCATGGGCGCTCGCCCCACCTACCTCACCTGCGCGTTTGTTATCGAGGAGGGGTATCCGCTGGAAGACCTTCGCCGCATAGCCGATGCCATGGCCACCACGGCAGCAGAGGCTGGCGTAACGCTGGTGGCAGGCGACACCAAGGTGGCAGGCAAGGGCCAGGTTGATGGCGTGTTCATCACCACCACGGGCGTGGGCGTGCTCGCAGACGACATCGACTGCGGCGGCGCAAACGCACTGCCAGGAGACGCCATCATCGTTACGGGTGACGTGGGACGCCACGGTTGCACCATCTTGCTCTCACGCGACGACTTTGGCATCGAGGCAAACGTGACGAGCGACTGCGCGCCGCTCTGGTCGAGCGTGGAAGCCATGCTCGATGTGACGCACAACATTCACGTAATCCGAGACGCCACGCGCGGTGGCGTGGGAACGGTGCTCTATGAGATTGCCGGCCAGAGCAACGTGGGGGTTTCGCTCGACGCGTCGGCCATCCCCGTGGACCCCGCCGTAGGTGGCGTCTGCCGCATGCTCGGCCTCGAGCCGCTCTATCTTGCCTGCGAGGGAAGGCTCGTGGTAATCGCTCCTGCCAAGGAGGCACCAGCCCTCGTGGAGGCGCTCCGCGGATGCCCACACTCGGGTGGCGCCACCATCATCGGCCACATAACCAGCGAGCGACCGAGTTGGGTCGTCATGAACACCGAGGTGGGAACCCAAACACTGCTTCCGCAGCCCACCGGAGAATTGCTGCCTCGCATCTGCTAGCACGAGAGGAGCTTCCCATGAGCACACAAGCCACCCGCGTTGCCGTTCTCTCCCTCATCGTCGAGAATGGCGCCAATACCACCGAGCTCAACCAGCTGCTGCATGATGCCAGTGCCTATATCATAGGCAGGATGGGCATTCCCTATCGTGCCCGCGGCATCAACATCATAAGCGTTGCCATCGACGCGCCCCAAGACGTGATCAGCGCCCTTGCCGGTCGCATAGGCGCGCTGCCGGGCGTCACCTCCAAGACCGCCTACTCAAACGTCGTTACCGAAGCCTAGCAATCGAGGGGACAGTCCCCTCGCATGCAGGGTAACGTCCCCTCGATTACCAAAAGGAGGAAGTGCATGCTCAAACGACTGGGACCCTCGGTCATCGAGGCCGGAGAGACGACCTCCACCGCGCTCTTCCCCTCCACGCTGGAGTTCAACCCGCCAGCGCATGGCACGTGGAACATCGTGCACATTGGCATGTTGGTTCCCGAGACGCATCAAATCTACGTGTGCGCCGTCAACTGCATGCGTGGCGTGGTGCTCACAGCCGCCGAGATGGGCATGCAGAATCGCTTCTCGTGCGTGGTGCTCAAGGAGGAGGACATCATACGCGGCACCGTGGAAGCCGTCACGTTAGAGGGCATCTCGGACGTACTGCGCAAGCTGCCCACCCTGCCTCCGTGCGTCATGGTTTTTCCCGTGTGCACGCACCTCTTCCTCGGCGTGCCAATGGGCAGGGTGTATCGCGAGCTCGAGCGACGCTTCCCAGAAGTGGACTTCGTGCGGGCATACATGGATCCCATCTCCCGCAAGCGTCTGATTCCCGACGTACGACTGCGCAAGGCCATGTACGACCCGTTGCAACCATGCGTGGCAGACGAGAAGCGTGTTTGTCTCATGGGCAGCGACTTTGCGCCAGATGACGACAGCGACCTTCGTACGCTGCTCGCCGCAGGCAATCGCCAGCTCACATGCGTGCAGGACTGTGCCACGTATGACGAGTTCCTTTCACTCGCCAAGGCGGGTACCATACTGGCCATGTATCCCAATGGCCGCTACGGTGCCGAGCGGTGCGCCAAGCGACTGGGCAGACGGTACCTCTGGCTGCCCATGAGCCTCTGTTGCGACGAGATAGAGCAGGAGGAACGCCTGCTCTGCGATGAGTTAGACCTGCCGCTCCCCAACTTCGCCGATGAAGTGCAGGCGTGCGAGGACGAGCTCACAAAGACGCATGCCGTCGTGGGAGGCACCCCCATCGCTCTGGACGCCACGGCGCATCCGCGTCCCCTCGGCCTTGCACGCCTGCTGTTGGAGCATGGCATGAACGTTACCGAGGTCTACCTCGATGGCGTCCTCGACGAGGACGCGCCTGCTCTTGAATGGCTACGCTCTAACGCACCCCACGTGGAGCTCTCCTCTGCCGTCATGCCCGAGTTGCGCGTTGCGCCGCGACGGCGCGCCGCTCAGACGTTGGCCATCGGACAGCGTGCGGCATGGTTCACGGGAACCGAGCACTTCGTAAACCTCGTGCAGGGCGGCGGACTCTGGGGCTACGCGGGCATACGGACCATGGCACGCCTTGTGCGTGAAGCGTGGATCAACAAGAAGGACACGCGTGACCTCGTGCCACGCAAGGGCTTGGGATGTGAGAGTTGCCTATGAACCGAAGTCACCGCATTCTTCCCGTCTACACCGGCGATGTGTCTGGCGCCTGCTCGGCCCTCTTCGAGCTGGGCGGCATGGTGGTGATTCACGACCCATCCGGCTGCAACTCCACCTACAACACCCACGACGAAACGCGCTGGTACGATCACGACAGCCTCATCTTCATCTCCGCCCTCACCGAGAAGGACGCCATACTGGGCAACGACGACAAGCTGCTCCACAACGTGATGGACGCTGCCCGCGAGCTCAAGCCACGCTTCGTGGCACTGTGCAACTCGCCCGTCCCCTTCCTTTCGGGGACGGATTTTCCCGCGTTGTGCAGACTGCTTGAGCGCGAGCTCCACATACCCTGCTTCTACGTGCGCACGAATGGCATGCACGACTACACCGTTGGTGCCGGGGCCGCGTTCGATGCGCTCGCCCATCGGTTCGTGATGCCCGCACACGTGCAACCTAACACACTCAACATACTGGGCCTCACGCCGCTTGACGGCGGCGCGCACGACGTCGTGCGCGATCTGCATGCCTTCGCGCATGAGGCTGGCTTTGAGGTCGTCTCCTGTTGGGCCATGGACAGCAGCCTGGACCATATCGCCCGCGCTGGATCGGCTGCGGTGAACCTCGTCGTCTCCTCCACCGGATTCGCCGCGGCAAAGACCCTGCAACAGCGCTTTGGCACCCCATATGTGGTGGGCTGGCCGGTCGGGGCATCGAGGGACGTCTTGGCCCAAGCCCTACGCGATGCCGCCACCTCTGGCATGAGCGCCACGACCTGTCGCAACGCACGCACTGCCGCCACGGACGGCTCGGTTTGCCTAGTGGGCGAGCCCGTGACCATGGGCTCTCTTGCCGTGGCCGCCCAACACGAGCTTGGCACTCCCGTACGCGTGGTGTGTCCCACCGAGACGTACGACGGGCTCTTGCTGGCAAGCGACGTTGCCACCAATGGCGAGGAGGAGGTCGAGGAGGCTCTGGCCGCAGCGCAACTCATCGTTGGCGATCCGTTCTTCTCGTGGGTCGCACCAAAGGATGCGCGGTTCGTCTCGCTCCCCCACCAGGCGTTCTCGGGCCGCAACGGCTGGAAAGGCCGGCGAGACCTCACGCACCTCGACGTCTCCGCGCTCCTGTCGCGCTAGAACTCGTTGTGCATGCATCTTGCACGTTAGCGCGTACGTTGCTCTACTTCTCGCTCCTTGGCCCGCAGTGCCTCGCGAAAGCCCGCCAGCGGGTCAAACGGCACGAAGATCTTTGCACGATCCTCCAAGGGCATGGGTTTGCGCGGCGTGGGTGCGTCGTACCCGCTCCCCTTGCTACTCCTCCTTGCCACTGCGATGACCTCCAATCTGCTGGTTCCGTTCCCTCGCCGTTGCCTCGGGCAGCAAGTCTATACCCTTGAGCAGGGAGTTCTTACCAAACTTCTCCCTCACCGCACTCACGGCAAGCTGCCGCCTGTGCTCTCGCGCCAACGCCTGCTCGTCGGCAAACAGCTCCAGTTGAATGCCAGAGGCGGCATTGTCCACCACCCCGTCCAGCGTCACGCTCAGGCGATGGACCATGCGTTGCCGCGAGAGGTTCTCGTCACATATGCGCACCACCGCATCGATGATGGCCCTCCGTGAGTTGGTGGGTGACACGAACCGATACGACCCGCCATCCGAGGGGCCGCCCCAGTATCGCACGTTACCCTCCGCCCGCATGGCGGCGCGCTCATCGTCGGTTAGGCCATATGCGGCCCACGCCACCACCGAACTCGCCAGCTTGCCCTTCTCCACGAGCTCCAATGCCAATACGTCCGCCATCTCCTTGAATACGGTGAGCGCATCGTCATATGCATAGTCTCTTCCCAGTATCTGCGCATTGGTGAGGCAGTGGGTCTGTGGCTGGTAGGCCTTTATGTGACGCATCTCCACCGGCTCCACACCCCAGGCGTGGTCGATCAGAATCTCCGCATCGATTCCCAGCGCATCATAGATCGGGCCTGGCGGAGCAACCGCAACCTGCCCCATGGTATGGATGCCCAACTCAGCAAGCCTTCGCGCCGTGCCATGCCCCACGCGCCAAAAGTCCGTGATGGGGCGATGGTTCCAAAGCGTCTGCTTGTAGGACTCCTCATCCAGCTCCCCAAAGAAGTCCGGGCTGTGCTTTGCCGTTATGTCCAAGGCAACCTTGGCAAGGTACAGGTTGGGACCCATACCACACGTTGCCGGAATCCCCGTCCGCGCCACCACATCCGAGCGTATCCTCTCACCAAGCTCGCGTGCCGAGAGGCCATAGAGCGTGAGGTAGGGCGTCACATCGAAGAACGCCTCGTCAATGGAGTACACATGGATGTCGTCTTTGCTCATCCAGTTGAGGTAGATGCCATAGATCTGCGCCGACACCTCTATGTAGCGCGCCATGCGTGGCGGAGCCACCTCATAGCGCAGGTGCTTGGGTATCTCAAACACACGGCAGCGATTTCGTACGCCTTTGGCCTTGAGCGAGGGAGAGACAGCCAGGCAGATGGTCTTTTGCGTACGCGAGAGGTCCGCCACAACAAGATCGGTGGTAAGCGGATCCAAGCCACGGTCCACGCACTCAACACTCGCATAGAAGCTCTTGAGGTCGATGCAGAGGTATTGTTTGTCCCTTATCGTTTTCATACGAACAATTGTACCCCAGAGCGAACCATTGCACTACGGCGCAAGCGGCGCAGTCGCGCTTGCGCCGTACAGTGCCCTACTCACTCCGCAGCGCCTCAACCGGGTCTGCCTTCGCGGCCTTGCGGGCTGGCATAAGGCCAGCTATGAGCGAGAGGAACACGCTTACGCCCACAAGCACCACCGCAGCGCCAAAAGGCAAACGCGCCACACGTTCCACGTCAAAGCTCGCCTCGACTATGATGTTCGCAGGAATGCACGCGAGCGCCGTAATGCCCACGCCCATGAGTCCGCTCACCAGTCCCTCAATTACCGTCTCGGCATTAAACACACGGCTCACGTCGCGCTTGCTCGCGCCAATGGAGCGCAGGATGCCGATCTCCTTCTTTCGCTCGAGCACTGATATGTACGTAATCACGCCAATCATGATGGAGCTCACCACCAGAGAGATGGCCACAAAGGCAATGCGCACGTAGCTGATCATGTTAACGATGTCGGTCACCGAGCTCATGAGGGCGCCCACAATATCGGTGTAGGTAATTACCTTGTCCTCGTCTTCCTCGCGCATGCGGTCGTTGTATGCGTCGAGCACCTCAATGACCTTGGCCTTGCTGTCGAAGTTGATGGGATAGATGTCTATCTCGGACGGCTTGTCATCGCTCGCGTACCCCAGTTTGGCCAAGTTGCCGTCATAGCTCGTGCGCTCGGTGCTCATGAGCGCCATCATGAGCTCCGCGAGCTCCTTCTCGTCCATGTTGAACTCGAAGGCGCTGGCAAAGGCCTCCTCGTCTATGTGGAAGGCGTTTGCCATGTTGCTCATGAGCTGCGTCATGGCCCCTTCCATGCTGCTGGCGAGCGCACCGCCAAGCTGCGTCTGCAATGCGCCACCCACGCTTTGCATAACGGCACCCATCGCCTGGGACAGATACGATTCCAGCAAGGGGCCAAGGGATGACGCCAGTGCCTTGGTGAGCTGAGAAACGAGCTGTTCGCCCAGTTGGCCGGCCAATTGCTCGCCCACCTGCTCTCCCACAATCTGGGCCAGCTGCGCCACGATCTTCTTCGACTCATCCCCCAGCTTCTCACGCGTCTCCTTGGGAAGCGACTCCCACACCTCTTCGGGCGTCCGGCTCTGTATCTGCTCCAATATGCGCGTCGCGAGCGTCTGCTGGTCCTCCTCCGAGATGCTCACGGCCTCAACCGCCGCTCCCGCCAGCTGCCCCAAAACCTCCGGTTGCGAGAAGTAGGCCCCAACCGCCGCGTTGTATGCCTCTTGGTCCAGTGGATTCACGCCTTGCTCGACCAGATACTGGGTAAGACCCGCCATCACGCCCGAGATGGCGGGCTGCAGCTTGGCTTGGTCAATCTGGGGCTCGATGCCATCCATGAGCTTGGCAAAGTCTATCGTGGAGAGGTCCGGCATAAGGGCCGCGGTAACCTCAGGCGTCAGGAGCGACTCAAGGTCGACCTTGCTCAAGTCCACTCCAGAGAAATCGAGCTTGGAGAGGTCAATCGACGAGAGGTCCAGGTCGATCTTGCCCAAATCGTCCAACGAGAGCTTGGAGAGGTCGAGTTCGGGCATCTCCATGGACGACAGGTCGAGGTCGCTCGACAGGCTCGAGAAGTCAAGCGCGTCGGCCAGGCCAGAAAGGTCAAGACCCGAGAAGTCCATGCTGTTGGGATCTACCGCAAAGGCATCCGCGATCTTGTCCTCGTCAATCGAGAAGAGCTGGCTCATGTCAAAGTCGTTGCCCCGGTCCTTCGCCTCGTCGTCAAACGACTTGCCGCTTATCACGTTGATCGAGGGCTCTGCCAACTGCCTCTTGACGATCGTGGAGGCGGCCGCCTCGCTCATGAGCCATTTGGTGAGCTTGGGCGTGTAATAGATGCCCGTACTGATGGTCGTGGCATCCACGTCCTCCTTGGGCTGCACCACGCCCACGATCTTGATGCGCTGCCCCTCCCTTACCAGGCGGCGCATGTACTCCTCGTCGTCCGTCTTGTTGGTCCACACGTCGTAGGCGTCGTCATGCGCATAGAACCGCGCCGCGGGCACCACCACGAACGTCTTGCCCATAAGCTCGTCAAGCGCGTAGGTGCGCTCGTCGTTGGGCGCCTCCACGTCCTCTTGGTCGGCAAGCCGCTTTACCATGCGCTCCAACTCGTCATGATCGCGCAGCCCCATGGCATACGACATGAAGTCCGAGATGGTTCCGCGACGGCTCAGCACGAGCACGAGCTCGTCGAAGCCTTGCGGCCACCTGCCCGCTCGCACGTCAAACTGGTCCTCCACAAGCGAAAGGTCGGAGGGCATCTCGGCAAACACGTTGGTGGTAAACGCCGAGGACGAGGCCATGAGCGATGAGGAAGACCCGCCGATGCCCAAAGACGCAAACGAGTTGTCGGGGTTTATCTGCCGCACCCCGTCAGACGTGTTGGGGTCGAAGATCTGCGGCACCACGCCATAGAGGTACTCGATGTCCTGCACGTGCTGGTGGATGCCGCCACCATCGCCGTCCAAGTACTCCTTGAGCGCGGCGAGGTCGTTCTTGCCCACCCGACTAAACATCCGGTTTATCATGGGCGACTCGCGCACCTGGTCGCCCTGCCGATCGTCTGTCCCCGCGTCCTCCTGTCCCTCTCCCGTTTCGTCTGCCTGGTTGCCTTGCGTGTCCACGATCATGGACGTCATGTCGAATCCGGAACTCATGATCTGCAACGGATACACCAACAGCGTGTCCTCCTCAACCTCCTGAATGTAGGCGTTCACACCGTTGGCGAGCGCCAGGATCGCGGCAATGCCAATGATGCCAATCGACCCGGCGAACGCCGTCATGAGGGTGCGGCCCTTCTTGGTCATGAGGTTGTTGAACGACAGAGAAAGCGCCGTAAGAAAGCTCATGGACGTGCGCCGCACGGGCTTCGCCGCACGGGCGTCCTCCTGCGTGGGATGGAAGGGGTCGGAGTCCGAGCGAATGCGCCCGTCCGCCAGCTCAACGATGCGGGTGGAGTACTGCCGCGCCAGTTCGGGATTGTGCGTCACCATAATGACCAGACGGTCCGCGGCAACCTCGCGGAGCAGGTCCATCACCTGCACGGACGTGCGCGAGTCCAAGGCGCCCGTCGGCTCGTCGGCAAGCAGGATCTCTGGGTCGTTGATGAGGGCGCGCGCGATGGCAACGCGCTGCATCTGCCCACCCGAGAGCTGGCTGGGCCGCTTGTCCACATGGTCGCCCAGCCCCACCTCGGCCAAGGCCTGCCACGCACGCTCGCGTCGCTCGGCCGCGCTTACGCCCGAGAGCGTGAGGGCGAGCTCGACGTTGGCGAGGATGGTCTGGTGTGGGATGAGGTTGTAGCTCTGGAACACGAAGCCGATGCGATTGTTGCGATACGCGTCCCAGTCGCGGTCCTTGTACTCACGCGTCGAGATGCCGTCTATGAGCAGATCGCCCGAGTCAAAGTGGTCCAACCCGCCCACCACGTTGAGCAGCGTAGTCTTTCCCGAACCCGAAGGACCCAGGATCGAGACGAACTCGTTGTCCCTAAAGCTCAAGCTCACGTCGTCGAGCGCGACCTGGGTAAAGGCGTTCGTGGTATAGGACTTCGAGATATGCGAGAGCTGGAGCATGGCACCCCTTGCAACGTAATGAATGCTCTGGATTAAAGCCTGAATGCTCTGGATTATAGCCCATAAGAGTGATGCCAAGAATCGAGGGCATAACCGTGGTGACTTGGTGGAGCGTCGCCACGGTCATCGGGACACGGGGCCATCACGCCATCGCGCTTGGGCATCCCTATCGTGTTTGCATCCGCTTTTGGACACATGTCTTGCCCAAATGCCGTATCATACGATTGTCCCAAATCCAACACGAAACGATGAATCATATGGCCCGAAATCGAAACCAACAAACCACGCGCAGGCGGCGGCAAAAAGCCCCGCGTCAGCTCAATCGCCACGTTAAGGCGCTGGACGGCCTGCGCGCCCTTGCCATCATCTCGGTCGTTCTCTATCACCTGTCCGTGCCCTGGCTCCCCAGCGGTCACATGGGCGTCGTGCTCTTCTTGGTGCTTACCGGCTACCTGGCGTCAAGCTCGGTGCTGCGCGCCATACGGAGGGGAACGCTCTCGCTGCCGCGACTGTGGCTCAAGCGCATCGTGCGCATTTGGCCTCCCATGGCCGTTATGATCGTCTTCACGGTGGCGCTCTGCGCGCTGTTCAACCACGTGCTGCTCACCAAGCTCAAGCCAGACTTGCTGCCTTCGCTCCTGCTCTCCAACAACGTAGGCGCCATCCTGCGCGGGGCATCGTACTTCGACAACCTCGGCGGCACCTCCCCGCTCACGCACCTCTGGTACTTGGGCGTAGACATCCAGTTCTTCGTTGTGTGGACGCTGCTGGCAACGCTGTTTTGCCCAAAGGGGCGCTCCACCAGGCTCGGAAGGCGATCGGCGCTCGTGCTCGCCCTCGTCTCGGCCGTCCTCATGGCCGTGTTCTACGACCCCAACGCCGACCCCACCCGCGTGTACTACGGGCCCGACACGCGCGCGTTTGCGCCGTTGCTCGGCGCATGGCTCGGCCTTGCATGGCCGCTGGGCGGGCGTCCCGTACGCCTCGATCGCGCGCGCCACACCGTACGCGACTCCATACCGCTTGCGGTCGCGGGACCCGTTGGCCTTGTCGGTCTCACCGTCGTGATGGTGCTAGTCCCCGACACGTCGCCGTTCCTCTACCGCGGCGGCATGCTCATGGTCGCGCTGTTCTCGGTCCTCATCATTGCAGCCGCCCTCGAGAGGCGCTCGATCTTCTCGCGGGCGTTCTCGCTGCCGCCGCTCGTGTGGCTGGGAACCCGTTCGTTTGGCCTTTACCTGTGGCACTTCCCCCTCTTCCAGCTGTTCAAGGTAACCAACGTCAACACGCCGCCAGCGCTCATCGCCGTGGCCGTGGCGCTCTCGCTCATAATGGCCGAGCTCTCGTATCGGCTCATCGAGAAGCCCATCTCGCAAAAGAAGGCGCCGCTCGTAATTGGCGAGGGTCCCAACCCGTACGACGGCGGCATCAGCTACCTCACCATGGTTCCGGCGGCCTTGGTGGCCATAGCCATCGCCGGTGGCGCCACGGGCCTGATCCTCATACCGGACGAGACGGCCGTGCCCGACGAGGCCATCAAGAGCACGGGTGCCGGCGCCGCCGTGGCCATGGACCTCTCCAACCGCAAGCCGAGCACGCAGGGCAACGCGACCTCGGGCAGCAGCGCGTCCGCGAACGCGACCAGCGCCAATGCCACCTCCGCGAAGAACACCAACGCCACGGAGTCAAAGAAGCAGGAGAACAAGACCTCCGAGGAGAACAAGACCGCGGAGAAGAAGGAGCAGAAGAACACTGACGACATACCCACCGGTGCCATAACGCTCAAGGCATCCGCCGAAAGCATCGACAAGGGCCTCTATACGCCCGTGATAATTGCCGACTCGGTTGCCGGCGACGCCGATTGGAGCTTTGCCGAGCGCACGCCCGACGCGCTGCTCGACAGCTACATTGGCCGTCGTCCCGACCAGGCCCTCGAGGTCCTCAAGCAGTACCTTGACCAGGGCGTGGTGGGGAACATCGTGGTGCTCGACTCGTTCTCCAACAATCCGGCAACGGACGAGACCATGCAGCAGCTCGTGGACGCCTGCGGCAACCGTCACGTGTACATGGTCAACGTGCGCATCCCCGAGGTCGAGCAGGAGCAGATAAACGAAACCATCAACCGCTTCGTGGAAGCCAACGACAACGTAACGCTCATCGACTGGTATGGGTACAGCGAGGGTCACGACGACTGGATCTATCCAGACGGCGAGCACCTCACCCCGGAGGGCCAGCCCCATTACGTGGAGCTTATCGCCAACGCCATCGCAAAGGACTTCGCCGCGGACGGCGGCAAGGTCCTTGCCGAGGGCGAGACCACCAGCGAGCCTGCCGCAGGACTCACCACCGGTGACGGCACGAGCGCCGCGCAATCCTAGCGGGTTGTTGCCTACCAGCCACCTAATTTAGCGCAACGCTGAGAGCCATTCAGACGCAAGCGAGGTATCCTAGCTTGCGTCTATGCTTGACTAGGGAAGGAAGTGCCTCGCCATGGATCTGCTATTGATGTTCGTTCTTGCGCTCGCGCCCATTTTGTGGCTAGTGCTCGCGCTGTGCGGTATGAAGATGGAGGCGTGGAAGGCCAGCTTCGGCGCGCTCATCATCTCCGCGGCGCTCGGCATCGGCGTGTGGCACATGACGCCCATAAACGCCGCCACCGCCGCGCTCGAGGGCATGGCCATGGCCATTTGGCCCATCGTCATCGTCATCATCGCCGCCGTGTTCACCTACAACCTCACGGTGCATACGGGCGCCATGGAGACCATCAAGGGCATGCTCACCTCGGTCTCCAGCGACAAGCGCGTGCTCGTGCTGCTCATCGGCTGGTGCTTTGGCGGGTTCCTCGAGGGCATGGCTGGCTTTGGCACGGCAGTGGCCATTCCCGCCTCCATGCTCATGGCGCTTGGTTTCGACCCCATCATGGCCATTCTTGCCTGCCTGCTCGCCAACGGCGTGCCCACCATGTTTGGCTCCATTGGCATCCCCACCACCACGCTCGCAAGCATCACCGCACTCGACCCCACCAAGCTCGCGCTCATGCAGGCGCTCCAGGTTGCCCCCTTCGTTATTGCCACGCCGTTCATTATGGTCATGCTCGTGGGTGGCGGCCCCAAGGCCCTCAAGGGCGTTTTGCCCATCACGCTCATCACCGGCCTTGCCGTCACGATTCCCGAGATTGCCGCGGCCGCCTTCATCGGCGCCGACCTCCCCATGGTCGTGGCAGCCGTGGTTGCGCTCATCGTCACGTTTGTGGTCGCGCTCAAGATGAAGGGCGACGTCCCGCCCGAGTATGCGCTCGAGACGCCAAAGAGCGAGGATGAGCTTACCCCGCAGCGCGCACTCACCGCTTGGGCGCCCTTCATCCTCATCTTCGTGGTGCTCGTGCTCACCTCCAAGCTCGTTCCCTTTATCAACGGTCCCCTGTCCTCCATCAAGACGACCGTCAACATCTATCAGGGCGACCCCAACGCCACGCTCACGTTCTCGTGGATCAACACGCCCGGCGTGCTCATCCTCGTCTGCGGCATCATTGGCGGCCTCATCCAAGGGTGCCCCTTTGGCGAGATGATGGGTGTGCTCTGGTCCACCTGCAAGCAGATGTCCAAGACCATCCTCACCATGCTCGCCGTCCTCGGGTGCGCCAAGATCATGGGCTACTCGGGCATGATCGCCAGCATCGCGGCCTTCTTCGTGGGCACGCTTGGCGGGCTGTACCCGCTCATGGCCCCCGTGCTCGGCGCCTTGGGCACCTTTGTTACCGGCTCCGGCACTTCCAGCGAGGTGCTCTTTGGCTCCGTGCAGCAGCAGGCCGCCATCGCCATCAACGCCAACGAGTACTGGCTGTGCGCCGCAAACTCGCTGGGCGTCTCTGCGGGCAAGATGCTCTCGCCACAGTCAATCGCCATTGGCACGGCGGCATGCGGCCTCATGGGCAAGGACGGCGAAGTGCTGGGCAAGATTGCCCCGTTCGCCTTTGGCTTCGTTATTGTGATGGCGCTCTTTATTCAGGCCGGCGTCATGATGGGCCTGGGCATGTAGCGACGCCCCTATAGATCCCAGCCCTGAAGAACGGTCAGACGGGTGCGCTTGGGGGACACGCCTCTTCGAGGCGTGTCCCCCAAATTGCACCTTCTCCCTGCAAAGACTTACAGGCGGTCGGCTATGCTCATAATGAGGTGACTGGTCTTCTCCCAGCCGAGGCAGGGGTCGGTGATGGACTTGCCGTACACCCCGCCTCCCACCTCTTGGGCGCCATCTTCCAAATACGACTCGATCATAAAGCCCTTCACGAGATTGACGATGGCGCGGGAGCGTTGCATGCTCTCGAGCACCTCGTGGCAGATGCGCATCTGCTCCATGGGACGCTTGCCCGAGTTGTCGTGATTGCAGTCCACGATGGCCACGGGGTTCGCGAACTCACCTGTCTTGAAGAGCTCCGCCAAGTGCTCAAGGTGCTCGTAATGGTAGTTGGCGTGCCAGTGGCCGTCTGAGCCAATGCGACCGCGCAAAACCGCATGGGCCAAGGCGTTGCCCGTAGTCGACACCTCCCAGTTGCGATAGATGAACGTCTGGGGCTGCTGCGCCGCATAGATGGAATTGAGCATAACGTCCATGCTGCCACCCGTTGGATTCTTCATGCCCACGGGAACCGACACGCCGCTTGCCACGAGACGATGTCCTTGGTTTTCGGTAGAGCGTGCGCCCACCGCAACATACGAGATCAGGTCGAAGAGGTATTGGTGGTTCTCTGGATACAGCATCTCGTCTGCCGTAAACATCCCGCTCTCCTCCACCACACGCAAATGCAGGCGGCGAATCGCCTTGATGCCCTCGAGCAGGTCATCCGGCTTTGCCGGATCGGGATTGTGCAGGATGCCCTTATAACCCGTCCCCTTGGTGCGTGGCTTGTTGGTGTACACGCGAGGAATCAGCACGAGCTTATCGCTCACCGACTCCCGGAGCTTGGCCAGGCGATGCACGTATTCCAATACGGCGTCCTCGCGATCGGCGGAGCAGGGGCCCACCACCACCAGGAGCTTGCCGCTCTTACCGGTAAGGGCGTCTGCCACCTCGGCATCAAACGCCTCTTTGCGCGCTGCCATATCCGCCGAGAGGGGCATCTCCTCGCGAATCTCTTTGGGAATGGGTAGCTTCCGCTTAAAGTTCATTGACACGGCAATCACCTCACAGGGCCCGGACAAGACGGAGTTTGCACGTATCCCGCCTTGCTGTTCTACGCGTGCACGAGTGGGTACTATAACAGTTTGCAGAAGACAATCCCAAGCTGTTATATGGTTGTGACATTCCCGCACACCTCAAAACGCGCGTGGAGCCTGTCCACCACCCGTGTTCTGAGATACACTGTACGAATAAATGTCTTAAATGTTCCACAAGGAGGAGCCGTGGCCTGTACAACCATTCTTGTAGGTAAAAAAGCCAGCTACGATGGATCGACCATCGTCGCGCGCAACGAGGATTGCCCCAACGGGGAGTTTACCCCCAAACGCTTTGCCGTCGTGCAAGCCAGCGAGCAGCCGCGTCGCTACACCAGCGTGATTGGCCACCTCACCATCGAGCTGCCCGATGACCCCATGCGCTACACATCGTTGCCCAACGCGTTACACAACGAAGGCATTTGGGCGGCCGCCGGCGTCAACGAGGCCAACGTGGGCATGAGCGCAACCGAAACCATCACGTCCAACGTACGCGTGCTGGCAGCCGATCCCCTCGTACCGTATCAGCCCGCAAAAGGCGCGCCCAACTCCCCCGCCTACGCGCCGGAGGTTCCCGGCGGCATTGGCGAGGAGGACATCGTTACCCTGGTGCTTCCCTATATTCACACGGCGCGCGAGGGCGTGCTGCGCCTTGGTGCGCTCCTGGAGCGGTACGGCACCTACGAGATGAACGGCATCGCCTTCCACGACGCCGAAGAGATCTGGTGGCTCGAGACCATAGGCGGGCATCATTGGATGGCACGCCGCGTTCCCGACGACTGCTACGTCACCATGCCCAACCAGCTGGGTATCGACCGCTTTGACCTCGCCGATGCCGAGGGCGATGGTCGGGAACATCTGTGCTCGGCCGACTTGCGCGCGTTTATCGCCAAGCATCACCTGGACGTTACCAGCCGCTCCGACACCGGCATGGGCATGGGAGGCGAGCGTCCTGACGAATTCAATCCTCGGCTGGTGTTTGGCAGCGCAAGTGACGCCGACCATGTGTACAACACCCCACGCGCCTGGTCGATCCAACGTTTTCTCAATCCACGCACCCATTCGTGGGACGGTCCTCACGCAGACTTCACCCCGGAATCCGACGATATTCCCTGGTGCCAGAGGCCTGAGCGCCTTCTTACCGTGGAAGACGTCAAATACGCGCTCTCGCTACACTACCAAGGCACGCCTTACGACCCCTATGGTCGTCCCGGCAGCCCCGACCTCCGAGGACTCTATCGACCGATTGGCATCAACCGCACGAGCCAGTTGAGTGCCACGCAAATACGCGGAGACCTGCCCGCTTCCATACGTGCCCTGCAATGGATCGCCTTTGGCAGCAATCCGTTCAACGCCTTTGTGCCGCTCTTTGCCAATGTGGACCGAGCACCCGCGTACTTCTCCACCACGAACGAGGAGGTCTCCACGGAGAGCTTCTATTGGGCGAACCGTCTTATCGGCGCGCTCGCAGACGCCCAATACGGCGCGGCGCTGCCACACATCGAGCGCTACCAAGAGGCCGTAGTCGCCCAGGCATGTGCCGTCCTTCTTGCGGCGGAGCGCGAGGGGACCTCATGCGAGGAGGCTAACGAGCGGGTCGCCCAACTCGTACGCAAGGAGACCGACGACGTGCTCGGCAAAGTCCTTTTTGAGGCAAGCATGGGCATGCGTAACAGCTTCTCGCGCTCCGACAACTAGCCCTTAACCGCAGGGGGACAGTCCCCTCAGCGTTAAGGGGACTGTCCCCCTGCGGTTAATAGCGACGCACCGAGAAGCCCGTCTCGTCTTCCAGAGGCGTTACGTAACGCTCGCGGCCAACGCTCCAATCATTGCCATAGCCTGGCACGATCTCGGTAAGACGCCGCACGAAGACGAGCTGGGCCTCCTTCGTGCCCTGTGCCTCGGCCGTTACCGTACCGTCTCGTTCGTTACGCACCCATCCGGTCGCCTGCGCTCGTTCCGCAGCCATAACGCAGGCAAACCTAAAGCCACGATGCTGCACATGCCCAATAAACCGATAGCGTACCCGCTCTATGCTCGGCTGCGCATTCATCACAACCCCCCACGACTTCAACACGCCTGCCGCTCGTCAGACCTGCTACTATCATAAACAACGAAAACACGAGCCAAGGAGAACAATGCGTTGCCCACACTGTGGACAAACCCTCAGCGAATCGTCTACGACTTGTACGCGCTGTCAGGCTGACCTCTCGCGCGCCACACGCCGCAAAGACGCCCTCATCTCGCTTGCGGTTGCCGTAGTGGGTATGGCCGTAGTCGCATTGCTCGTATACATAGTGCTCAACTGGCACCAGATGCAGCTCATGCGCGCTTAGCCTCCAAATGCCGCCCTCCGCACCGTCTCGTATCCCAAGCCCTGCTCTTGCGCCAGGCGGGCGACGGAATCGTGCTCGGGATACGCGCGCGTTTCTCCGTTGGGAAGCACCACACGCTTTACGGCTATTTCGCCAAAGTCGGTCTGCAGCGTACCAAACGAACGGTCGAGTGTCGTTCGCTTGAGGGGATAGCGACGAATGCCGATGGTCGTCGTGTCCTCAAAGATGATGTTTTCCAAAACGGGAATATCGTCTTGGCCGCACAGCACTTCGATCTGGTAGCCCGGTCGACCCTTCTTCATAAACACGGGCAGAAAATGCGCCTCTCGCGCCCCCGCGCCATAGAGCCGATCGAGCACATACCCCAACGCCTCGCCGGTGCAATCGTCCACCTCGGTCTCCAGCTTCCAAAGCGGCGCCTCGTCGACTTGCGACTCCTCGAGACCCTCCACGAGGGTGGCACGCAGCATGCTTGGCGGGTTGTAAGCACGCTTGCCCGTGCCGATGCCCGTCGCAATAATGCGGTACTGCTCGGGCAGTTCGCTTCGCGTGCCCATGGCGGCGGCAAGAGCCGCACCTGTGGGCGTGACGAACTCCCCCTTGCGGTGCAGACGCCGTATCACCAGACCATGGGCCTCAATAATGTTGGCAACTGCGGGAACCGGTATGGGAAGCACGCCGTGAGCGCTTCGCACATGTCCCTCTCCCTCGCCCAGCGGCGAGACCACCACGTCGTCTACGCCCAGGTCCTCCAGGCACCATGCGGCCGATATCACGTCCACGATGGAATCCACGGCACCCACCTCGTGGAAGTGGACCTGGTCCACGGTCGTTCCGTGAGCTTTTGCCTCGGCCGCCGCGAGGACGCCGAAGACCTTAAGCGCGCGGTCCTTGGTCCCCTGGGAGAGCTCCGATTCGTCGATGATGCGAGCGATGTCCGCGAGTCCGCGATGCTCATGGTTGTGCTCATGGTTGTGCTCATGGTTGTGCTCATGACCGTGGCCGTGCTCGTGGCCGTGCTCGTGGCCGTGCTCGTGGCCGTGGCTGTGCTCGTGGTCGTGGAAATGCACCCCCTCCAGCGCATCGTCAAGCCCACCGAACAGCCATGCCATGTCATGATCGTGATTCTCGTGCTCCTAGTCCACCACCACGTCGAAGTCACAGGCATCCAACGCGCCGGCAAGCTTGCGCGTCACCCGAATCTCGTATCCCGCAAGGTGCAACGACCGCAGCGCTGCGCGCAAGCCATCCTCGCTTGCCCCCACATCCAGCAGGGCGCCCACCACCATGTCACCGCTTATGCCATAGTCACATTGCAGGTAAAGTGTCCGTCCCATTCTCGCCTCCTAGCCGCGTGTGGCATGCGCGTGGTCGATAAGCGCCGCCTGATA
>JAFWMI010000162.1 GCA_017513965.1 Atopobiaceae bacterium
CGTCGAGGTCGAGCATGGTGGATATGTAGGTGTGGCCCCTGGCGCGGCTCGTCTCGTCGATTCCCACGCGCCTGACCTGGGAGTAGTCGGCCTTGTCCCTGGCCTGCGAGACGGCCCGCCTGAGCATGTCCCACAGCCTCCCGTCGGACTCGCCGAGCGACTCGGCCACGGCCTTGACCGTGGCGCCCCTCATGCAGGCGGCGATGACCTGGGCCTCGAAGAGCGCGGTGAAGTGCGAGTTCGGGCGGACCTCCCAGGGCATGAGCACCGTCCTCACGCCGTGCTCCGGGCAGTCCGTGCGCGGCACGGCGCAGTGCACGTAGGTCCTGAACTGCCATATGTCGAGGTGGCGCCAGGTCCTCTCTCGCGTGTCGTGGACGCCGCAGCGCCTGCCGCATTCCGGGCAGGGCACCGCCTTGCCGCGCACGCGGGCGACCCTCACGTGCAGCTCGTCGGCGCCGCCCTCGACCTCCTCGAACCAGGCGTCGGTCACCTCCCACGTGTCGTCCAGCCCCATCGACCTCTCGAAGAGCGCCGCGAGCATGCCTGCGTCCTGGACCATCCCATGGCCTCCCGTCTTCATAGCCTGTCCATGAAATGGTACACCTGGGAAGCCGCTCGTCGGTTGGGTTGCGTTAGAAGGTTGGTGTGCTACCCACCATTAATCCCGAAGAGCCGGAATGTGTCCGACTTGTCGAGCGAAATGATCGCATCCCACAACGCGTCCATCCCGGGCTTGTTGAAGTCCTGGGCCTCGTCGATGATCAGGTCGTCGAAGTCGCATTCCGGCAGGCCCCTGAAATTGCCGTCTTCGTCTTTTTCCGATGCGCTCAGGATGATATAGGAAAGCTCGGTGTACCTGTCCGTATCGTGGACGTTCTCCCAGGCTTCCAAGGTCTCGTAACCCATGCTCTCGGGATTGATGAGCTTCGCAGCGAAGCCGTCCACGGTCATGGCGGTAATGTTACGAATGTCTTTGAATTCCTCTTGGAGCTCTTTCCCGAAGAGCCTGTTGTAGCAGAGGTATAGCACCCTGCGGCCATGCCGGGAGAGCTGCCGGGCCCTCTCCTTGGCGATGACGGACTTGCCGGTGCCACCAATTCCCGTCACCGCGGCGACCTTCTCGTACCTGAGATACTCGAGGACACGCTTCTGAGCCTCCGTGAGTTCAAACAGCCTCCCACCGAGGATGGCATTCTCCTCCCTTTCCGTGCTGGAGAAGACGCCTTCCGGCACGAGGAACTCGCTGAGGAAGCGCTCGACTTGGTCTTGGTTCATTTTGTGATAGCTGCCGTCCTCACGATTAAGCGCCATCACCCTCCCAATCGCAGCGCGCGGGTCTACACGATCTTCGAGCGTGAGCGTGCACTCGCGATCATACCAAGTCGGCAGGTTCGCGAGTATCTCGTCGTCGGAAGAGACGTCAAGGAACCATACGGCGTAGTTGGACTTGCAAAAGCCGTAGCGGTCACTATCCCCCTTCTTCTCCTTGAATTTGTCCATAAGACAGGTCCACGCTCGGTATGCCTGCTCGTGGACGGTCTCCTGCCTGCTGTTGCCGTCATTGTGCTGCCGCACTATGCCTCTTCTCGTGAAGTCGAACTTGGTGCCCGCCTTCACCTCCAGCGTCAGCAGCCCCTTCGCGGGGTGGAATATGGCGAAGTCTATCTCGACGATTTCGAACTCGCCCTGGTTGACGCGCTGTACGGGGAGGCTGTGCACCACGAAGTAGTCCCGAGGGAGGCTGTCATGCAACAGGTGATAGACCTCAGCCTCTTTGCTCTCGGCAGTACATGGCGCTGGGCCATCTTTCGGATACATTGTCGCCATTCTGTTTATCCCCAATCACGACTGCACTGTAATGGACAACGGAGACGGACCCAAAATAGACCGCCTCCACCAACAATAAGCGTCGGTGGGAGTCACGCTGCCAGACATTTCGGTAGGGGGACGACCGCGAGGCATATGCAGCAGGGAACCCACGACGGCCGCCCTCGCCACCACGGACCCCCACGAGGTGGCAACCGGCAGGCAAGGTCGCAGGGCGGCACGGCGAGGGCCCGACGCGCCGCGCCATGGCTGATGGGCGGGGCCCGGGGTCAAACCGCTATGCCCCGGGGGAAGGCGCTTTCGACCCCGCCCGCCCGAGCTGCGGAAACGACGAGGCCCACCGTCACCAATCGCTCGTTTGGTGACGGTGGGCGTGCCGTTCTCGCCGCCTTAGCGGGGCTCTAGAAGCGCGGTGCCTGTCCGTTGTGCGTGTCCCTCCACACCCCCCTGAGCCAGGGGTACACGGCGTTCCTGATGACCGCGTACACCTTCTTGCCCTGCCTCTCGGTCAGGTCGCCCCGCTTGTTGAACATGTCCAGGAGGAATCTGCCGTCGTTGTCGCCGTCCCAGTAGTTGTACTTGTTGTCGGGGAACGCCCCCTCATCGCGCATATAGTTGATCAGGTCTCGCGTGAAGGACCCGCCCTTGAGCTCCACCTGCCCGCCCGTGCCCAGGGCGTTCGCGGTCTGCGCCAGCTTGATCGCCTGCATGCGCGCCCTCAGCTCGCTATCCAGGTCGTCGCGCTCGAACTTCTTGATGCAGATGTTGCCGATGGGGTACAACTCGTTCCCGTTCAGTCTGTTTCGCAGCGTGAACAGGTAGCGCAGGTGCTCGTGGCCGCACACGCAGCCCTGCTCGCAGCGCTCGTCCTCCTCCATGTCGACGATTTCCCACTCGCGTACCGCCGAGTACCAGTCGTTCGCGACGGATGCCTCGATGACGGCACCTATCAGCTTGTAGTTGCTTGGCTCTGGCATAGGTTTTACCTCCAAAAAGATAGTTCGTTTCCATAATTAATATACCCATTAATATATATATAAAACCATAAATGTATTATAAGCGCAGGAATATATGCTTATATAGGCACCCAAATGTGTTCTTGAATGACCTCGCCCATAATGCATCGACACGCGTGTCATCCGAAAACCGAGGCTAGAGGTTGGCGCCGCCATGGCGACAGCATGGGCACCTCCCGTCCATGTGCGCGTGACCCGCGATTACGCAAACCTTCTCGCCATAGCCGCCCACGTCCCCGGCACCCCACCACGAGGCGCGACCCGCACGGCGGCGTAAGACCCTTGGCATCCAAGGGTTGTGAAGCAAGCGCAGGCAGTGCGCGCAACCACAACCCGAGAGGAGACAGGGACATGAAGACCTTCGAGTTCACAGACCAGTGGGGCGGCGTAACGCGCGTTCGCCTCGTGCGCGGCGCGTACGCCGACGGCTCGCTCGCCGTGCAGATGCTCTGCGAGGGCGACGGGTACTGGGAGCCGTTCGCCACCCTCACCGTGAACCTCTGCGACGAGCGCAACCAGAACGCGTCGTTCGCCTACGTGGACACGAACAACCTGCCCACAGCGCCCGAGTTCCTCGTTGAGAACGGGCTCGCCACCTACACGGGCTTGACCCGCACCAGCGGCTTCTGCGCATACCCGCTCTTCGCGCTCACCTCGGAGTTCTTCGAGACGTGCGCGAACACTGTCGAGGAGGTGCGGTGATGGCACGGGTGAACCTCTCCAACGAGCACCACGGCACCGTATGGGCGTGCCAGACCACCACCTTCGACGAGGACGAGGAGCGCGAGTGGGACTCTTTCGCCACCCACGCGGCCTTTCCCACGCGCACCGAGGCGATGATGTGGGCGTCTCGGCTCGCCCACGACTACGCGGGCGTGCTCTGCCTGCTCCTCGCCGTTGACGGCTCCGACGGCGTCAGCGTGGACGTGCAGCCGCGCGTGTACGACGGCCACGAGTACGAGCCGTACGCGATAACCGACAGCTGGGAGGTGGTCCCCGGCCGCGCGGTGACCGAGTGGCACGGCGACGAGTGCCACGACGTCGGGTGCCCCGCGCTCGGCGGCTAGGCACAGCGGGCCCAGCCGTGGCAGGAGGACCCCTGTTACGGTGTTACGGTGTTACGGGCGATCGCCACTCACCTTATACGTACCTCCATATGTCTTCTCTTCTTTCTGTTGAGTTGAAAGTAGGCGTAACACCGTAACACAGGGGACGGAAAAGGCACTCTGACCTGCGCGTTCCCCGTGTTACGGCAATTGCGGCGTGTTACGGCACGGCCATAACACGTTGACAGAGGGGCCAGGGCGGCCGCGGCACACTGCGTGGGCCGACGTCCGGAACCGCGCGGCGGCACAGCCCAATTCCCCTGCCGGACGCACGTCAAGCCTTCGAGTGATTGGCCTGCCCTGTAGCGTCCAGCACGGCAGGGCCGGTTTTGCCGATTCTGACCTCGACTATAACCCCCCTAGGGACTTGACTGTGTCGGCTCGCTCGTCGAAGTACTTCTGCCCGGCCTCGTCGAGAATGACGTACTCGGGCGCGTCATATCCGAACAGGCGGTTTATGACGTCCATCCCCATGAAATGGCACGTGGCGTCGGTCATCTTCCCGTTCTTGATGATGGGGGTGATCAGCATCCATGCCTGGTGGTCCTCACCGCCGGCCTTGCTCGACGGGATAGTCACCACCACGTCAAGGTTGTCGACGTCCGCGCGGGCTAAGGCCCATTCCCAGCTGCCCGCATCCCAGTTCGCATCGACGTCCTTGTAGGACTCCGACAGCATCCTATGGCATATCTCCTTGATGTCCGCGTCGTACTCGACGAGCACGTTCACCTCTTCGTCGACATCGAACTCCTCGGGCTTGCGGCCGGACCCCTCGGGGATGAGCACGAGGTGGGAGGTCATGGAGGGGGTGGTGATGAGCCATCCGTCGGGCACCTCGATCTTTGCAGTCTCGCCCTGCCCGAGCGTGACGCTGTCGCCGTAGCCGGTCCACTCGGACGCCCCGTCGGCCCTCTTCCGGAGTCCCTTGAAGACGTTGACGACCGAAGGGTAGGCGCCGAGGCTCTTCACGGTGTAGTTGCCGCCGGGGACGTAGTACGCAATCTCGTGCGTCTCGTCGCTGAGGCCCTCGTCCAGCACGATCTCACGACCGTAGTCGCCGGGCACGCCAGCCCAGAGCTCGATGCACTCGACAGCCGCGCCCGCGTCCTCCCGCGCGGACGAGTTCTCCTGTGCGGTCGAGTTCTCCGACCCTACGGCCTGCGTGGTGCTCTCCTTCTCGGCGTCCGACGCCTTCCGGCTGGCCGTGTTGGACCTCGACGCGCCGCCGGCCAAACCGATTGCGAGGTAGACGATCCAGCCGATGACGACGATGGCGACCCGCAGCTTCGGGTTGAGGTTCCTCGTCCTCGGACTCTTCAGCATGAGGATCGTGAGGGGCACGGGGAATACGAGGATCCAGACGAGGACCCACAGCCAGGTTCTCCTCTTCTTCTTGGGGGGCGGCGAAGCCTGCGTATTCGTGTCGGGCTGATTGCCGGTACTCCGAGCCTCTTCCCGTGCCCTCGGCCCGCCCGTCTCAAGGTCGTGCCCCGCCTTCTCCGAGCCGTCGGGCTTGGCAGCCTGGGTACCGTGGTCAATCGGGAATACCAACCCGCAGAACTCGCACTCTGCCGTGTCACCGTGCGCGTCCACCAAGAGACTCTCCCCGCAGCCGGGACACGTGATGTTCACGATTCTCATCTGCTCCCCATCTCATGTTCTGTCACTGACCTTGCGTACCCATCGTAACCCTCGCGTGCATAGGCAAGGGTTCTGAAAGAAAGAAGATTCTATATGTGGAGAGACATGACTGGTTTACGGCTGACAGAGGGCACGAAGGTCAAAGACTAAAGGATGGCGACGCTTCGCGACGACCCCGCGCCACTCCGCGGGCCCCTCCCACATCCCACGTCGCGGCGACGGGGGGGCGAGCCTGCCACACCCACCCGTGGCCCGCCCCACTCGCCCTCCACGAGAGTCGCCCATTCGCCGCCCAATTCCCCGGCACCCCTCACCCGTGGAGGCCGCCGCACGGGCTCGTAAAGGGCGCCTCACGGAAGCCGTCACAAACGCCGGACGTTGGTGCAGCTTGCCGCGAAGTCCCTTGACGCGCCCCTACCACGGCGGCGAAACCCTTGGCAGCCAAGGGTAGGAGACGCGCACCGAGCGGTGCGGAACACCTACCCGAAGGGACAGACCATGGAAGACCTCAAGGACCAGATGACCCTAAGCCTCGGAATCGAGGAGCAGCAGCTCTCGGTCAAAGACCTCATCGTGCGCGGCGAGATAGAGCAGCCCACAACCACGCGTCGCAAGCCCAAGCCCATCCCCACCTTCGAACGTGCCTTGGTTGATGGCGCGGACTGTGCCTTCCGTCGTCGCTGCGGGAGGAAGTCCGAGCTACTCGTGCTGCTCGCGACGCAGGGGCAAGCCTACGTGATGGACGAGCGCACGGGACGCAGGCACGCACTCACGCCAGCCCGCCTCAGCTCCTTCTGCAAGGACGCTCACGGCGACGCCCTCACGCCGCCGTGGTCCAGCGACCCCCTGCAGGAGTACGGCGCGTGCGGACGCGCCGCAGTCGTCGAGCTGTTCGGCTCGCGCGACTTCCTTGAGCTCACCAAGCGGGACATGGTGCGCCTCGGAGCGTGGCACATGGAGCGCACGGGGCGCTCAGTGGCGTGGCGGCTCGACGGCACGTGGGAGTGCGTCAATCTGACGTGGAGGCTCGTGGAGCCTATCGTCGGTCACGACCGCGCGCGGGAGGCCCTCTCGTGCGCCCTGTCGCTCGCAGACGGCTACCTCGTCGGTGCGGACGCCGCCGCCCACATGCTCTTCCGCGAGTGCCGATACGTGCCGGACCTCGACCTCGCGCTGGGGCGAGACCGCACGCGGGAGTGTAGAACGGCACACTCACAGAGCCATTTCTGGACTTGGGACGCAAATTAATTCATACACATCTGTGGAGGCATATTGGCTAATCTGACGCCAGACGGTGCAAGGGCGCCCTTCTTCGCGTAGAGTTCTCGGCCAGGAG
>JAFWMI010000014.1 GCA_017513965.1 Atopobiaceae bacterium
GATTTTTACCGACGGGCGTTGGGCTTGGAGCGTTGCGTAGCAATTCGTGCTAGAATATCTTTCGCGGGCCGTTAGCTCAGTTGGCAGAGCAGGGGACTTTTAATCCCAAGGTCCAGGGTTCGAAACCCTGACGGCCCACCACTGGAAATTAGCAGGCCAGGCGTTTGCATGCTTGGCCTGTATTCTTTTGCCGTGCGATCGTGTGCGCCAAAAGCAAGGTGGCTGGATTCGAATGTGCTTGTGCCATCTGGCAAGTTCATTGGTTGGCAACAAGAGCGAGCTTTGAGCGTGCGCCTCCTGTGGCAACGCGCACAACGCGTCCCTCCATAACCATGTGGTCGAGCGTCGTGGTAAGGCGCTTGGATATGGCTTTGTAACCCATGGCGCGCGAGAGCTCAGAGAGCAAGAGCGGTCCCGATGCCAGCGCTTCGATTATGCGCGTGCGATACTCCACTTCCTTCGCACTGAGCTTGTTGGGCTTGGGCGCGAACGCGGGGTGTACCTCGAGCCGTACCGTCAAAAAGCCCCGATTCGGATCCATTCTGAACGTTGGGCGCGTCGACCCGTTGGCGTCGAGTGACGCAATCGCCTTTGGGAAGGCATAGTAGTGTCGGTAGAGTTTGTGCAATGATCAATACGCGAGGATGAGGATGAACAATACTTCCTCATGTACTCGTTCATGATCGCGTGGCCTGTGGACGTTTCACATTTCATGCTGCAACCGTAGGACGAAATGTGAACGAAGAACCACACTGACTCGCTTTCCAAAACAGAATCACTACGCATCGCGGGCCATTTAATGATACTGTTACCTAGTATCTATACGCCCATACGGAAGACCCATACTATGGATGATCGATCCCAACATACCCAGGGTATAGCTGGCCCGCCCCCTGGAGTGCTAGCGGGACCACCTCCTGGACCAGACCCCACAACCGGAGCCCTCAATATGCCTGGCTTCGCCCGTGAGTACGCGCAAGCGGTTATGTCTGGCAAATACGACGAGATGGCGCTTTGGTACATCGACATTCGCAACTTCCGGTCGGTCAATCCCAAGTTTGGCTTCTTGTCGGGCAATATGGTCTTGCAAACGTTGGTAAGCAAGATCAAAGAACACATTACGCACGGCTTGCCGGTGGCACGCTTGGGTGCGGATCGATTCGTGCCACTCTCCGCAGGGCTCGATTACGAGCAAGCGCATAAAAAGTTCAAGCGTGTAATAGAAGAGACCGAGCGACAGATAGAGAACCAGGGCATCTCTCAAGTCATTGTGCTTTCGGCGGGCATCTACTACCTTACGCCCGAGGACTACAAGAACCCCAGCTTCCAGCGCCCGCTTGACTACGTTTCCATAGCACATCGCAACGCGCGCGCAATTCCCACGAGCAGTCTGGTGCTCTTTACCGACGAAGACCTCGAGCGCGACACGCGGCGCATAACCATAGAGCAAACCATAGACGAGGCGCTTGCCACGGGCCAAATACAAGTGTGGTATCAGCCACAGGTGGACTACATCTATGGTGAGGTAATTGGTGCCGAGGCACTGGCGCGTTGGAATCACCCAACGTTGGGCTGGATTAGTCCAGCGGAGTTCATTCCCGTGCTTGAGGCATGCGGCAAGGTTCATGCGCTGGACCTCTTCGTGTGGGAGGAGGCCTGTCGCAATGCCGGACGCTGGCGTAGCGTGTCCGACGGCAAGCCGGTACCTATCTCCGTTAACGTCTCGCGTGCCGAGATGTTTGAGCCGGACCTTCTGGATCATTTCCTCGAGCTGCAAAGGAAATACGACCTGCCGCCAGGAAGTCTTCATCTTGAGGTAACCGAGAGTGCCTTTGTGGAAGAGGCGGATCGCCTGTATCGTGTAATCGAAGCCATGCGCAAGAGGCATCTTATGGTTGAGATGGATGACTTTGGCAGTGGCTTGTCTTCTCTCAACATGCTCAAAGACGTTCCGGTGGACGTGGTAAAGCTGGACATGGGCTTTATGCGCACGGCCATGAACGAAGACCGTGGCGGTGTGGTGCTTGGGTCGGTCATTCGCATGCTGCAGGGTTTGGATACGCCCATTATCGCAGAGGGTGTCGAGACGCTTGAGCAGGCGGAAATGCTCAAGAACATGGGTTGTCATCTCATGCAGGGATTCCACTTCTCTCATCCCATGCCACTCGATGAGTTTGAGGACTTTATGGTCTCCAATCGCGCCGTGGAAAACCCGCGGCGTCGTGAGCGCAAGGAGTCACATCTTGAGGCGCTCACGAACATAGACCCTACATCCTCATACCTCTTCAATCACGCCATGGGCGGCACGTTGTTCTTCTACGCGGGAGAAGGCACGTCAGAGAGCATCATGGTCAATGATCAGTTCTACATTGAATGCGGACTCGATCGAAAGGCCTTTGGGAACGCTAAAATCAATCCCATTCAACAAATCGAACCGGATTCTCGTGCCACGCTGTGGCGTGCGGCTTCCGAGGCACGCGAGCATGGAGCTGCGTTTTGTGAGGCTCGAGTGCAGCTCACAGGACGTCGGATAGAATGCGTGATTCGCTATTTGGGCAGTAGCCCACGCGGCAATATCTTCTCGCTCAACATCGTGCGTTCGTCGGTGGATGCGCAGGATGACTTGCGAGTCGTACAAAAGTCACACGATGTGGCGTGGAACGTGGACATGCTCGACAGCATTGTGCCCAATGGTCTTATCAAATGCGATCTTTCGGACTCTCTCATCTTCAATTACGTAAGCCCGGAGCTTAGCAGGTCGAGTGGGCTCTCGGATTCCGAATTTGTTCGACGCTTCCACAACTCGCTGGCCGAGGCCGTGCTGCCAGAGGATAGGACCGAGCTGTTTGAGCTCGTCCGTGAGTCCAAGAGCTCGGGTAGGGCCTTCTCGCTAGACATGAGGCTTCACCATGGCTATGGCTCCGACTGGAGAATGGCTCACTTTATTGGTCGCATAAAGGCGGACGAAGAAGGCATACCCTGGCTCTATGGCTTGGTGCTCCTCGTGGGCGAGGTAGTGTCGGGCGACGGCAAAACCGACGATGCCGAAAACGAGCGCACGATTGATTTTGATTACGACTTGACAACGGACAAACTCGTGGTAAATGCGCCCATGCCAGGCGGAGGGATACAAAAGATCGAGTTTGACGACTGGCTCAAGCGTTTGGACACCATGCCCAAGGCTGTTTCTAAGGCGAGTGTTGCCACCATTCATGCAACGATACGCGATCTGAGGCACCATCCCACCGCAGGCTTTAGCGACATTAAGTGCAATCTTCGCGGCGGCGATTCGCTGCGCTGGTATCACATTAACTACGTGTGCGATGCGGACGAAAACGGCAACACCACGCTTGTGCATGGATACGCGCAGGACGCAAACGACCAAATGGGCTCGGCGCGTTGGTGGCGTACACAGGCCGAGACGGATCAGCTCACTGGCTTGCTTAACCGTAACGCAGCGGAGCAAGGCATCAACTTTGCCATGCGTACGCAGGGCATTGGCATTATGTTTATGGTTGACCTAGACGAGTTTAAACGCGTGAACGACGAGATGGGTCATCTTGTGGGGGACGCGCTGCTAAGCAATGTGGGAAAGATGCTCCTTCAGTCGTTCCGCGAAGGTGATGTGGTGGGCAGATATGGTGGCGACGAGTTCGTAGTGTTTATGCCTTTGGCTGGAGGAGAACCGCAGGGCATCGCCAGCAGAAAGTCCGAAGCAATCATCAAGGCAATAGGGTCCATTGACGTTGGTGACGGCACACATGCGGCGTGCAGTGTGGGGGCAGTGATTTCTCGCGATCGCGACGCAACGTTCTACGACCTGCTGGAGGTTGCGGACGAGGCCATGTATCAGAGCAAGCAGAGCGGCAAGGGAACGTACACCATTCGAGAACTCTAAAGCAATAACGCTGGAGGGACAGTCCCCTTGACGACGAGGGGACTGTCCCTCCAGCGTTATGCGTTCTATCCGCGCAAGCGCCTCGTCTCGCTAGAAGGGTTGAGCGAGAAGCTGCCGGCATCTTCCATCTGTTGC
>JAFWMI010000163.1 GCA_017513965.1 Atopobiaceae bacterium
TGCGCCAGCGGCAGGGCCGGCAGAACCGGCACGCCGAATGATGCTTTCGGCACGCCCCTCAGAGGAGTGCTCGAGCGTCTCCATAACCAGGTAGGTAATGAGCAAAAACGGAATGAGCTGGAGCGCATCTTTAACGCTGTCTACAAGAATGTCCTGTATGAGGTCGAGGGTCACGAACGCTCCTTTCAATACATGAGAAATTGTTCATGCATTTCTACCTGCGGTTATATCATATAAGCAACTTGGCTATACTAGCATAGCCTTACGAAGTCCACGCCCGCAGCGCCCCATCTTCATAACGCACGGATTCAAATACCAGCCCCTTTGCCGGCGCCGTGGGGCCAGCGGCCCTGCGATCGCGCGCCTCGAGCACTTTCCTCACCCAAGAGGCAGGTCGATTCCCCCTTCCCACCTCAACGAGCGTGCCTACCATAATGCGCACCATGTTGTGCAGGAAGGCATTCCCCTCAACCGTTATGGCCACAAGGTCTTCGCCAACCTCGTTCCTTTGGCACACCACTACCTCATGCAGCATACGGCTGGTGGAGCGACCATCCTCCAGCAGCTTTTGTGCCGAGCTCACCTTGCAAAAACTCCTAAAGTCGTGCTCGCCCACCAAGCACGTGGCCGCCTCGCTCATGGCCTCAACGTCTAGGGACGCATGGAGCCACCAGGCGTAGTCCCACGCCAAAACAGGCTGTGCATTCCCACACGCAATCCTGTACGTATAACGACGGCTTAGTGCATCAAAACGTGCTGAGAAGCCCTCAGAGGCTCTGTAAAGCCCGCGGATCGACACGTCCTCTGGAGTGAGCGCCATAAGCGAACGCCATACTCTGCGCGGCTCCCTGCCATCGAGTTCCTCGTGCCATACGGGTAGGCTCACGTACTGCTCGAGCGCCGATACTCCCGCGTCGGTTCGTCCGGCACATGTGAGGTCCACCGGACGTCGAAAGAGCGTCTCCAACGCCTGGCGCACAGAACCCGCCACTGTCCGCATGTCCTCCTGCTCTGCATAGCCAGAGAAGTGAGCGCCACGATAACCAATTTTGAGTACGAGCGTCGCGTCGGTTTCCACTTCGCGTCCCTCCAAATATCGCAAACGAAGGGGGCACGCCCCTCTTAGTGGCATGCCCCCTTCTTAACCTATCAGCATCTAAGAATGCTACTCAGCATCCACCTCTGCTTCGGGCTCCGCCTCGACCTCGGTCGCCGGCTCCTCCACAGGCTCGGGCTCCTCCACCTTGGTAACCGCAGGAGCGGCCTTCGGCGCCACGGGCTCGGTAACGAGCTCAATAATAACGACCTCGGCGTTGTCGCCCTTGCGACGGCCAAGCTTCATAATGCGCGTGTAGCCACCGTTTCGGTCGGCCCACATGCCCTGCGCGGCCTTCTCGAAGACCTCGCGCACGAGCTCCTTGTCGCCAACCTTGGCAATCGCCAAACGACGGCTGGCAAGGTCGCCCTTCTTGGCCCACGTAATGACCTTGTCCACATCGGGACGGATGGCCTTGGCACGCGACTCAAGCGTCTTAATGCGATCGTGCTCAAAAAGGGAAGATACCAAGCTCTTCTTCATGGCCTTGGTATGGCTCGCATCGGTGCCGAGCTTCATTCCCCTCTTCTTGTTGTGCCTCATGTTCTTGCTCCTATGCGATACTCAGCGACGCCTAAGCCTTAAGGCCAAGACCCATGGCCTCGAGCTTGTCTTTGACTTCCTCGATGGACTTGACGCCGAAGTTGCGAATATTCAGAAGGTCGTTCTCGGAGAACTCGACGAGCTGGCGCACCGAGTGGATACCAGCACGTTTGAGGCAGTTGTAGGAGCGAACAGAAAGGTCCAGATCCTCAATCTGCTTATCGAGCTCGCTGTTGTCCTCCTCAACGCCAACGGCAAAGATCGAAGTGTCCTCAACGGGCTCCTCTTCCTCGGCCAGTCCCATAAATGCACTCATGTGCTGGTTGATGATGTTCGCCGCCTCCACAACGGCCTCGCGGGGGGCCACAGAGCCATTGGTCTCCACCTCAAGCACCAAACGATCATAGTCGGTGTGCTGTCCCACGCGGCAGGGCTCAACGGCCTTGGCGCAGCGGCGAACGGGCGAGTAGAGCGAGTCCACATGAATCAAACCGATGGGGTCTCCGTTGCGCTCATTCTCGTCGCCAGAAACGTAGCCACGCCCAATACCAATGCGCATTTGCATGGTAAGGTGTGCACCCTCGCCGAGCGTGCAGATAACGTGCTCGGGATTCACAATCTCGAACTCTGCCGGAATTGCAAAGTCACCACCGGTTACCACGCAGGGACCGTCCACGTTAATCGTGGCCATAGCCTCCGCGCCCGTCTCCATGTAGCGGAACACCAGCCCCTTAACGTTGAGGACGATGTCCGTCACGTCCTCATAGACGCCCGGCACGGTTGTAAACTCGTGCTGCACGCCATCGATTTGGATGGCCTGCACCGCCGCGCCCTCGAGGGACGAAAGCAGCACACGGCGGAGCGAATTGCCCAGCGTGTCACCATAGCCACGCTCGAGCGGCTCGGCGCTCACGCGCGCCAAGGTTTCGCTTATCTCTTCCACCGACACCTGGGGTCGGATGAACTCGGACATGTATACCTCCAAAAATGCGGGCCGCTACTACTTGGAGTAGAGCTCGACGATGAGCTGTGCGTCGATATCGAGGTCTATCTGATCGCGCGAGGGAAGCTGCAGCACCGTGCCACGAAGCTTCTCGATGTCCACCTCGAGCCACGAGGGAACGGCGACAGACTCGGTGCGGATCAGGGCCTCCTTAATGGGAAGCAGGTCCTTGAACTTGGGGGCAACCGAGATAACGTCCCCCGCCTTTACCTGATAGGAAGGGATGTCCACTCGATGACCATTCACCTGAATATGGCCGTGACGCACGGTTTGACGAGCCTCCTTGCGGGTGCGCGCAAAACCAAGACGGAACACGACGTTGTCCAGGCGCGACTCGAGAATGGTCATGAGGTTGTCGCCCGTGATGCCCTCGATCTTGAGTGCCTTGTCGTAGTATCCACGGAACTGCTTCTCGAGCACGCCATAGATAAACTTGGCCTTTTGCTTCTCGCGAAGCTGTGCACCGTACTCGCTCTCCTGACGGCGGCGACGACGCGGCTCACGCTTTGATTCCTTATTAATGCCCATTACGATGGGGTCGATGCCGAGCTGGCGGCACCGCTTGAGGACAGGTGTCCTATCAACTGCCATAGCTACTGCCCTTCCTTACCTACACGCGACGACGCTTGACCGGACGGCAACCGTTGTGCGGAATTGGCGTCTTGTCCTGGATACCCGAGACCTCAAGGCCGGCAGCCTGAAGTGAACGGATAGCGGTCTCACGGCCAGAGCCGGGACCCTTAACAAAGACGGCCACCTTACGAAGGCCATGCTCCATGGCTGCCTTAGCACACGTCTCAGCTGCAATCTGAGCCGCAAACGGCGTTGACTTACGAGAGCCCTTGAAGCCAACGGTGCCACCGGACTGCCAGGCAATCACGTTGCCCTGGGGGTCGGTGATAGAAATAATCGTGTTATTGAACGTGCTCTTGATGTGGGCCTGACCCACGGCAATGTTCTTGCGGTCCGCGCGACGTACACGCTGAACCTGCTGTTGCTTCCTCTTAGGCATAATCTACTCCCTAGCCCCTCTTCCTGGCACCGATCTGGCGACGCTTGCCCTTGCGGGTGCGCGCGTTGGTGTGGGTGCGCTGACCATGGACAGGGAGACCCTTGCGATGGCGAAGACCGCGGTAGCAGCCAATCTCCATCAGGCGGGCAGTGTTCTGGCGAACCTCACGGCGGAGGTCGCCTTCGGTAGTGTAATTCTGGTCAATGAAATCACGCATGCGCGTAATCTCGTCCTCTGTGAGGTCCTTTACGCGGGTGTCGGGATTGACGTCGGCGGCTGCGCAGATAGCCTTCGCACGCGTGAGGCCGATGCCGTAAATGTAAGTGAGTCCGACCTCAACGCGCTTGTCGCGCGGCAGGTCGACACCGTTAATACGGGCCAACTTGGTGCTCCTCTCTTAGCCCTGACGCTGCTTGTGGCGCGGGTTCTCGCAGATGACGTAGACCTTGCCGTGGCGACGAATGACCTTGCATTTGTCGCACATCTTCTTAACAGAAGGGCGTACCTTCATCGTCTGTCCTTTCCGGTAATGCTCATACGAACCTAGTGGTACCGTGCGCGTGGCAGGTGGAGCTGACACACGCTATATACTCGCCCAGCCGCTGGCGTGAATAACCGGCTGTATGGCGCTTCCCTACTTGTAGCGGTAGGTAATGCGACCACGGGTGAGGTCGTAGGGAGAAATCTCCACGACTACCCTATCACCTGGAAGGATTCGGATGTAGTTCATGCGAATCTTCCCCGAGATCGTGCAGAGGATGGTCTTGCCGTTTTCGAGCTCCACCTTGAACATTGCATTGGGCAGGGGCTCAACGACCTTACCCTCGAGCTCGATTGCGTCCTGTTTACTCAACCTATGGCACCTTTCTTCCATGTGACAGCAATGTAATACTCTACCGAATTACAAACCACATGGCAACGGTGCATCGAATTGACACAAACTCACGTCACGCCTACAGAGACCAGTCCTCCCGAGCGCTCCACATGCAGCATGCCCGGGAGGACTGGACACTGTGACATATCCCTAAGATGGAGAGCCCTACACGCCACCTTGGAATGGGCACCAAGGGCCATCGGGATCCTCGGTGAGGATTACCGGACCGTCCTTGGTGATGGCGACCGTATTCTCATAGTGCGCTGCCGGCTTGCCATCGTTGGTCACGACGGTCCAGCCGTTGGCAAGCGTATGATTGCGATATGTTCCCAGCGTAATCATGGGCTCGATGGCAATCACCATGCCGGCCTGTAGCTTGACGCCACGGCCCTTCTTGCCAAAGTTTGGCACGTTGGGATCCTCGTGCATCACGTGACCCACGCCATGGCCCACGTACTCACGCACCACACCGAAGCCGTGCTTCTCTGCCAGCGTTTGCACGGCATGGCCAATGTCGCCAATGTGGTTCCCGGGAACCGCTTGCTCAATGCCAGCCTTAAGGCAGTCAAGCGTTACTTCGCACAATGCTTTGGTTTCTGGAGCGGGCGTACCCACGAAGAAGGTCCACGCGTTATCCCCCACCCAGCCACCTATGGTGGCACCCGTGTCGATGGATATAACATCGCCATCGACAAGCATGCGATCCGAGGGTATGCCGTGCACGATCTCCTCGTTCACCGAAGCGCAGATGCTGGCGGGGAAGCCATACAAGCCCTTAAACCCTGGCACGGCACCATGCAATCTTATGAAGCTCTCTACCATCTGATCGATCTCGCGCGTGGTGACACCCGGGCGCACCATGCGGCCAGCACGGCGCAGGACCGTCTTGGAGAGCGATCCTGCGGCCTTGAACTCCTCGATCTCTTGCGGAGTCTTAATATGGATCATGCGAGCACGCGCTTAACGTCAACGTACACCTCATCCACGGCGCGATTGCCGTCAACCGACTTGAGGATGCCACGATCCTTGTAATAGTCGATGAGCGGCTGCGTCTGGCTCTGGTACGTATCGAGGCGCTTGTTGATGGTCTCGGGCTTGTCGTCGTCGCGCTGGTACATCTCGCCACCGCAACGCGGGCAGGTCTCGGTCCCAGCAGGTGCGGTGTACCCACAGCTGCGGCAGGTACGACGAGAGCTCAGGCGATCGACAATCACGCTAAAGGGAACGTCTACGAGCAGCGCGGCATCCAGCTCCACGCCCATGTCCTTAAGCTCGGCATCAAGCGTCTCGGCCTGGGCGATGTTGCGGGGGAACCCGTCGAGCATAAAGCCCTTCTGTGCATCCGGCTCTGCCAAGCGCTCCTTCACGAGGTCGATGACCAGCTGATCAGGCACGAGTTGGCCGGCATCCATGAACGCCTTGGCCTGCTTGCCCAGCTCGCTTTGAGCCTTGACCGCCGCACGTAGCAGATCGCCGGTGGAGATGTGAGCAATGCCATACTCTTCCACGAGCTTTTGGCCTTGGGTACCCTTGCCAGCACCAGGCGCGCCCAAAAGAACGATATTCATAATGGTTCCTTTCTGCTAAAAATGCCATAACGTTAGTTTAGCGCTTCTTAAGGCCAAGCGCGCGCTAAGACTATCAACACTTGCGGGGCAATCCCCGTGCGCTCGCGCCTACGGTAAGGGCCAAAACGAGAGCCGTCACCAAGCTGATGACTTCGGCCACGCGCCAGTGGAGGGGCTCAACGAATGTTACGGTATAGGTACCGACGGCATGCGGCGCAAGCTCGATTGCCGCATAACCGTCGTCCCACTCAAGTGCCGCGCCCTCCTGCGGAACCAGTCGCAGCTGGTTATGCCAGAACAGCGGCAGGCGAACATGCTGGGGGCTCCCGGTTGTGTTGACTAACTCCACGCGCGTCTCCTGCGGGGTAACCCGGGCAAAGTCCCGTACGTCCACACCCTCGGGTGCCACGGGCGCGATTGCACGCCAGTTGTCCGCAAAGTCCTTGCTCTGCTGAATGGGCACGTACTCGCCCATGCCGATGTCATTGCCCTCCACCGTGGACATGGAAACCTCGAGTGGTTCGCCAAGCATGGCAAAGCTCACCTCGCAGTACACGCCCTCGATCAGGCATAGCGCAAGACACGCAATCCAAAACGTACGAAGCCGCTCCGACGTACCGCCCAAGAGCACGCCCGCCAACACCACCAACAACAACGCCGCAATGCCGAGCAAGCGCCATGGGAACTGGATCGTAGCAAGTGGTCCCGCAATGCCCCAGGGAACCAAGCACGTGGTGAGGAGCAGCACGACCACCGAAGCCCAAGCAAACAGCCTGATCCAGCCACCAGCCGCCTCACTCCCCAACGCACGCACCGACGGTCGACGCAGCCATACGAATGCGAGCACAAGCACCGCAAGCAGGCCCAATCCCATCTCCAATGGCATCTCTCCGAATGGACCCTGTTCAAGCGACAGGGAAAGCCCACGGAAAGGTTGGAAGGGAATGAGGAACTGACCGGGAAAAAGCGAATGCTCATATGCCGAGTTACCAAAGTACTTGACGCCTAGGTCGTGGTGCAGGTAGTAGTCAAAGAAGGGGACGAGGAAAGCAGCGCACAGCAAGAGCGTAAGCGCTGCCGCCTTGCCTATTGCCAGCCCCCAGCCATCCTTATTCCTATGACGTACCAGCGGGATCATGGCGAGCAACGATGCGGGAAGAAACATGACCACGCTCAGGATATGTGAATACACGACGCCGCTTGCGCCAATCGCGAGCGTCTTCCAGCCCGCACCCTCCGGCGTCGAGTCATCAAGAAACACCCGCCATAACCCCAAAGCGATGAGCGGTGCAAAGACGAGCGCAAGGTATTCTCCCACGGCGGCACGCAGCAACACATCACAGAGCCTATATGGCGCCAGGGTCCATAACGTGGCACAGCAAAGGCCACATTTCCATGAGCGGAACACCGTCGCAAAGGCCCAGTACGCAACGAGTGCCGTCGCCATGTTAACCAACAGCACGAACACCACGTATGCCGGCCATGGATGCATGCCCAGCGCGACCAATGCCCCAGGCAAATACAAAAACAAATCGGGATAACACACCCCAGAGGGATAGCCAAAGCCGTGTGCCTGGCACGCATAGAGCCGCACTGGTATAACGCCGGACCGCAGGCCTTCCGCTATGGACTGTATGCGCGCAAGATGGAAGGGAAGATCGTGATCGGGCGTCCACTTTGCGCTTGGCACAAACAGCGCACACGATGCGAGCACTGCGAGCAACAATAACGCCGCGCCTATGCCAACCCGTCGCCTCATCTTCACTCCTCCCATCCCCATTGTAACCAAAGAGGGACAGTCCCTTTTTGGTTACTAACCAAACGGGGACTGTCCCTCTTTGGTTAGTAAGAGTATAGTGATGCACCCTTATTCGAGAATTACGGGGGTGATGCTCATGAGGCAAGCGAGAAAGGTGGCGGAGTCTGGGTTTTATCACGTAGTGACGAAGGGAGAAGCGGTTGATCTTCTCTTCTTTTCCAACGACGACCGACAACAATATGTTTGCAACCTTGCAGAGACAAGAGACGAGTTTGACCTGCAATTGCATTCTTACTGCCTCATGAGCAATCATGTACACCTGCTGGTTGAAGACCCCGAGTACAAACTCAGCGCGGCGATGAAGCAGCTCAACGAGCAATATGCCATCCATTACAAGCGTCGTTGTTCGCGTACCGGGCACGTTTTTAAGAACCGTTATTGGAGCGAACCAATCGAGAGCGATGCGTACTTGCTCTGTGCCATGCGCTACATACACGCAAATCCCGCCGTTGCCGGCATATGCAAGGCGTCGGCATATGAATGGAGCAGTGCAAAGGACTATCTTGGCCGCGAGGGCATCGCCAACAAAACGATGTTACTCGACATGCTGGGCGGTAGGGATGGTTTCATCCAATTTAGCAAGAAGGAACTCTTACCCGCCAAGTCGTTCCCAGAGAGCGGCCTGACACACCACCTACGTCCCGACGAGGTAATGAGAATCGCCCAATCGATAGCACCCGGATGCGATAACTCGGCATCGCTCTCTAAATCCGAGCAAAACGATGTGATCAAGAAGCTCCATGCTAGTGGGCTCAGCATCACACAGATTATGTTTGTCACTTCGCTGAGCCGAGGTCGTATACGCGGAGCTATTACACACGCCAGTCACTAACCAAAAGGGGACAGTCCCTCCTTGGTTATTAACCACGGAGGGACTGTCCCCATTTGGTTGGTTACGAAAAGGCTATTTGAAGAAGCCCTCGTAGTTGTGCATCTTGAGCTGAGACTCCAGCTGCGAGATGGTGTCCATGGCAACGCCCACCATAATGAGGATGGAAGTACCGCCAAAAGACTGAATGAGACTGTTGTTGGTAAAGGCGAACACAATCGACGGAACGACTGCGATGATGGCCATGAAGATGGCGCCGGGAAGCGTAATGTGATTGAGTACGTCCTTGATGTACTTGGACGTGGCCGCGCCAGGGCGAACGCCTGGGATGAAGCCGCCTGCCTTGCGAAGCTGGTCGGCCGTCTCGTCGGGATTGAACACCATCGACGTATAGAAGTACGCGAAGAACACGATGAGGAACACCGACAACACCCAGTTGACCCAGCCGCTCGAAATCGCATTTGCGAAGTTTTGCATCCACTCCACATTGGGGAAGAACACAGCAAGCTGCGCAGGGAAGTACAGGATGGCGCTCGCAAAGATGATGGGCACGACGCCGGCCGTGTTTACCTTAACAGGCAGATACGTAGCCTGGCCACCCATGATGCGCCTGCCGACCACGCGCTTGGCGTATTGGATGGGAATACGTCTTTGCCCGCGTTCGATGAACACGATGATCGGGATGATTATCAGAATGACCAAGATGGTGATGATGGTAATCACCACGCCATTCTCCGCACCCTGCATGGACTGGATGAGTGCCATGGGAAGGCCACTCATGATGTTGGCGAAGATGATGAGCGACATACCGTTGCCAATGCCGCGCTGAGTCATTACCTCGCCCAGCCACATGATGATCATGGCACCAGCCAAGAGCACGCCCACGATGATGATGCTTTCGATCCACTCGGGGAATCCCAGATTGGAGAAGTCGACACCATACATGCTGCTCTTGTAAAGGAACAGATAACCAATCGCGTTGATGGTGGCAAGCGCTACCGTGAGATAGCGCGTGTATTGGGTAATCTTGCGCTGCCCCGACTCACCCTCCTGCGCGAGCGCCTGAAGGCTCGGAATAACCGCCTGCATCATCTGGAAGATAATCTGAGCGGTAATGTAGGGCATGATGCCAAGCGCAAAGACCGACATACGTGAGAGCGCTCCGCCCGAGAACAGGTTGAGCACCGCCAAGGCACCATTGGTATCCCCCGCGGTTTGATACGCGGAGAGCATCCCCCTAAAGGGGATGCCCGGTATGGGAAGATAGGCACCAAAACGGTAGATGACGAGTATCCCCACGGTGATGAGGATCTTCTCGCGCAACTCCTTCACGCGGAACGCATTGGCGATTCCCTTTAGCACGCCGGCTCGACCTTTCCTCCAGCCGCCTCGATCTTGGCCTGGGCAGACGCGGAAACCTTGTCCACCTTAACCGTGAGCTGCTTGGTGAGCTCGCCGTTGCCAAGAACCTTGACGGGAATGTAGTTGTGCTTGATAACACCCTTGGCCACGAGCGTGTCGCAATCCACCACATCGCCGTTCTCGAAGAGGCCCTCAAGACGGGAGACGTTGACGGGCACGTACTCTACGCGACCATGATTGATAAAGCCGGGGAGCTTGGGCAGACGCATGGCGAGAGGCTGCTGACCACCCTCGAAGCCGGCGCCCTTGCCGCCGCCAGAACGGGAAAGCTGGCCCTTGGTGCCGCGACCAGCGGTCGTGCCGTGGCCAGACGCAGCGCCACGGCCAAGACGCTTGCGCGCCTTAGTGGAGCCCTCCGCGGGGCGAAGATCATTCAACTGCATGATGGAGACTCCTAAATCTCTTCCACTTCTACAAGGTGCTTGACCTTGAAGATCATTCCACGAATGCTCGGGTTATCCGGCTGCTCAACAACGCTGTTGATCTTGCGCAGTCCGAGCGCACGGCACGTAGCCGTTTGATCCTTCTTGACGGCAGGACCACAGCTGCGCACGAGCTTAATCCTAAGCTTGTTTGCCATGGCTAGTTCTCCTTCCCAACAAACATCTCGGCCACGGTCATGCCGCGACGCTCAGCAGCCTCCTCGGGGCTCGAGAGCTCCTTGAGTCCCTCGGCAGCAGCCTTGATGGCGTTGAGTGCGTTGCTCGTACCCAGAGACTTGGACAATACGTTGGTGATGCCAGCAAGCTCGAAGAGCGGACGCACGGGACCACCGGCAATAACGCCAGTACCCTCGATAGCAGGCTTGATGAGCACGCGACCTGCACCATAGTGGCCCTCGACCTCGTGAGGAATGGTGCCGCCCTCGGTGACGGGCACGTGGAAAAGGTTCTTCTTGGCGTCGTCAACGCCCTTTTGAATCGCCAGAGGCACTTCGGTCGACTTGCCCATGCCAATACCAACAGTGCCCTTGCCGTCGCCTACAACCACGAGCGCGACGAGTGACATACGACGGCCACCCTTAACGACCTTGGACACGCGGTGGATGTAAACTACGCGCTCCTGAAATTCGGAGTCCTGCTGCTGGCGCCTATTACTACGCTGTTCACGTGGCATTTATATCCTCCTAGAACTTCAGGCCCGCTGCACGGGCACCGTCCGCAAGGGCCTTGATGCGGCCATGGTACAGGAAGCCGCTGCGGTCGAACCTCACCGCAGTTACGCCCTTCTCGAGCGCACGCTCTCCGATGAGCTTGCCAACGAACTCAGCAGCCTCCTTGTTGGAGCCAACCTTGCCCGTAGCGCGGAACTCGGGGCTGAGCGTGGATGCCGCACAAATCGTCTTGGCATCGGCGTCGTCGATTATCTGCGCGTAAATATGCGCATTGGTGCGGTGCACCGTAAGGCGCGGACGATCCGCCGTGCCATAGACCTTGGGGCGAACGCTGCGCGCGCGACGGTGCAGTGCAGCCCTCTTTGCCTGTTGCTTGTTCATTGCTTCTCCTCTACTCGCCATCACCTGACGGGGTGATGGTCTTATCGACTAGCTACTACTTGGCTGCCTTGCCGAGCTTGCGGCGGATGTGCTCGCCCTGGTAGTGAATACCCTTACCCTTGTACGGCTCAGGCGGACGCTTCGCGCGAATCTCTGCCGCCACCTGGCCAACCTGCTCTTTGGAGATGCCGTTGACGACGATATGGGTGTTGTCGGGAACCTCAAACGAGATGTTCTCGGGGCAGACATAGAGTACGGGATGCGAGTAGCCAAGCGAGAGGTCCAGGTCCTTGCCCTTGAGCGTGGCACGATAGCCGACGCCCGTGAGCTCAAGACGCTTGGAGAAGCCCTTGCTCACGCCCTCAACCATGTTGAAGATGAGCGTACGGGTGAGGCCCTGCATGGCGTTGGCGGCCTTGTAGGACTTCGTCTGCTTAAACTCCTCGTGGGTGAGGTTCTCGGTACCAGGGGTACGCGGGACCTTAACCGTGATGAACTCGCCCTCCTGCTCGATAACAATGAGCGGAGAGAAGGTGCGCTCAAGCTCACCCTTAGGGCCAGTCACGTGGACGTGAGTTCCCTCAACCGTTGCGGTTACCCCGGCAGGAATCTGGACAGGGTGCTTACCGATACGAGACATTGTCTCCTCCTATCTTTCCTGTCGAGCCATTACCAAACGTAGCAGATGACCTCGCCGCCAACGCCAAGCTTGCGAGCGTCGCGATCGCACATCATACCCTTAGAGGTGGAGATGACGGCTATGCCCAAGCCACCGATAACGCGGGGAAGGTCCTCTGCCTTTGAATAAATACGGAGGCCCGGCTTAGAAATCCGCCTGATGCCACGGATGATCTTCTTGCGCTTCGGGCCATACTTAAGTGTGATGTGAAGGGTCTTTTGGGGCTTGGTGTCCTCCACGCTATAGCCCTCGATATAGCCCTCTTCGTAAATAACGCGCGCCACCTCAACGAGAACCTTGCTCGAAGGCATGGAAACCTCGTCCTTGTTGGCCGCGTTGCCGTTGCGGATACGCGTGAGCATATCTGAAATCGGATCGGTAATTTTCATTAACAGTCTCCTTCGTTACTGATGAACCTGCGCGAATGGTTCGCATCCACCCGTGGCGGACACGCCTGTACGCGAGAGCCCTTGCGTCCTACCAGCTTGCCTTGGTAACGCCAGGAAGCTCGCCCCTGCTCGCGAGTTCGCGGAAGCAGACACGGCAGAGACCGAATTTGCGATACACGGAGTGGGGACGCCCACAACGCTGGCAACGGTTCTGCTTGCGCGTCGAAAACTTCGGCTCACGCGCTGCCTTGACGATCATCGATGTCTTTGCCACAAATCCTCCTTCTTAAGGTGAGCCCCAGCCTGTCTGGGGCGCCTACCGGCTATATGACCCAAGGTCAATGGACCTTGTAAGTCCCTCGTTAGTTCTGCTTGAACGGGAAGTGGAATGCGTCGAGCAGAGCCTTGCCCTCCTCGTTGGTGGGAGCGGTGGTAACAATGGTAATGTCCATGCCGCGGGTACGATCGATCTTGTCGTAGTCGATCTCGGGGAAGATGAGCTGCTCGGTAACGCCCATGGAGAAGTTGCCACGGCCGTCGAAGCTCTTGGAAGAGATACCACGGAAGTCGCGGATACGCGGGATGGCGATGGAAATCAGACGGTCAAAGAACTCCCACATGCGGTCGCCACGAAGCGTGACCTTGGCACCAATGGGCATGCCGGCGCGAAGCTTGAACGTTGCGATGGACTTACGGGCGTGGGTGACGATGGGCTGCTGACCGGTAATCGTACGCAGGTCGGCAACGGCGCCGTCAATCGCCTTGGAATCCGTGGCGGCTTCGCCAACACCCATGTTCACGACGATCTTCTCGATCTTGGGAATCTGGTTGACGTTCTTGTAGCCGAACTGCTTTTGCAGCTGGTCACGAACCGTCTCAAAATACATCTGCTTAAGACGTGGTACGTACTTCTCTTCTGCCATGGTAACTCCTAACTCTTGGATGGATGACGTGCGGGGTACCAATCTCGCACCTCCCGGACAGCCGGGAGCCATATGTGTCCGTATAGACACAAGGAGGAATGGTACTACTTCCATGTGTATGTTGTGTGAACAACATACAAAAGCCACCTACATGGCACGCGCTTTCCCCGTTGACGAAGAGGCGTCCCAACCAAAGACTGGCTGGGACGCCTCTCTCACAAGCTAGTTTGAACGAGCTTAGAACTTGTGGCCGCACTTCTTGCAAACGCGGACCTTCTTGCCGTTCTCGTCCTTGTCGTGGCCAACACGGGTGGGCTTGCCACACTCGGGGCAAACGAGCATAACGTTGGAAGCGTCAATCTTTGCCTCCTGCTCCTTAAAGCCACCGTTCTGGTTCTCCTGGGTGGGACGCTGTGCCTTCTTAACAACAGCAACGCCCTCCACGATAACCTTGCCCTCGCGCGGGAAGGCGCGAAGCACCTCTCCCTGGGCACCCCTGTCCTTGCCGGAAAGGACCTGGACCTTGTCGCCCTTCTTCACGTTCATCTTAGGCATTCCTCGGTCGCCTCCTTTACAGCGTCTCGGGTGCAAGCGAGACGATCTTCATATACTTGCGATCGCGCAGCTCACGTGCCACGGGCCCGAAGATACGGGTACCACGGGGCTCGCCCTCTTTGTCCACGACGACGCAAGCGTTCTGGTCGAAGCGGATGTAGCTGCCGTCCTTGCGGCGGGTCTCCTTCTTCGTGCGCACGATAACGCAACGCACGATGTCGCCCTTCTTGACCGCGCTGTTGGGCGTGGCCTCTTGCACGGCGCAGATAATCACGTCACCAATGCCAGCGTAGCGCCTCTTGGAGCCACCGATGACCTTGATGCACTTCACGCGCCTGGCGCCGCTGTTGTCAGCGACGTTGAGCATGGTTTCCATCTGAATCATTCGCTGTTCCTCCGATCGCTACTTGGCGCGCTCAACGATCTCCACCAAGCGCCAACGCTTCGTCTTGGAGAGCGGACGGGTCTCCATAACGCGAACGGTGTCACCTACGCCACACTCGTTCTTCTCGTCGTGCACGTGAAGCTTCTTGGAGATGGTCATCATCTTGCCGTACTTGGGGTGGTGCTTGCGGTAATTGATCTTCACCGTGACGCTCTTGTCGCCAGACAGCGACACGACAACGCCCGTGCGGACCTTACGCGCGTTCCTGGTTGCGGTTTCTGCCATTTGGTATCTCTCCTGCCCTCTAGTTCTTGGCGTTGGCCGCGATCTCGCGGGCGCGAATCTCGGTTTGGACGCGGGCGATGTCGCGCTTTACGAGCTTGACGCGCGCCGTGTTGTCGAGCTGGCTTGTTGCCATCTGGAAGCGCAGGTTAAACAACTCGGCACGTCCATCCTCGAGCTTTGCCGCGAGCTCAGCGTCGCTGAGCGCCTGGATATCCTTGTACTTCATGTTTGCCTACTCCTCCCCTGCCTGGTCGGCGCGGCTGACGATCTTGGTCTTGATCGGCAGCTTGTGCTGCGCGAGACGGAGGGCCTCCTTGGCGACGTCCTCGGGAACGCCGTCGATCTCGAACATGATGCGGCCGGGCTTTACGACGGCCACCCACTCCTCCGGGTTGCCCTTACCAGATCCCATGCGGGTTTCCGCGGGCTTCTTGGTGATGGGCTTGTCGGGGAAGATGGTAATCCACACCTTGCCGCCACGCCTCATGCGACGGGTCATAGCAACACGGCATGCCTCGATTTGGCGGTTGGTGATCCAGTGAGCCTCCTGGGCCTGAATGCCCCAGGAGCCAAAGTGCAGCGTCGTGTTGCCCTTTGACTTGCCCTTCATGGAGCCACGCTGTACCTTGCGGTGCAGCACACGCTTAGGTGCGAGCATTAGCGTCCCCTCCTATCGTTGCGGCGACGCGGACGCGAGCTGCCCTCGAGCGCCGGGTTGGGCGCGGGCTGCCCCTTCATCTTCTCGCCGAGGTAAATCCAAACCTTGACGCCACAGGCGCCCATGGTGGTGCGAGCGGTGGCCTCGCCATAGCCAATGACGGCACGCAGGGTGTGCAGAGGCACGCGACCCTCGCGGTACCACTCACGGCGACCCATCTCGGCACCGTTAAGACGACCAGAGCACTGAATACGAATGCCCTTGGCGCCAGCCTTACGTGCGGACTGCACGGCCTTGCGCATGGCGCGACGGAAGGCAACGCGGCCCTCAAGCTGCTCAGCAATGGACTGGGCAACCAGATTGGCGTCGAGCTCCGGACGCTTGACCTCAATGACGTCCACCTTGACCATGCCCTGGCTCACGCCAGCGACCTTCTCGAGGTCCTTACGAAGGTTGTCGATCTCGGCACCCTTCTTGCCAATCACGATACCGGGACGCGCGGTGTAGATGGTTACCTGCACCTTGTCGCCAGCACGCTCGATGTCCACGCGAGAAAGCGCAGCGCGCTCAAGACGCTTGGTGAGGAACTTGCGAATCGCAAGGTCGTTGCCGAGGGTCTCGGCGTAGTTCTTATCGGCGTACCAGCGGGAACGCCACGACTCGGTGGTGCCCAGACGGAAGCCAGTGGGGTGTACCTTTTGACCCATTCCCCTTACGCCTCCTTTCGAGGTGCGACGACAACGGTGATGTGGCTCGTGCGCTTGTTGATGCGCGACGCGGAACCCTTAGCACGGGGACGGAACCGCTTGATCGTGGGGCCCTCGTCCACATAGGCGCGGGCGATGTACAGGTCGCCGCCACGCATGCCATGATTGTTCTCGGCATTAGCAACTGCCGAGCGCACAACCTTGGCCACAGGTACTGCAGCGGCACGCTCGTTGAACTGCAGCAACTCGAGTGCCTTGTCAACGGACTGGTTGCGGATTTGGTCCACCACCAGGCGGGCCTTGCGAGGGGCGACGCGCACGAACTTGGCGCAGGCGCGAGCCTCGTTGATGTTGGTGTTCTCTGCCATTTAGCTTCTACCCCCTATTTGACCTTGTGGCCACGGAACGTGCGCGTGGGGGCGAACTCGCCCAGCTTGTGACCAACCATGGACTCCGTGATGTACACGGGCACATGCTTGCGGCCGTCGTGCACGGCAATCGTGTGTCCAACCATCTCGGGGAAGATAGTGGAGGCACGCGACCACGTCTTGATGACTTCCTTGGTACCAGCCTCGTTTTGCGCGGCAACACGCGTGAGGAGGCGAGTCTCCACAAACGGGCCCTTCTTGAGACTTCTGCTCATACTTGCTTACTCCTACTACTCGTGTTCCGACTACTTCGTCTTGCGACGACGGATGATCAGGCGGTTGCTGCCCTTCTTGGGGTCACGCGTCTTGTAACCCTTGGTGGGCTTGCCCCACGGCGTCACGGAAGGACGACCAGAGGTGTGGTTCTTGCCCTCGCCACCACCGTGCGGGTGGTCAACAGGGTTCATAACCGTACCACGAACGGTAGGACGAACGCCCATCCAGCGCTTACGGCCTGCCTTGCCAACAACGATGTTGGAGTGGTCGGCATTGCCCACGACACCAATCGTCGCACGGCACGTGAGCAGCACGCGACGAAGCTCGGAGGAGGGCATACGGAGCACGGCATAGCCGTTGTCCTTGCCCATGAGCTGAACGGAAGTACCAGCCGAACGTGCCATTGCGGCACCCTTGCCGGGCTGGAACTCCACGGCATGCACGAGCGTACCCACGGGAATCTCGGAGAGAGGCATGGCGTTGCCGGGCTTGATGTCGACGCCCTTGGCGCCACTCACCACGGTGTCGCCTACGTTGAGGCCCTGCGGTGCAAGGATGTATGCCTTGGAACCATCCACATAGTGGAGCAGCGCGATGCGGGCGGAACGGTTGGGATCGTACTCAATAGAGGCGACCTTTGCCGGAACGTCGTCGTGGACGCGCTTGAAGTCGATTCGACGATACTTACGCTTGTGGCCGCCGCCCTGGTGACGGGTGGTGATGCGACCGTTGTTGTTACGACCAGCCTTCTTGGGCAGGGGCTCGAGAAGCGACTTCTCGGGCTTGTCCGTCGTGATCTCGGCGAAGTCCGAGATCGTCTGGAAGCGACGCCCTGCGCTCGTAGGCTTGAGGTGCTTTACTGCCATTACTGTTTCCCTTTCTTCCGTTGGCCACTGTGCTCAGGGACTGAGGCTATTGCCTCGGGCACAGCGACTCCGGACGTACCACGGTACCGCGCGTATCTATCTGCGCGATAAGCTTGCGCTCATCCGCGAGGATGGGCGCGTTACCTTACTCAGAAACGCCGTCGTTCGCGAAGATCTCGATCGTCTCGCCGGGGGCGAGGGTCACGATGGCCTTCTTCCACTGACGCGTCTTGCCCGCAACGTAGCGTACGCGACGAGTCTTGGGCTTGACGTTAACGGTGTTGACCTTGACCACGTGCACGTCGAAGAGCTTCTCAACGGCGAGCCTGATCTCCTCCTTGGGGGCGGTGCGAGCAACCTCGAAGGTGTACTTGCCCTGCTCCATGAGGTCGAAGGAGCGCTCGGTTACGACCGGGCGGATGATGACTTCGTAGGGAGAGTTCATTATGCCAGCGCCTCCTCAAGGGTCTTGGCCACATCGACGCTCATGACCAGAGCCGCATTGTCGATGAGGTTCCTGGTGTTGGCCTCCGAGACGGCGATGACCTCAACCTTGGGGATGTTGCGGAAGGAGAGGTACTCGACGACGGCCTCGTCGTCGACCACGAGCGTCACGCGCTTGCCGGTAAGACCGAGTGCCTTGATGACGGCAGCGGCACGCTTGGTGGAGGGCTCGTCAAACGAAAGAGCGTCAAGCAGCACGAGCTCGGCATCAGCGAGCTTTGCGGAGAGCGCGGAACGCATCGCAAGCTTCTTGACCTTGTTGTTTGCCTTCTTGGCATAGCTGCGGGGCACCGGTCCAAACACAACGCCACCACCGGTCCACTGTGCGGCGCGAATGGAGCCCTGACGAGCACGGCCCGTGCCCTTCTGGCGATACGGCTTACGGCCGCCGCCGGAGACGTCGTGACGGTTCTTCACGGCGTGGGTACCCTGGCGCATGCTGGCCTCGTATGCGACGACGACCTGATGCATGACCGGGATGTTTGGCTCGATGCCAAACACGTCGGAGGAGAGCTCGGCCTCGGCGACTGCCTGCCCCTCGACGTTCTTCACTTCGTACTTGGACATTCTATCCTCCCTTAGGCCATGCGGACCTGGACGAGTGCGTTCTTGCCACCAGGCACCGCGCCCTTGACGAGCAGGAGGTTCTGGTCGGTGTCCACGCGCACGAGCTTGAGGTTCTTCACCGTCACGCGCTCGTCACCCATGTGTCCGGCCATGTGCAGGCCCTTGCGAACACGAGCGGGATACGCGCACTGACCAATGGAACCCGGCTTGCGCTGGTTGCGGGAACCGTGCGTCATGGGGCCACGGGAGAAGTTCCAGCGCTTGATGGTGCCCTGGAAGCCCTTGCCCTTGGAGGTGCCCGTCACGTCGACGGCCTTGACCTCCGCGAAGTCGGCTACGGTCACCTGATCGCCAGGCTTGTACTCCGTGCCGTCCTCAACGCGCACCTCACGCAGGAACCGCATGGGCTCGACGCCCGCCTTTGCGAAGTGACCCGCCATGGGCTTGTTGACCTTCTTTGCCTTGATGTCACCAAAGCCGATCTGAACGGCATCGTAGCCGTCGGTCTCTTTGGTCTTAACCTGCGACACCGTGCAGGGGCCTGCCTGAATGACGGTTACGGGCACGACGTTGTCGTCGTCATCCCATACCTGCGTCATCCCGATCTTGCGGCCAAGAATCGTGCTGACCATACCTAGTCCTTACACTCGGTGGTCATGGGACGGCAACTCTAGGCGACCCTTTCGCCTCTCCCCAGCGGACCACATCCTACGTCGCTACCTAGATGGGGACAGCACTCCCCAATTTCAGCAGCTTTTGTAGTGTACACCGCCCCGGGCGTCTCCACAAACTCTTCGTGTTCTATCTCGCAAAAAGTGCGCGTAAAGACAGCCTCCAACCAAAGAGGGACAGTCCCCGATTGGCTAATTCGCGAATCAACCAATCGGGGACTGTCCCTCAGTGGTTACGTCACCCACCTATTTATCCTGCTATGCGTCGATTCCCAGCTGGAAGGCACGCAGGTTGGGCTCGAGCAAGTGCTGGCGCTTGGGCGGCACGCACTTGGCGATGGCCGCGTCAACGGTCTCGCGCTCGCAGAAATTCGTGAGCGACCAGAGCTTGCCCAAGCAGATGATATTCGCCAGGCCCTTGAGGCCCTCGGCCTCAGCCATCTCGGTTGCCTTGAAGGCAGACACGGTAACGCCCTCCGCAAGCTCCACGCCCTCGGCGCCGTTCATGGCAAGCGTGGTGTCGATCACAATGGCACCGCCCGGCTGCACCGTGGATGCGAACTTCTCCACGCTGGACTGGTTCATGGCAATGAGCGCCGTAGGCTTGGTGATAAACGGCGTGCCAATGGCATCATCGGACAAAGACACGCTGCAGTTTGCGGTGCCACCACGCATCTCGGGGCCATAGCTGGGCATCCAAGAGACCTGTCGACCATCGATCAGGCCGCAGTTCGCCATAATCTTGCCAGCGAACAAAAGGCCCTGGCCACCAAATCCCGAGAGTACGCACAAGAGCTCATGGTTGTAGTCGGCCATCTGCTACGCCTCCTTTCCCTGTTGGGCGATTGGGCAGTCCTTGGCGCGATCGAGCGCCGCCTCTGCCGCATTGGCAAATCCGTCGGCCACAACGTCTTTGTAAACGCCGAGCGGATAGTACGGCAGCATGTTGTCGCGCAGCCACTGGAAGGCATCGAGCGGCGTCATGCCCCAGTTGGTGGGGCAGGTGGACACAACCTCCACCAGCGAGTAGCCAATGCCGTCAATCTGGTTTTGGAACGCCTTCTTGATGGCCTTCTTCGCCTGCATGATGTGCTGGCGAGAATCGCAGGTAACGCGCTCCACGTAGGCAACGCCATCCAGCGTGGAGACCATCTCGGCAATGCGCACGGGATAGCCCACCTTGGACACGTCGCGACCATAGGGGCTGGTTTGCGTTACCTGGTTGGGCAGCGACGTGGGAGCCATCTGGCCACCCGTCATGCCGTAAATGGCGTTGTTGATGAAGATCACCGTGATCTTCTCGCCACGTGTGGCCGCATGGACCGTCTCGGCCGTACCAATGGAGGCAAGGTCGCCATCGCCCTGATAGGCAAACACCACGTTCTCGGGGTGCACGCGCTTGACGCCAGTGGCAACCGCGGGAGCACGACCATGTGCCGCCTCGATCATGTCGCAGTTCATGAAGTCATACATCATTACCGAGCAACCCACGGGCGCAATGCCCACGGTCTTGCCCTCAATGCCCAGCTCGTCAATGCACTCGGCAACCAGGCGGTTAACGATGCCATGCGTGCAGCCGGGGCAGTAGTTGAATATGGCGTCGGTAAGCGCGTGGGGACGAGCCGTCTTGATCGTTTCGTTCTCGGCGATTTGAGAACCGATGCGCTCCTGCTGGTAGTCAGGCAGCGTGACGGGGCCAAAATTGGGCTTTGCCATGCTACTCACCCCTTTCGTAGCTGCTCTTGCGATCGATGGGCTGAGGCAGCACCGACCCCTGAGCGGCAGAGGAACCGCTTGTGGAACTCGTGGGCAGGCCAGCCGCAAGCTGTTGAATCTGTTCCAAGACCTCTTCGGGCGTGGGGATCACACCACCGGTGCGACCAAAGAAGTCCACCTTCGCACGGCCGTTCACGGCGAGGCGCACGTCCTCGACCATCTGGCCCATGTTGAGCTCAACCGAGAGGAACTGCTTGGCGCCGTTCTCAACAACCTGGTCGATGGCCTTCGTGGGGAACGGCCACAGCGTGATGGGACGGAGCAGGCCTGCCTTGATGCCCTGGTTGCGCGCCTCGCGCACGGCAGTCCGTGCCACACGGCTCGCGGCACCAAAGGCGACGACCACGATCTCTGCGTCATCGCACATCATGAGCTCCTGGCGCTGGTGCTTCGCCTTAATCTGCTCGTAGCGCTCAAAGCGCGCGACATTGGTGTCCTCGAGCTTCTCGGGCGAGAGGTACAGCGAGTTGACCACGTTGTGCTTACGCTCACCCTTGTGACCAGAGGTAGCCCACGGCTTGGCGGGCAGCGTGGACGGGTCACGCTCGGGAGGAAGCGTTACGGGCTCCATCATTTGGCCAATCATGCCATCGGCAAGAATCATGGCAGGCGTGCGGTACTCGTCCGCAAGGTCGAATGCCAAATAGATGAGGTCAGCCATCTCCTGCACCGTGGAGGGCGCCAGCACCGGCATAAAGAAGTCGCCATGACCGAGCGCACGCGTGGCTTGGAAGTAATCGGACTGCGACGGCTGGATGCCACCCAAGCCTGGGCCTCCACGCTCCACGTTCACGATGACTCCGGGTACGTCTGCACCCGCCATGTACGACACGCCCTCTCCCTTGAGCGAGACGCCAGGAGAGCTGGAGCTCGTCATAACGCGCGCGCCGGCTGCGGCAGCGCCATACACCATGTTAATGGCGGCAATCTCGCTCTCTGCCTGCAGGAAGGTTCCGCCAATGAGCGGAAGCTTCTTTGCCATGTACGCAGCGAGCTCGGTTTGGGGCGTAATGGGATAGCCAAAGAAGAAACGGCAGCCGGCACGCATGGCCGCCTCTGCCAACACCTCATTGCCCTTCATGAGTACGCGCTCTTGCGCGGTGTTTTGCTCTGCCATCTATTTCACCACCGTAATTGCAACGTCAGGGCAGGTGAAGTAGCACGACGAGCATGCGATGCACTCGTCCTTCACCATCTTTGCGGGATGATAGCCCTTAGGAGTAATGCGCTCTTGATCGAGCGCGAGCACACCCTTTGGGCAGGCGGCGACGCACAGGCCACAGCCCTTGCAGTGAACGTCGTCGACGATAATACGTGCCATATATTCCCTCCCTCTCTCCTCGGGTTATAGGCAAACTGCCATTATACGACTACTTATGGCATGCGCGCAGATGTTAACAGAAGTGCCGTAGTTGGGGGATGCAAAGGGGGTAGCCCCCTGCTTCCGATGGGCTACCCCTGCTCTTGCGCTATAACAAGCTTGCTGCTGCCTACACGATCCTCGTCTCGCGCGTAACGGCCGGAATGCTCTTCATCGCGCCCGTGGGACAGGCCGACACGCACTTGAGGCAGCTCGCGCAGAACGTGCGCGCCTCGTCGGGAACCATGGGGTTGACCACGGTGGAGAAGCCACGGTTGTACAGGCCAAGGAAGGTCTTCCCCACCTCTTGGTCACAAATGCGGTAGCACAAGCCACACAGCACGCACTTGTCGGGGTCGTGAATGATAATGTCGGTTGCCACGGGAACGTCCTCACGCTTGTGCATGACACCCGCAAACCGCTCGGGATCAACGTCAAATGCGTTGGCAAACCGAATGAGGCGGCAGTCGTAATAGTCGTGGCAGCCGCACTCAAGGCAACGCGACGCCTCACGCTGTGCCTGCTCCTCGGTAAACCCAAAGTAGATGGGCTCGAAGTTGTTGCGACGCTCCTCGGGAGAGAGACCCGGCATCTTCTCGCGATTCTGCTTGGGCTGGTCCTCAAAGTCCTCGGGTGTCTTCTCCTGCTTCACGAAGTAGGGCACCTTGGCGCGGACCTCATCACCCTCCAGGTAGTTGCTGATGCAGAGTGCCGCCTTTTGCGCCTCCGCGATGGCCTGAATGGCAATGCCCGCGCCACGGTTGGTCACGTCGCCAGCGGCAAAGACGTTGTCCATGGCCGTGCGGAAGGTCATCTCGTCGCAGGCGATGGTGCCACGCTGGGTAAGAATGTCACCCGACACGGCGTCTGCCACGTCGGCACCCTGGCCGATGGCCATGAGCACGTTGTCGATGGCGATGTCCTCGGTTGCGCCCTCCACAGGCACCGGGCGACGACGCCCGGAGGCATCCGGCTCGCCCAGCTCCATAATCTGCAGGCGCATACCGGTTACATGGCCGTCCTCGCCGTAGAACTCAATGGGGTTGGTGAGGAACTTGAAGGTCACGCCTTCCTCGATCGCCTCTTCGATCTCGACGTCGGCTGCGGGCATCTCGGCGCGCGTGCGACGGTAAACCACGTAGACTTCCTCCGCCCCAAGGCGTACGGCAGTGCGGCAGCAGTCCATGGCGGTGTTGCCGCCACCGCACACGGCCACGCGCTTCCCCAGCAGGGGACGCTCGCCAAGCCCCAGCCGCTCGAGGAACTCTATGCCACCAACCACGCCTTCCAGATCCTCTCCGGGCACGCGCATGTTGTACGACTTCCAAGCGCCCATGGCGAGTAGCACGGCATCGTTGCTCGCGCGCAGCTCGTCAAAGTCAAGCTCGGCGCCGAGGCGCACTCCGTTGACCATCTTTGCGCCCGCGTCCTCAATAATCGCAATCTCTCGATCGAGCACGGCCTTGGGCAAACGGTACTCGGGGATTCCATAGCGCAGCATGCCGCCCATCTTAGGCCGCTTGTCATAGATGGTAACGTCGTGCCCGTAACGGCGCAGGAAGTATGCCGCGGTAAGGCCCGCGGGGCCACCGCCTATAATGGCAACGTGCTTGCCCGTGCTGGGCTCGCACTGCACAACGTACGGGTCGCCATCCGCCTCGATCTTGTCGGCGGCAAAGGCCTTGAGGAAGGCGATGGAGATGGGCTCCTCCACCATCTTGCGGCGGCATGCGTCCTCACAGGGATGCGGGCACACGCGACCAATGGAGGCAGGCAGAGGAAAGGCGTCGTACACGGTGGAGACGGCGTCCTTGTAGCGACCCTCACGAATCTCGCCCACATACTTTTGGCAGTCGGTCATCGCGGGGCAGTTGAGCTTGCAGGGCCCACGGCAGTCGCCGGTGTGGTCCGAGAGCAGCAGCTCCAGCGCCGTCTTTCTCGCTCGCTCCACGCGCTCGGTATTGGTGTGGACCACATAGCCTTCCTGAGGACGCGCCGAGCAAGCACGCAACAGCTTGGGCACGCCCTCAACCTCAACCAAGCAAATGCCGCACGCTCCGTAAATGGCCGTGCGCGCGTCGAAGCACAGCGTGGGAATCTCGATGCCTGCCTTGTGGGCAGACGTAAGTATGGTGTCGGAAGACTCAGCGATAACCTGTACGCCATCTATGGTGTAGTTAATCGACACGATACACCCCCTCCTAAGCAACCACGACTGCGCCAAAGCGGCAAGCGGTCTTGCAGTTGCCGCACTTTATGCAGACGGTTTGATCGATTTCGTGCGGTTGTTTGGCCTTGCCCGATATGGCATGCACGGGGCACTGGCGCGCGCATGCGGTGCAGCCCACGCATACGTCCTTGTTGATTGAGTAGGAGATGAGCTCGCGGCACTCACCGGCCGGGCAGCGATGCTCGCTGATGTGGGCCTCAAGCTCCTCGCGGAAGTACCGAATGGTGGTGAGCACGGGGTTGGGTGCCGTTTGCCCCAGTCCGCACAGCGCACCATCCTTGATGGCATAGCACAGGTCCTCGAGCTTCTCGATGTCGCCCTGCTCGCCCTCACCACGCACGATCCGGTCCAGAATCTCGAGCATACGCCTGGTACCCAAACGGCAATGGACGCACTTTCCGCAGCTCTCCTTGGCGGTAAAGTCCAAGAAGAAGCGCGCCATGCTGGCCATGCAGGTGCTCTCGTCCATAACCACCATGCCGCCCGAGCCCATGATGGCTCCCGTAGCCGCCAGCTCGTTGTAGTCGATTACAGTATCGAGCTTGCTTGCGGGCACGCATCCGCCCGAAGGTCCGCCCAGCTGCACCGCCTTGAACTCCTTGTTGTCCTTGATGCCACCGCCAATGTCAAAGATCACCTCGCGCAGCGTCTTGCCCATGGGAATCTCGACCAGGCCACCGCGGCGAATCTTGCCCGTAAGCGCGAAGACCTTCGTTCCCTTGGAATCCTTGGTGCCCATGGCGGCAAAGGCCTCGCCACCGTTGTTGATAATCCACGCGACGTTGGCGTAGGTCTCCACGTTGTTGATGTTTGACGGCTTGAGCCAATAGCCCGCCTGCGCCGGGAAGGGCGGCTTAAGGCGCGGCATGCCACGGTTGCCCTCGAGCGACTCGATGAGGGCGGTCTCCTCGCCGCACACAAACGCACCAGCACCCGCCTTTATGCGCAGCGTGCAGCTAAAGTCGCTGCCACAGATGTGCTCGCCTAGGTATCCGCGTGCCGTTGCGTCCTCAATGGCCTTGGTAAGGCGCACGATCGCCAGAGGATACTCGGCGCGCACATACACGATTCCCTCGCTGGCACCAATGCTGTAGGCACCAATGAGCATGCCCTCAATGAGGTTGTGCGGGTCTCCCTCAATAACGGCACGATCCATAAACGCGCCGGGATCGCCCTCGTCGGCATTGCAGATAAGGTACTTTTGGTCACTCTTGGCATCGCGTGCCGCGCGCCACTTAAACGCCGTCGAGAATCCCGCGCCACCACGACCGCGCAGCCCGGCGATGTCGATCTGCTGGATAACGTCCTCCTGCGACATGCCCGTGGTAAGAATCTTGGTGATGGCCTGGTAGCCGCCATGTGCCACGTAGTCGTCGATGCTCTCTGGGTCTATTACGCCGCAGTCGCGCAACGCGATGCGCGTTTGCTTGGAAAGGAACTCCTCGTCCTCCGGCGTAATCCGCAGTCTGTCCACCTTTGAGAGGTCTCCGTCGAGCACGGCCTGATAGATGGTTGGCACGTCCTTCTCCTGCACCTTTACCAAACGATGCAGCCCGCCCTGGTCGTCGTACAGGTCCACGATGGGCTCCAAGAAGCACATTCCATTGCAGCCGGTAATGCCCAGCTCCACGCCCTGAGGATTATCCTGTTCGAGCAGTTGCGCAAACTTGTTGTGCACGCCTCCCGCGCCGGCAGCAAGACCACAACTCCCCTCTCCAATGACGATTCTCATGTCTACTCTTCCCCCTTTGCGCTCTGGGCAGCCAGATCGCGAATGACCTTACGCGCCTTGTCGGGCGTAAGCCTGCCGTACGTACGCCCGTTAATCATCATTACCGGCGACAACGAGCAGCAGCCCAAGCATGCCACGTGCTCGAGCGAGAACAGGCCGTCCGGCGTCGTTTGGCCATCTTCTATGCCAAGCTCGTCACTAATGGCGCTCGAGATGAGCTCGGAGCCATTTACGTGGCACGCCGTGCCCTGGCACAGCATGATGAGATACTTGCCCACCGGCTCAAGCCTAAACTGGGCATAGAACGTGGCGACCCCCACAATGGTGGCGATTGGCGTGTTGGTTCGCTTGGCAATATGCTCCAGCACGTCCATGGGCAGGTAGCCGTAGATCTCCTGAGCAGACTGAAGAATCGTAATGAGCGACCCTGGAACCCCGGCATAGGTTTCGAGCGTAGACTCGATGAGCTGCACGTCGCTAGGCGGCAACTGAGACATGGCAAGCCTCCCTCTCCCTAAACAGCTTGCGAATATGAAAACAACACCATATATGAGGAGCGCGAAAAATGGCTAAAACCATCCAAGATTTAATACCAATTGATACCGCACGGAAATATCTTGGATACCGTTACTCCCAAGGACGCTTTACATAGCGTGGCATCACAAGAACCGGCTCTTCTGGCGACGTCATAAAAGGTTGCTCGTCCAGCGGAACAGCGCTGTTTTGGATGCATGCCTCAGGCACGACCGTGGCGGCAAGGGGCAAGCCACAGAGCCGAGCCACCTCACGCGCAAACGCACGGCCATGCTCAACGTGCTCCATGGTCGTCTCGTCACCCAAGTTGGATGTGTTGAGGATGGCGTTTGCCGTCAAGTGAGCATGGTCCTGAATGGCGGGCAGCATAGCGGCAGCTTCCTCCGGTGTTTGGGTGAGCACACGATATGCCGATACCACATAGAGCACCTGTGCATCCGCCTCTGCCAGCATGCGTGACCAACGGCCGATGGTCGTTGCGCCATCGTCGTCGCCACCCACGTCAATGATGAGTCGCTGCTCGGGATTGGTCCGTATCGCTCCAATGATCGCGTCGAGCTCGCCCGTAAGGCTGGGCGTGTCGAGCGTGGTACGCGCGAGCACGGGTGCAACAAGGCGAATGCCGGCATCTGCCAAGAGCTGGGGGTAGTCGCTCGAACGGAAGTATGGATTTACCACATCGAGGTCGGCCAACGTTACCTGCCGGCCTGCCACTGCCTCGGCAAGCGCCAGGCCCAATGCTGCGTTTGTCTTTCCCGTGCCGGCGTGTCCCAAGAGCACCGTAATGGGCGATAGCTGCATATTCACAAGACCAACCTGTCTTTCTTCACGCGTGAGCTGTTAAAATCACCGCCAGTCTACTCGCCCTTTGCTCCTTGGGCAACTTCTTCCGTCGGCTCGGGAGCGTTCTCCACGCCCGAATCGTTTTCTAGTGCCTGATCACTGAGGGACTGTCCCTCGTTGGCAAATTCGCCATTGGGGGACTGTCCCTCCGTGGTTAGTGGTGCGGCATCGTTGCCGCTCTCGGCTTCCGCCCCGTCCCCTTGCACAGTCTGTTCCAACGGCTGCGCCGCCAGTGACTCATCGGGTTCCGAGGACATCGCCCTTGCCGAATCCCCCGGATTGGACTTGCCGCCACCCGCAAAGGCAACCGAATCTGGAACGGTGGATGGCACCACCTTGTTCGACTCAGTAATCTTGTAGTACTCGGAGGACGCCTGCTTCGTGCTGTTGATAGGGCTCCCCGTGTCCACATCCACCGGCAACAGGATGGATCCGTTCGCCTTGTAGTTACGGTCGGGCAAATTGCTCACATAGTTGAGGTAGTTGAGATAGTCCATAACAAAGTTGCTCGAGCCTTCATCACCTTCCGCCGCATACTCCAACACACCGCTGGGAAGCTCCGTAGGCGTGCCCTTAATAAACTTCTTTTGGAAGTCTGCCGTATCGCCGTAAAGCTTCTTGCCAGAGGAATTGGCAGGAGAAATGTCCGCGATTATCCCATCGAGCGTCTCGCCCTTGTGCATGCGCTCAAGAATACTGTTGAGTCCCATGCGCAACTTTTCGGTGGACACATTGTCCACGCTGTTATCCTTGAGGATAATGGCGGATGTCCCCGTGCTCTTGATATTGGCAAGGTCCGCAAGATACAGCGTGGCCAGGTAACCGCTAACGTAAGCAGACGCCGTGTGGCCAACCCCATTGCTCTCCACGCTTGCGTCGCAGTTAGCCAAATCGAAGTACGCGGGTTTTCCGTCATACGTTCCGTTGAGGTAGCATTCTACGATCATGCTTGCGGCAAAGGAATCCTTCACCTTGCCATCGGGGCCTGTACGCAGCGCATCGAAATAATCCGAGCGGAATTGGTAGACGTTCTCCACCGCACTTGCCGAACCCTCGATGAGCCAAGTGGGCAGATGGAGCTTGTAGTAACGCTGCGCGTCGGAGGTAAGGTTGCCGTTGTTGTCGAACACATAGTCACCGACCTTGGTTACGCCCAGCATGCCCGTTCGGTTGTAGTCGTCCATAAACGCGTGGAACAGCTCGTGGGTGATCGTGTTCTCGAAGGTATGCATGCTCTCACCAAGGCGACCAAGACTGAATTTGCCCGTGTCTTCGTCGCGCACCGAGTCTCCGCTGAGGTCTTTTATAAGGAGGTCGTCGATGTCGATGCCTATCATGTAACTAAGCTTGTAGTCGCCATCGTATTTAACCGCATGCATGGAGACGTACGCAAGCGCCCCCTGCGGAGCCGTCTCGTGCTCGGATACGCCATCCTTGTCTCCTTTGAGATAGTAAAATGTACATGCCTATCTGCTTGCCAATCGCGCCCTCTTGGGCTGCGGCGCTAAACGCTGGGAATTTGTTGACGAGCAAGTTGACCGCTTGAGGCTCAATCGTGTTGATGATGAGGTCAATGAGCCACTCCAAGTCTTCGTCCTCGGGGTCCTCGTCCTGCGGGTTCTCCTCACTTCCGGACTCATCGACCAATTCCGCTGGAGAACCGGAGTCGGAGGCCGTGGCTTCATACTCGTTTGCCGGCTGCGCATCACTCGCTGCTACAAAGAGGTTCTTCGCGGCAGCAGGCAGAATGTAGGTTATTCCCGTCGCCTCGTTATACACCGAGATGATCTCGTTGCCACCAAAGAGCTTCGTCAACGACTCAGAGAGCTCAACAGTCTGGGCATCGCCTGCAAGCGAGTAGTCCTGCGGCACAAAGAATGCGAGCACGGGAAGGTAGGCCTTGCACTCTTCGGCCTCAGTTGCAAGCGTAAGATCGTCGGAAACCCATAGCACGGGAATATCCCACGCAGCGTTTGGACTGGTCGTGACTCGAGCCTCGTCATCAAGCAGCGCACCAGCCTTGGGCGCAAGCACCCCATCGATGCGAACATCGCTTACTGTTGTTCGATTGTTCGCCTGCCAGTGGTTCTGGATTTGAATGCTGTGCGACTCCGCCAACGCTACCGTAGCCGGCACGCTCGTGGAAAAAACCATGGATGCTGACAGCAGGAGGGCAAGCATGCGCTAGACGACATGACGTCTCATGATACCGCCTTCTAGACTCAAGACATATTGTATGAGTCATGTATATCACTTTTTAGCCTAAGAACAAACAGAGAAAAAGACACGTACATTTGTTCGGTTATTGTGCTATACTTAGTTCATCGCAAGGAGAGGCCGTAAGGCATGCCAGAGGGTCGCATTCCCGGTATCGCTCAATTCTTAGCGAGCGAAAGGTGGCGCTTTCCCCAATCAAAAAAACGGATTGTTGTTTTGGCTTTTGGAAAGGAGCGCTCATGTCTGCACAAGAAATCGTTCTATTTGAGTCAAGCGACGGTGCGGTAACGTTACCGGTGGAGGTGGACATTTCAAGGGAAGAGATCTGGCTAACGCGAAATCAACTCGCTGTCCTGTTCGACAGAGACGTGAAGACAATCGGCAAACACGTTAACAACGCGCTGCGTGAGGAGCTGGCAGACTCCAAAGACCGAGTTGTCGCAAAATATGCGACAACTGCCGCAGACGGCAAGACGTATCAGATGGACCATTATGGGATCGATGTTGCACTCTCCGTTGGATACCGCGTAAAGTCACAAAAAGGTGTCGAGTTTCGTCGCTGGGCCACAGATGTGCTGCGTCAATACGTTACGAATGGCTACGCCGCAAACGAGCGTCGGCTTCAGGAGCTGGGACAAGTCGTCAACGTAATGGCACGTCTCCCCCGGGGAGACCTCGCCACGCATCAGGTGCTCCAGATTATTCAGAGCTACACCTCCGCACTCGACTTGCTAGACGATTACGACAATCAAGCGCTCAAGCAACCGCAAGGCACATTGGGTTCCTATGTTCTCGATTACAAAGAGTGCCGCAAGGTTATATCTGGGATGCACTTTGGCAACGAGTCGAGCTTGTTCGGCGTAGAGAAGGACGACTCTTTCCGTGCCTCAATCGGTGACATCTATGCGGGGTTTGCAGGACAGGAAGCTTACCCCACCGTTGAGGAGAAGGCCGCGAACCTCTTGTACTTCGTCGTGAAGAATCACAGCTTTTTGGATGGCAACAAGCGCATTGCCGCCGCGCTCTTTCTATATTTCTTGGATCGAAACGGCTTGCTCTTTGACGAAGAGGGCAACAAACGCCTTGCCGATGAGGTGCTCGTTGCCATCACCATCATGATTGCCGAAAGCCGTGCAGACGAGAAGGAAGCCATGGTAAGCCTCGTCATGCACTTCCTCTGCAACCAGTAGTTCCACTGGAAAGACGGTCCCCGTTTGCAACTTAGGGACCGTCTCCCAATCTCCGTTAGGCAGTCTTGATGGCCGCTGCGTCCTGCAGGCCAAGCAGCTCCACGGCCTCCTCGCGCATCTTGTACTTTTGGATCTTGCCAGCCTCGTTCATGGGGTAGCCGTCCACGAACACCACGTACTGCGGAATCTTCTCCTTGGCCACGCGGGCGCGACAAAACTCCTTGACCTCTTCCTCGGTAGCCGTCTCGCCCTCCTGCAGAACGATCTCGGCGCACACGGCCTCGCCGTACACCTTGTCGGGCACGCCGATAACCTGCACGTCCTTTGTCTTGGGGAAGGTGTAGAGGAAGTCCTCGATCTCCTTGGGGTACACGTTCTCGCCACCACGGATAATCATGTCCTTGAGGCGGCCGGTCACACGATAGTAGCCGTCGGACTGACGAAGCAGGATGTCGCCGGAGTGCAGCCAGCCGTCCTCGTCGATAGCGGCAGCCGTGGCCTCGGGCATCTTGTAGTAGCCCTTCATGGTGTTGTATCCGCGGCTGCAGAACTCGCCTGGCTGGTTGTCGCCCAACTCGGCGCCCGTCTCGGGGTCGATGATCTTGGTTTCCACGCCAAATATAGGCAGGCCGACAGTCGTGACGCGTTGCTCTACGGTGTCCGTCGTCTTGGACATCGTGGTGGCAGGACTCGCCTCCGTTTGGCCATAGGTGATGCAAATCTCACTCATGTTCATGCGGTCGATGACCTCGCGCATCTTCTCGATGGGACACGGGCTGCCCGCCATGATGCCGGTGCGCATATGGCTGAAGTCGGTCTCCTCAAACGCCGGGTGGGTGTTCATCATGGCAATGAACATGGTGGGGACGCCATGGAAGCACGTGATCTTCTCTCGGTTGATGCAGGCAAGACTCTTGCGCGGTGAGAAGGCACTGATGGGGCTCATCGTGACGCCGTGCGTCATGGACGCCGTCATGGCCAGCACCATGCCAAAGCAGTGGAACATGGGCACCTGAATCATCATGCGGTCGGCCGTGGACAGGTCCATGCAGTCGCCGATTGCCTTGCCGTTGTTCACCACGTTGTAGTGCGTGAGCATAACGCCCTTGGGGAAGCCCGTGGTTCCAGAGGTGTACTGCATGTTACACACATCGTGCTTGTCGATGAGCGCGCAACGTGAGTCAACCTCCGCTTGCTTAACGCGCGGTGCGAGCGCCAATGCCTCGTCCCATGAATAGCAGCCCGGATGCGGCCCGTCGATGGTCACCACGTTCTTGAGGTACGGCAACTTGGCGTTATGCCACGCTCCGGGTATGCCCACCTCTGCGAGCTCGGGCACCAACTGGTCCACAATGTCCAGATAGCTCGTGCCCTTGTACTCGTCAATCATCACGAGCGTATGCGTATCACTCTGGCGCAGCAGGTACTCCAGCTCGTGGATCTTGTAACCGGTATTTACGGTAACCAAGACGGCACCGATCTTTACCGCCGCCCAGAAGGTGAGGTACCACGCCGGCACGTTAGTCGCCCAAATGGCGACCTTGTCGCCAGGACGAACACCCATGGCAATGAGCGCACGTGCAAAGACGTTCACGTCCTCGCGAAATTCCACGTACGTACGCGCGTAGTCGAACTCGGTAAAACGGAACGCATACTGATTGGGATACACCTCGCACAGGTGGTCGAGCACCTGCGGGAAGGTGAGGTCAATGAGATGCTCTTTGGGCCAAGGATACGTGCCCTCCCCGTTGCGGGAGAGTTGCAACTCGCCCGTAAGGTCGGCCGTTGAGGCGGGGATCGTCGCCGTAACACTGGGCTGTGCCTCAGCAGTCTCCAAAGCATGCCCGCCCGCAAGATAGTCACGCATGTAGTTGATATACTGCGGGAACACGATGCCCGGCTCACCGATGGCAACGTCGCGTGCCCACCTTCGAGGCCACTCAAAGCTCACGTAGCCGTCGTATCCGCTCGCCTGCAACACGTCCAACATGTGCACGAGCGGCATGTCGCCTTCGCCCATCATGCGATACTGAACGCGATCGTCTGTGATCACGGAGTCCTTAATGTGACAGTAACGCAGATGCTTGCCCAAATTCGCAAGGGTCGTCTCCGGCGACTCCCCAAACAGACGATACGGGTGCTGCATGTCCCACAGCGCGCCAACGTAAGGTGAGTCCACCTCGTCGAGCACGCGGGCCAAGCGACTCGTGTCCGCATAGTCCGCCTCAGTCTCTATGAGCACGGTCACGTCATAGATGGCGGCGATGTTGCCCAGCTCACGCAGCGTCTTTACCACGGCGGCATCGTCCACGTTGCCCACCGGCCTAATGTCGCGCGAAAGCAGCACGCGCACGTACGGCGTGCCCATCTCGCTTGCGAGCTCGAGGTACTCTCCCACCTCGTCCATGGCCTCCAGCCGGCCCATCTTGCTGTACAACTCGCTGCTGGTAGAGAAGCAGGAGATGGCAAGACCTATGCGCTCGAGCTGCGCACGCGTACGTTGGCGCTGACGGGCGCGGAACGGTTGGGCTGTGGGCGCATACTCATTGCCTGCCACACCGCGAATCTCCACGCCGTCAAACCCAAGGTCTTTTGCCATGGGGTAAATATCGGTCCATGCGTATGCGGGGCAACCGATGGTAGAGAAAGAGAGTTTCATGAGGATATGTCTCCAATTCCAAGAATGCTAGGCCGACTCAACAACGCTACGCTAAGAAAAGGGTTAAGGGCGCAACCGCTCGCGTGCGGAAGCGCCTAAAGAAGCAGCAGGCCGAGTTCCCTGGAGGATATGTTCACACAAGAATACATGGATGGTTTTATACCACCTTTGTGCCGTTGTAAGTCGCTATTGCAAAAGCTCGACACACGAGCGAAACACTGCCCCTGCAATCGGGGGGACGCTAGTCCACGGATAGACCGTGAAGGGCGCTCCATTCGGCATCGCTCGGCAATGACGCCACGATTTGCTCGGCAGTCACTGGCCGCAGGTGGTTTGCGTCCACACCCACGTCGTAACGCCGAACCCCTCGCTCGCGCATGGCCTGGTTGTATCCGCGCATCCCCATGCCACCGTGAACCGAATCGGTTGCGGGACTCTCGTCGCACAAGCTGTGGATGTGGCCGTGCAGCATGTAGCTGCCATGATAGGCGCGGTCCCAATCGAGCATGGGATAATGCGAGAGCACGAAGCGGTAGCCATCCTTACGCACCTTGCCTACGTGCCCGTAGTACTCCACCGATTGGAAGCCGCCAGCCGTTTGGAACTTCGCACGAGTGTCGTGATTGCCCACAATCACGTGCACCTGCTCGCATGGAATGGACGCGCGGAGCCGCCGCACATCCTCAACGCGAGGTCGGCACACGTCGCCCAAGATCCAGAGCTCGTCGTCACACAACAACGAGTGCTCCAAATTGCCCAGAATCACATCGTCATGAGCGCTCACATCTTCGCCAAAGCCACGCCAACGGGCAATCGTACGGTCTCCCACGTGCAAGTCGGCCGTAAACACCCGTGTTGGCGCACGCCCAGCCACAATTCGTTGCTCAAACACAACCGTGTCTGTTATGAGCTTGCCACCTTCGTAGATTGGATGGTCGTACCTTCTGGAAATGTCACCAGGTATGCTTCCCACCAGCGCAAACCCATAGCTCAGGTAAAACGGAACCGTAAGCGGAGAGTCCCCCGTACGCACGCGCAGCACCGCAAAGCGACCACGACAGCGCCTGAGCACATACGCTATGAGCTCACGGCCATATCCCTTGCGCTGGCAACCGGGATGCACCGCTATGTTCTGCAGCTCAGCCAGCCCATCTCCCTCGTCGGTAACCGCACACTCCGCGCAAAGCGCATCACGCTCATACAACGCATACACCACCGAGCGACCCAAATAGCGCTCCACCTGGTCCCACTGCTCATCGGCAAGCAAAAGCAGGTCACGCAACCCGTCCATATCCCGTGCGGCGACCTGCTCAATATGCATGTGCTACCTCGCTCATTTGGACCCAGCTACTAGGTGCCCATTGTATCAAGCCTCACTCCCCAACAACCCACCAAGGCTTGTCTTGGGCAAAGTCTTCAAGCGGCGGTAGATAGGTTCGCTCTTCTGCATCCAACGACGCGCGCGCAAGCGTGAACAGCAGCGATTCCCACTCGCACAACGTACGTCCGCCATAGAGCTGTGCCGCAAACCCCTTTGTCTGCACCGCACCAATGGCATGCTCCACATCTGAGCTGCTCATAGGCCATGCCCCACGTGTTTGCGCCACTGCAGGGGACACACCAAGCTCCCGCTCAATCGCGCCAAGCGATTCTTCCGAGTAGAACAGCCCCTTGATAAGCGCCACATACCCGAGGACGGCTCCGGACGGCATACAGTCTGCGGGACGCACCTCAACAAAGCGCTTGAGCCGTACGTCTGGCCAAAACATCGAGAGCAGATGCTCCACGTCCGCTGGGTCCATAGGCGCATCGGCATAGACCTCGCGAGCGGCCTTCTGGTACGCCGCACGCATAGTGGGACCATCCACGTCGCCAGCAGCACGCCGCGTCACAAAGATGGGGGACGTGGAGAAGAGCCAATCAACATACGTAGAGAAGCCAAAGCCATCCTCAAACAGACGGGGCGGCGTGCCGCACCGTACACTGTCGACCTCACGCCAGAGTTGAAGGCGACGTATGGGCACGTGGTTGGGCTGGCCTTCAAATACGGGACAGTTGTCTGCAATGGCCGCAAGAATCGGCGCGAGCGCGGCCGAGATGCGCATCTTGCGCACGGCATCTGCCTCATCGGCAAAGTCAACCGAGACTTGTGTGGAGGCGCTTGCCCGCATCATGCGATCGCCGTAGCTGCCAATGTGTGCAAAATAGTCGTTCATGTAGCCGTATCGCCGCTTGGGGATGAGCTCGAGTTCCTGGGCGCGAAGCTTTGGATTGTACCCCGCACACACCAACGACGCCCCAAACGGCGCCAAGCAGGTTGCGACCCGCTCACGAAAATGCATATACGCCCGCTCTATGTGTGCAACACGGCCATAGGGCGCCACCGAAAACTCCAGCTGCGCGGCAGGCTCAAGCGTTACCGTTCCGTCAGGACCTGCCAAACCAATAAGATCTCCCTCCGCATTGTATTCACGCTGGGGATACCATGTGGCGAGGTACTCAAGCACGTCTTTAACGCCCACGCGATTCTGATGCTCCTCATAGGCAACCTGTGTGCCGTTTCCAAACAGCACATGATGCTCAACCTCAAGGCCAAGCCTTCCCACATCGGAACCATGTGCCCCGGTGGCGAGATAGTCAGCGACCGCTCGCTCATTCTCTCTTTCAAAACCCATACGTCCTCCTCGCCATGCTCGTGGTGAGAAGAATAACGGACGGTAGCGCCATGAGTCCAACACATATTTGCGATACACAGCTATCGTTTTTTACTAACCAACCCAACCGCCTAGCCATAACAAAGGCGGCGCGTGAATACAACGCGCCGCCCTTCTCGGTCTATGCGTTTATGTTATACCAAACCGTCGCGCTTGTCGTGGAAGTTCGCAGCATCCGCCTCGTCTTTCTTACGGATGGCAACACGGCGAATCTTGCCATTGACCGTCTTGGGCAGCTCGTCAACGTAATCGATGATGCGCGGGTACTTGTATGGCGCCGTCTCGCGCTTTACGTAGGTTTGGAGCTCCTTGGTGAGCTCGGGCGTCCCCTCATATGCCGAGTGCAGCACGATGGTGGCCTTGACCGCCTTGCCGCGCACCGGATCCGGTACGCCCGTTACGGCGCACTCACGCACGGCAGGATGCTCAAGCAGCACGCTCTCGATCTCGAACGGCCCAATGCGATAGCCGGAACTCTTGATCACGTCGTCGTTGCGGCCCACGTACCACAGGTAGTCATCCTCATCGCGCCAAGCCGTGTCACCCGTGTGATACCACCCGTCATGAATCGCCTCGGCGGTCTTCTCGGGATCGCGGTAGTACTCAACCATAATGCCTTCGGGCTTGTGCTCGGGATTGTAGCGAATGCAGATCTCGCCCGTCTCACCGTCCTCGCACTCCGTATGGTCCGAACGGAGGATGCGGATGTCGTAGAGCGGCACGATTTTGCCCATGGAGCCAGGCTTTGGCTTGGAGCCGTTGAGGTTGGCGATGGTAAGCGGTGTCTCGGTTTGGCCAAAGCCCTCATAGATGGTGAGCCCCGTCTCGCGCTTCCAAAAGTCGTAGAGGTCGGGGTTGAGCGCCTCGCCAGCCGTGGTGCAATACACAAGCGACGTGAGCTTGTACTGCGTCTTCTCGCCATGCATCATGTGCCGCATGAGCAAGCGATACATCGTAGGCGGGCAGCACAACGTGGTGATGCCGTAGTCGTCGATGTGCGACAGGATCTCGTGCGCATGGAATCGGTCGAAGTCGTAGGTAAACACGCAGGACTCCATGGTCCACGCGCCATAGAACTTACCCCACACTGCCTTGCCCCAACCGGTGTCTGCAATGGTGAAGTGCAGTCCGTTGTCACCCACGGTGTTGTGCCAGAGCTTCGCCGTAATGGTATGGGCCAACGCATAGGTATAGTCATGCAAGACCATCTTTGGGTTGCCAGACGTGCCGCTGGAGAAGTACATGATCATGGGCTCGTCCACCGTCGTGGGGATGCGTCCCCAAAAGTCGCTCGCCGCACGTACACCCGTGTTATAGTCGACCCAGCCCTCACGCTCGCACGTGAGCTCGCAAATGTGCTCGGGTCCACTCAACGCACGATGCGGCGCCGGGTCAAAGTCTTCCTCGTCCACGGCCAAGCCAGCGCCTCCGGCAGCAACAAGAATCTTGATCTGGAGGTCTGGGCAATTGGGCGCAACGGCATCGCACACGTCGGCGATGGTCCCTGCGTCCGTACAGATGACTGCCTTGATGCCCGCGGACTCCAAGCGATACTGCAGGTCGTGCTCACGCAGCATAAAGGTGGCCGGAACCAGCAATGCCCCAATCTTGTGGAGCGCCACGGCCGTTATCCAAAACTGATAATGGCGGCGAAGGATCACGAGCACCGCATCGCCCTTGCGTATGCCCTGTGCAACGAGGAAATTTGCGCACTTATCCGACCAATACTTGATGTCACCAAAGCTAAAGCGATGCTCCTCCCCCTCTGGGTTACACCACACCATGGCCGGACGGTCGGGCTCCGCAAGTGCTATGTCATCCACGACGTCGTATGCCCAGTTGAAGGTATTGGGATAGTGGAGCGACAAGTGTGCGACTTCACCGTTACGGTCTCGACTCTCAGAAAGGTAGTTCTCGCTCAGATAACGCATAGATATTTCCCCTTAGCTAACTGCAATATCGCATAAAGATAATTTGGACAAACGGCAGCACATATGCCACCACCACGCGCAAAGCGCAGGACAACGTCTTTGGTTAACGGCACCGCCCGCAGGAAGGCAGGCGATGCCTAGATAATCTCTCTGCTTTGGGGATCAAATACCACGGCGAGGATTTGCGCGTCCTCACCGCCTATGGCTATCATGCCATGACCGCGTCCGGAGTCGTAGAACAGGGTGTCTCCCGCCTCGACCTCCTCGAAGTGGTCCTCGAATCTAAAGCGCAGACGACCCTTGAGCACAAAGTCCATCTCCTGGCCTTCGTGGTACGAAAGGTGGATGGGCTCATGCTGGCTTTCGGGCTGGTAGGGCACGTCCACAAGGAACGTCTCGCCCATGCGATTCTTAAAGTGCGGAGCCTTGTGCAGATAATGGAAGTCGGTGTGACGCTCCAGAACGAGCCCCTCGTTCTTGCGCACGACCTCGTAGTGCCTTAGACGAGGACTCTCGCCCGTAAGCAGCTCCACTACGTCTACGCCGAGCTTCTTGGCACATTTGTACACAAAGGTGAAGGTGAGGTCCATCTCGCCACTCTCGCGCGCAACATACTCCTGCGCGGAGCGACCCGTTGCCTTCGCCATCTCCTCAATCGTGAACTCGTTGTCCTCTCGCAAGGAGCGGATACGAGCCGCTATGTCCTGGCGATTCTCCAAGTTCTCAGCCTCCACAGTACACCTCTCCCTATTGGGTAATGGTCCTACTTTAGCACAAAGAAGTGTTGTGGCGCTCTAGGATGAAA
>JAFWMI010000164.1 GCA_017513965.1 Atopobiaceae bacterium
CTATAATGGTGACCAACGAAGAGGAGAGACCATGAGCAAATACATCGAGCTCGCACAGGCGTTACGCCTGGCAATGGAGAACGGCACCTACAAAGCAGGCAGCCGCTTGCCTACCACTCCCGAGCTTTGCGAGATGTACCAGGTGAGCAATACCACGGTAAAAAAAGCTATGGACGAACTCGGGCAGCAGGGACTCGTGGCTCGTCGACGTGGATCGGGCATCTATGTTAAGAGCACGTCGTCGCTGCTAGGCAGTCCGCGCTCGGGGCAGAGTATGTCTGGCCAAATGACGGGTTTTTCTGCAGAGCACGCAAACAGCAACGTTGTGGTTACCAGCGAAGTACATGGGTTCTCGGTCGAGCATCCCAGCCAAAAGGTTGCGACGGCACTTGGCATTCCTCCCGAGGAGTTTGTGTACTCCATTTGTCGCGTGCGTCTTACCGACGGCACGCCGCGTAATGTGGAATACACCTACATGCCGCTCAATCTTGTGCCGGGATTGCTCGAGAAACACCTCTATGGATCCATATACAGGTACTTGGAGCACGACTTGGGCCTTAAGATTGGCAGTGCCCACCGTGCCTTGCGCGCGGTGCTACCCACCAAGGACGAGGCAGAATGGCTCAAGATTGAACCGGGATCCCCGCTGCTTGAGGTACGCCAAATCGGGTTCTTGGACGATGGCACGCCGTTTGAGTGCTCAACCTCACGTCATACCTGCGAGTACGAGTTCTTCGTGGTGAGCACGTACTAGGGACAGTGGGCGGCCCGCTGTGCACATGCGCACTTTTGCCGACGCCCGCGGTTCGTGTGCACACAGAATTGACCTGAGAAGGTCGCATATGTGCACAAACGGGCCATTAGTGCACACATGCGGGCCTCTCACGTCACTTCTGTGCGCATGCGCACTTCTGCCGGCCCCCATCACGCCCCAATAAGTGCGCACGAGTGCCGTACACAGACTGCCGACACCAAAATGTATATGCCATCGTCCCGAACAGCGCAAAGCTACCGCCCGCCGGCACTGCCCTTCCACCTACCATAAACATTTATTCGACTAATTATGCCGACTCGCTCCATACGCAAGGCTCTAGCTGAGGGTTCGCGACAGGTGGTGAATTATGCGTATGCCAGCTGTAAGCTTGCGACCAACCTGCGCGACGATACCCTGCTAGTCTGCTTGTATGAACTTGTTCCTAGATGACATATCCTCACTTCACCTGCTGCGCAAGGTCGCCATCGACCCCAGTCTCGCGCTAGAGCCCTCGGACATCTGCGATACCGAAGCGCTTGACGTCAGTCCGGTAAAGCTCCACCGATTGGGCGTGTCTAATCTACTTGGCTACATGCGGGTACCCGAGACAAACAGCCTAGGGCTGCTTGTGCCCCACGCCAAGCATCGCGTACGCACGCACGGCGTCCGCTGCAGCGTGCTCAAAACGCTTCCCGGGGACGTCTCGTTTTTGCGGCTCGTCTCAACGAACAGCGATAAGCCCAGCACCCTTGTGCCAGAATCCACGACCGTGTATGTAATGCCGCCTGAGTGCATTGCGCTTGCTATGGCACGCAAGCTTCGCCACCGCGTGCGAAAAAAGAATATCGACACACCAACCGCCGTGCTCATGCTCGTAAAGCTTTGCCTTGAGCTGTGTGGCACCTACACGCACGACCCCTTCGAACCAAAGATGGGCGCAGTCACCTATCAGGTCGCACCGCAAATGACGACTGATCGGTTGGAATCGTTCGCAAAGGGTTTACGCGGCGTACGTGGTGGCAACCTGCTTAAGGAGGCAGCCGGGCTCTGCTACGATCTATCGGGGTCGCCACAAGAATCGTTCTTGGGTCCGGCGCTCTTCTTCGACACCGCCTATGGTGGCCTCAGTTTGGCGAGCTTCAAAGCCAACCAACCTCTTGACCTAAGCGATGCCGAGCGAGCATCAATCGACGAACGACGCATCACGCCCGATTTCTATCTTGAAAAGTACCGCTCGGCGGTTGAATATCTCGGTCACATTCACGAGGAGGGCGACAACCCTCAAAAGGACCACGTACGCTCGCTCGACTACCAAACGCTGGGAATTCGCGAGTTTGCGCTCACGTATGACGACGTACGTACCCAAAAGGCGTTTCTCCATAGCGCAGCAAGGATCGCGGCAGTCATTGCGCAACGTGACGGTCCGGAGGTTACCACGCGTCTTAAGCGTCTGCAAAGAGACCCTGAGTTTATGAGCCGACTGGAAGGGCTATTCAAGGTGTTTCGCCCCTGGCTGCGCTAATGGGCGCATACCCCGAAGTGCGCATGCGCACTTTTTGCGGGCATCCGCAGCTCCTGTGTACACAGAATTGACCTGAGAAGGTCGCATATGTGCACAAACGGGCCATTAGTGCACACATGCGGGCCTCTCACGTCACTTCTGTGCGCATGCGCACTCGTGGGATGTGCGCATGCGCACTTTTCGGCCGTGCCGTCCGCACAACACTATCGCGCAGGCAAGAACACCACTACGTCCTCGTCCCTAATCACGTCGAACATCTTCATTTCCTCAGCATCTATGCGCCCCACCAGGTTTCGGGTGCCGTCATTTGTTATGGGCGCAAGTACAACCTGCACCTCTCCCGCATAATGCTTGTAATTGTCATTCACCATTACCACGTCGCCACGCCCGAACTGCGGCAATGCATACCGTCGCGGCACAATGGCTTGGTCTTGAAAAAACGTACGGGCACCACGCGAGCGCCAGATCCACTCAGATGAATCGCCCATGTCCAAGTGCGGGAAGTAATCAAACAGAATGGTCCGCTCTACGTCGCTTAGGTCGTACACAGGCTCCACGCGCACCTTCTTTTGCACGTCAAGCGCAATCTCGTGGCCAAGAAACGCCGGCATTTCTTGCACACTGTGCTCGTGTGCCTTGCTCACATAATGCGGAACGACAGGCTCAAGAGCCTCGCGCACCGCTTCCAGCTCGGCAACCGAGGCGTATGCATTGCCAAAGAACACGTCGGTTGTACCCGCAGCCACGAGCACACGTGCAGCGAGGTCGGCCGGCACATCGCGCAGACATTCCACTGTGGGCAAACCACAGGTCGCGTCCCACACGCCATGCGTTCCCGGCGCGTGACTCGCAATAAAGGCACCTATGCGAATGCCCAGCGATTTCAAACGCTCGTTGGTCGCCACGAACTTCTCCCACGAGAATCCGGTATAGCGTTGGGGATAGAAGTTGTGGCACGCCAAGATGCGATCCAAGTCTGCGCCGCGTGCAACCAAACGCTCTATGCTTGCGGGGTCCATCGCTGAGGCATTGTATTCGATTTGCATGCCGTAGGGATTGCTCAGCATGGCGAGGTTGTCCTCCTCACCGTAGGCACCATCCATACGCAAGATGTCCGCATCAATGCCGGCAAACACCTTGAGGTCCTGCGGCGTAGCCCCAAGACGATCCATGCACCAAGGGTTGATGTCGAGCGACACACGCATGCCGTACGCGTGCGCTGCGGCATTAAAGCGCGCAAAGCAATCGAGAACCTCAGCTGGCGCTCCTTCCATAGAAAACATGCTGGTAAAGACCCGTGTAAAGCCATGCTCCGCCGCAATGGACAAGTACCGCTCAATCTCCTCCATGGGCCGAAGATCGGGAAATACGGATACGCCTAATGTTGCCATATGCCATCCCCTCCTCAACTGAAAAAGGGCGCCCCGTAAGGAGCGCCCCCACCTAGAACTTTGGACCCGAGTGCAACTACTTGGCGAGCGCGTTCTCGTAAAGGTCGATGAGCTCGACGGCAAGCTGCTTGAAGACTTCGCAACTCATCATCTGGTCCTCGGCGTGGATGAGGAGGACGCACACGATGTCGGTACGGCCCTGGGCCTCCCACATGAGGAGCTTGTTGTGCGGCTCGTGAGCCACGACCATCATGTCGTCGCCAGCCTTGATCATCTCGCGAGCATCATCGAAGCGGCCTTCCTTGGCAGCCTGGATAGCGGAGATGTAGTTGGACTTGGCACCACCAGCAGAGCTAATAACCTGGAAGCAAATGAGCTCCATCTCTTCAGTCATAGGGCATAACCTCCTCAAAGTATTTTTTCATTATTTATCAAACACAATTACGGAAAAATGCCGGCGGCAAATACCGCCGGCACTATGCAGATCCTATTAAGCGTCCTGCTCCTGCTCGAGAGCCAGGTAGTCGTTGTCAACAGACTTCGCGAACGGCATGTAGATGAAGAACGATGCCACGAGCGCGATTGCCTGCCAAGCGGCTCCCTGCCAACCGATGGCCAGAAGACCCGACAGAATGGGAGGCGTGGTCCAAGGAACCGTAACACCCATGGTGTAGGGATAAAGCCGATGTCGGTGAGGACGTAAGCGCCAATGTTGCACACCAGAGGAGCGGCAACGAAGGGTACGAGGAGCTTGGGGTTAAGAACGATAGGAGTACCAAAGAGCACGGGCTCGTTGATGTTGAAGATGCCGCAGCCAAGGCCAAGCTTGCCGACCTGCTTCATCTGAGCGGACTTGGCGAAGAACACCATGAACACGACGAGACCGATGGTGATGCCGGAACCAGAGATTGCCTGGAAGCAGTTCTGGAAGGCCTCGGTGAAGATGTGGCCACCATTCTGGCCGATAGCTGCGATAGCAGCGTCGCGGGACAGACCAGCGTCGATGCCCTGCTGGAAGATGGCAGCGTTGTCAGCCTGGTTCATAAGAGCGATGGGCTGAGCGACGGAGCCAACGACCGTTGCGCCGTGGACGCCGAAGAACCACAGGAGCGGGATGAGCGTCTCGAACAGGATGACGCCGGGCAGGGAGTCGCCAACGCCCTGGAGCGGGGTCTGGATGAAGCGGTAGATGAGCTCGATGGGGGTGACGCCAGCAGCTGCCATGCAGATGCCATAGATAACAACAGCGCCGGTGCAGATGACGGCAGCAGGAATCAGGCCAGTGAATGCTGCTGCAACGCCGTCAGGCACGCCCTCGGGCATCTTGATGCGGATGTCCTTCTTCATGAAGATGCTGTAAATGCAGCCGGAGAGAAGACCAGCGATGATGGCGCCGATCATGCCCTGGCCAGCCAGCCACGTCTTGTTAAGACCAGAAACCTGGCTTGCAATGGCACCGTCAACGGCAGCAGCCTCAGCAGCGCTGATGGAGTCAGCAGCGGCGATGGTGGTGGCACCATCAGCGGTGGTGATGACAGCACCCACATAGTCGGGGATGAGAATGAGGAACACGGCGAGCGCGATGACGCCAGCGGAGAGGGGCTCCCAGCCGTCGTTCTTCGCCCACGTGTAGCCAACGCCCACGGCGCAGACCATAGCGATGATCTGGAACGTGGAGGTGTAGCCATGGCTCAGGAACGGCACGATGCCAAGGCTGGTGATAAAGTTCGCTGCGGACTCAATGGGCAGCTGGAACAAAAGCAGGTATACAGCGCCGACGATGATGAGCGGCATGGTGAACATCATGCCGTCCTTAATAGCGCGGACGCCGCGGGTGTTCACGAAGCGCATGAACAGGGGCAGAACGGTGTTCTGAAGAAAATCGCCCACGATGACTCCTTTCCTTTCCTTGTTTTAGTGCTAGGTAGTGCGACTAACTAACTTACTTGTTGGCAAGCTTCTTCGCGAAAGCGAGGACGTTCTTGCCGTTGACCATGCCATAGTCGGCCATGGGGATGACGTCGCAGGGCACGCCCTTGGCAGCGGCGGTCTTCTGCATTTGAGCCTTCATGTAGCCAACCTGGGGCCCGAGCAGCGCAACGTCGACGCCGTCAAGGTGCTGATCCATCTCGCCCACGGGGAATGCGATGATGTCGACCTCGGTGCCCTCGGCAGCGGCGGCCTCCTCCATCTTCCTCACGAGCAGGCTGGTGGACATACCAGCGGCGCAGAACAGACGGATAGTGAGCATAACTACTTCCTTTCCCTTGCTTTCCTAGTTCGGTTCCTATCCGAACTTGCCTACATAAAACATGCCTTCACTTTTACATGACATGCTTTACTACCAATCTACATCATTCCGACACATTTGCATAGGCAAATCTTTTTTTTCCGCCGTACGGAATGACGTCGGAATGACGAAGGACAGTATAGGCAAATGTGACTCAAATAAGTTCGTGATTCCGTCCTACTCGCTACCGTTAATAGGCGAGCGGCAAGTTTTAAGCGTTATGCGAGACGTGCACTCCGTGCATGGGTGAGCTACCCTATTCTGTGGGCCACTACGAAGGGATCGCACCATGCTTCTAACGGTAGATGTGGGCAATACGCAAACGACCATTGGGCTCTTTGCCCCCGACGGCTCCAACATCACGTGCTGGCGCATGCCCACCCTGCATACCGACACGTCCGACAGCCTCCGTTCTCGTCTGTTCGGCTACTTCGCCATGGACGGCTGCGACTTTGGCTATGTTGCGGACGCGGCAGTCGCGAGCGTAGTGCCGGTCCTTACCCGCGCTTGGCTGAGGTGCTTCCAGCGCATGCTCCGGCACGATCCGCTACTGGTGGGACCCGGAGCAAGCTGCGGCATGCCGCTTGCGGTAAAGAATCCCGAGGGCGTGGGTGCCGATCGCATTGCCAACGCCGTCGCTGCGGCGCACACCTACGGCACGCCCGTTATTGTGGTTGACTTTGGCACGGCTACCAACATTGACGTGGTGGACCAGAACGGTGCGTATCGTGGCGGTACGATTGGCCCGGGGCTCATGCTTTCGGCCGACGCGTTGTTTGCACGTGCGGCCAAACTCTCTAGCGTGCCCGTAGAGAACCCCGAACACGCGTTAGGCGACTCAACCGAGGCGGCGCTTCAGTCTGGCTTGGTGATAGGCGCCGCGGCGCAGGCAGAGGGGCTTGTAGCACGCATAAAGCGCGAGCTCGACGCACCAAATGCCACCGTGGTGGGCACGGGAGGTCTCGCCCGCACCGTAAGCAAGGCAACCGACCTGTTCGACGCGGTGGATCCCGACCTCACGCTGCGCGGCATTCGCGAGATTTGGTGCTGGCAACGCGGCAAGAACCGTGATGACAACAGGCGCTAGATTGCCGGGCGAATGCCAAAGCGCTCTGCCGCAAACTCGAGCTCTTGTCCGTTGACGAGCCGCACCGTCGCGCGTCCCCACACGTCAAGCCCAACAAAGGTTCCCTGCGCGTACACCTTGCCATTGGGATAGGTGACGAGCACGTCCTCACCCAGCAGCGTCACCTTGTTGGCATACTCCTCCAGCACAGGTGCCAGCGGTCCAAGCACTGGACGTCCCGCCAGGGCAGCCGCCCATGCATCCACGCATGTGCGTACCGCCTCATCCAACGACTCGTCCACGTCCAACGTTACGTCTACGAACATGCCCTCGTCGTAGCCGGCATGCGACACAACCTCGCTCAGTACCTCTTTGGATGTGGCATCCACGATGGTGTGCGGCCATGCTATGCCCGCACCCTCCATCTTCCCGCAAATGCCCAAGGCAACCACGTAAGGCACGCCCACCAGCTGCTGCATGCCTACCGCGGGACGAACGCGCACAACATGCGTCATGCCTCGTCCTCCCAGGCAATGGGGCCAAGGTCTGCCAGCACATGACCCACGCGATCCTCAACCTCGCGCACCGTCACGCCCGCATGCGTGAGGAATCGAACTGGGTCGGGCATGAGGTCCTCCATGGGCACGAGCACATAGTCACGTTCGCCGATTCCAGGGTGCGGAAGCTCGAGCCGCGCCCCATGGTGCTCTTCGCCTTCTATCCAGCACAGGTCGCAGTCGATGGTACGCGGACCGTGTCCCAGCGTTTGAGGGTCTCGGATGCGCCCCAGTTGGTCTTCCACCTCAAGCAACTTGTCCAGCAGCACGAGCGGATGCAGCTCGGTGTGAATCTCTGCCACCGCATTGGCCACGGGCGTGGCTATGCCATAGGCGGGTTCCGTCTCGTATGCGTTGCTCACCGCAGTTACGCAGGTAAGCGGCAGCTTGTTTATGAGCTTGACCGCGCGCGCCAAGTACCCCATGCGGTCGCCGACGTTTGACCCAAGCGACACGAAGCCTTGGCGCGAATCCGCACGCGAGACCGACCAAAACGCCGAGATCGCCTCAAAGGTTGCGGCAACGTTGTGCGCGCGGATGAGCCGAGCGCCCTCGCTGATCGCAGACAGGCATATGCCCATGGAGGCCATCTCGCGATCCAGCGGCTCCTTGGTGCCGCTCACGCTTCCCACAAACCGCTTGCGCGAGACCGCCGTGAGCACGGGATAGCCCATGGAGAGCAGCTTTTTGGTGTTGCGCTGAATAATAACGTCCTCGTCGGTGCCCTTGTCAAAGCCGGGACCAGGGTCAACGCAAATACGGTCGTGCGCTACGCCCGCCCGCATGAGCAAGCGCGCCTGATCGCCCAAGAAACCCATCACCTCGCGCATGAGCGGCGCCTCGTCGGGAAGGGTAAAGCGACGAGCGCTGGGGACCATGCGACGCGCTGGGTGATTTGCGTAGAGTTGCACGGACTTGCGGGAATTGACCCCCGTCTTCTGGTTCCAGTGCATTATCACGACGCCGCAGTCGCTCTGCGTCACCAGCTCCACCATGTTCTCGTCCGTAAAGCCCGAGACGTCATTGATTATGGAGGCGCCCAGCTCAAGGCAGGTGCGGGCGACTTCCACATTGCGCGTGTCTATAGACACGATAGCCCCGTGCTCGCACAGCGCCTCCACCACGGGCGCCACGCGATCGAGCTCCTCGTCTACGGCAACGGGCGTTGCCCCAGGACGCGTGGACTCGCCGCCCACGTCCAGAATGTCTGCCCCCTCGTCGAGCATGGCAAGGCCACGCGCAATCGCAATCTCCGGATCGAGGTTCTCACCACCATCCGAAACGAGTCGGGGGTCACGTTGAGAATCCCCATGATGCGTGGTCTCATGAGCGAGAGCTCGTGAGTGCCGCAACGCCATGTTGTGTAACTGTCTCTCAGCATACGTGTCCTTTGCCCGCACAGTCATGGGTGACATTCTAGCGTTATTTGTTAGTTGTTCACAAGGGGGACCGTTGGCGGACTAACCAATGAGGGACTGTCCCTCGTTGGTTCTAGCCAATCGGGGACTGTCCCTCATTGGTTAACGGTTGCAAATCCTACCAGTCAAACGCCTTGGCTATGTCGCATGCGAGCACAAGGTCGGCCAAGGAATCCTGCGGCGTGGGCTGCAGGTTGCAAATCACCACGTTATTGCCGGTAAAGTACTGCACGAGCCCGGCCGCGGGGTACACCACCAAAGACGTACCCCCAATAATCAATAGGTCAGCCGCGGCGATTGACCGCACCGCACCCTCAATCACGCGATTGTCCAGCCCCTCCTCATACAGCACCACATCGGGCTTCACTTCTCCACCACACACCTCGCACCGCGGCACGCCCGTGGTCTGCAGCACCCACTCTGCCGAGTGCACATGACCGCACTTGCGGCAGATGTTGCGATGCACCGAGCCGTGAAGCTCCCACACGCGACGCGAACCCGCCATTTGGTGCAATCCGTCGATGTTCTGGGTAACCACGGCGCTCACTTTGCCCTCGCGCTCGAGCTCTGCGAGCTTAAGATGCGCTTGGCATGGCTTCGCATCGAGCGCTATCATGCGCGTGCGATAGAAGTCGAAGAACTCCTCCTTGTGGGTCTCGTAGAAGCTGTGCGAGAGCATCGTCTCGGGCGGGTAGGCAAACTTCTGGTGATACAGGCCGTCGGGCGAGCGGAAATCGGGAATGCCGCTCGCCGTGCTCACTCCCGCGCCACCAAAGAACACCACGTTGGCCGAGCGCTCAACAAGCTTCTGCAATGCTTTTGACGCCTCACGCGCGTTGGTTATCGTTTTGCCCATGCTACATCCCTTCACTCATGAAACGGCCTCACCCCGAAGTCTAACCTGTTTGGGCTACCATATACGGCAGACACGTGAGGAGACACGCATGGAACCGATTCCAGAGCTTACCACCAACGTCGAGGGATGCGCCCTCGTGTTTGAGGGCGGCGGATACCGGGCAGGCTACACGGCCGGCATGTCGTCCGTGCTGCTCGAGCGGGGCATCTACTTTCCCTTTGTCTGCGGCATATCGGCAGGTGCCAGCAACACGGTAAACTACCTCTCGCGCGACAGGTGGCGCGTGCGGTGGGCATTTGTGGACCTCGCCGGCATTCCCGAGGCGGGTGGCATGCTCAGTGCCCTACGGGGCAAGGGCTTTATTAACGCCGACTACTGCTACCGCGGTGCCGTGGAACGCGGCGTGGCGCCGTTCGACTGGAACACCTTTGTGGCAAACCCCGCTCGCTTGCGCGTGCAGGCGTTCGAGCGTGACACTGGCCGTTCGGTGTGTTGGGGCAAGGAGGACTGCCCCACCGTCGGAGACCTCATCGATCGCGTACGCGCGAGCTCCACGCTCCCCTGGATTATGGACCCCATCGAGCTGGACGGGCAGGTTATGTTCGACGGCGGCTTGGGCGCAGGCGCCGGCCTGCCGTTATGCCTCGCCGAGCAGGAGGGCTACGAGAAGTTCCTGTTTCTTGCCACGCGTCCCCTTGGATACCGCAAGCAGCCCTACACGGGCGCGACGCGGCGGATGATCCTGCGACTCACGGCAGACTACCCGCACCTACGCGAGGCGATTCTCACCCGTGCGGAGCGCTACAACACCGAGATGGAGCGCATACAAAGGCTCGCCGACGACGGCAAGTGCCTGATTGTGCGACCCGACGCCATGCCCGTAAGCAGTCTCACGCTCGATACCAACAAGCTGGATGCCTCCTTCTACCTCGGCCGCACGCAAGCGCTACGCGATCTGCCCCAGTGGGAGGAGTTCCTGTTTGGCTAGCGCATGCTCGAGCACCCTCGAGTGCGCTACACTAGACCCGCAACCGCACGCTATCGCTAGGAGGCATCCGTGCCCGACCAAACGACCCAAACCTCGCACGAGCTTCGCCTTGTATCGTGGAACGTAAACGGCCTGCGCGCCGTGCTCAAAAAGGACCCGAGCTTCGCGGACATCTTCGCCACCATCAACGCTGACGTCTTTGCCATCCAAGAGACCAAGCTGCAGGACGATCAGCGTGCGAAGCTCGGCTTAGAGTTCCCCGGCTATCACCAAACGTGGAACTACGCCGAGCGAAAGGGGTACTCGGGCACGGCCGTCTTTAGCAGAGAGGAGCCGCTGCAGGTGGTACGTACCATTGGCTGCGACGTTGCCGACGACGAGGGCCGCGTGTGCGCGCTTGAGTTTGAGCGGTATTGGTTTGTGAACGTATACACCCCCAACGCGCAAAACGAACTCAAGCGCATTGACACGCGCCTGGCCTGGGACGAGCGCTACCGGGACTTCCTCTGCGAGTTGGCATCGCAAAAGCCTGTGATTACCTGCGGTGACTTTAACGTGGCGCACGAGGAGATAGACCTCAAGAACCCCGGACCCAACCGCGGAAACGCGGGGTTCTCGGATGAGGAGCGCGAGAGCTTTGGCAAGCTGCTCGACGCTGGGTTCGTGGATACGTTCCGCGCACGTCACCCAGACCTCGAAGGCGCATACAGCTGGTGGAGCTACCGGTTCCGCGCACGGCAGAACAACGCGGGATGGCGCATCGACTACTTCCTCGTGAGCGATTCCATTGCCAGCCACGTAACGGGGGCAAGCATTCTGAACGAGGTCTATGGCTCCGACCACTGCCCCGTAGAGCTCACCATAGAGCTGTAGGCCGAACACAAGAGGGGCCACTCCCTCGCATCCGTACGTATAGAAGGTGGCCCCTCATATCCGCCGGCTAACGCAGGTGGAAGGCCAAAGCGCCGATGAGGTTGGCCTCGTTGCCAAACTTGCAGGTTACGATCTGTGGCTTGCCAAACGGCAGGAAGCCCGCGTTGGGATCGAAGAGCTCGTCGACGGCGTCCGCCACGATCTGGGTGGTTTCGGGACGCGCGGATATGCCGCCGCCAATGGCATAGCGCGGCAGGTCAAGCACGCTCTGCAGGCTCAGGATACCAGCCGCAGTTTGGAAGCCAAACTCCTTGAGGATGTTCTGCGCGTCCTTGTCACCAGCCTCGTAGGCGTCAAACAGCATTACGCCGTCGGCCTTCTCGATGCCCTTGGCAAATGCGAACTTACCCGAGAGGGCCGACGCGGCAATGCGTCCTGCCCATAGCGCGTCTATGTTCGAGAAGCCAATACCGTTCCTGGCCGCATCAAAGCTCGTCACGAACACCGAGAGCTCGCCCGCGCCACCAGTCGCGCCCATCCACACTTCGTTGTCGAGCACGATGCCGCCACCAATGCCGGTGCCCAACACGAGCACGGCACCGGAGTCCACGTCTGCCAAGGCGCCCTTCCAGCTCTCGGCGAATGCCGCACACTTGCCGTCATTGGCTATAGTCGTGGGCTTGCCAAACACGGCGCCGTAACGCTCCGCCGCGGGATACTCAAGCACCCAGCGAAACGCGCCACCCGTGTGGGCAATACCCTGGGCAGTGTCTATGCGACCAGGCATCGAGATGGCCACGCCCTCGTAGTCAAAGTCCCCCACGGCATCGCGCACGCCCGCAAGCGCAGCCAGTGTGCCTTCCTCGCTGCTCGTTACCGCAGGCACCTTTCCGCGTTCGACGAACTCTGCGCCGTCATCCATAATCGCGTACTTAATGAATGTGCCGCCAATGTCGAGTACCAAATACTGCCGTGCCATGGGAGCTCCTTTCTGCGAAGGCTTGTGCTCTAACCATAGCATGTAGACAAGGAACGTCGCTTGTACTTGTTTCGTTCGCTATGCGAGCGCGCTCACAAAGCTTTGGTAGTCCTTCTCGTTTTGATCGGCGTAGGCGCGGGCAAAGGTGCATGCCGCCTGATCGAACAGGTCGCTCTTTCCCAAGTACGACGCAATGGCAAAACGGTCTCCCGTGCGCGCATGGGCATGGGCAAGCGTCCAGCCACAAACGCGAGCCAGATACGTAAGATGCTTGCCACTTATGAGGTCGAGGTCAATGGAGCCCTTGCCATCCCACAGCTGGCGTACGTAGTAATCGTGAGACCTGCCATCCATGCCCATGGGCATCCGTGTCCAACCAAGCAGCGGATCGCTTACCGTTTGCATAGCATGTTGGCCTTCAACTACTCGCTGGCCGTGGTTTGCCTGAGGTGCCTTGCCCACATAGCGCTCGAGCACAGACGAGGACGCCTCTTTGATTTGCAACACCAAGGAGTCGTGCTCGTTTGCACCCTCCATCACCACGATCCACGCACGCGTACCCACGCTACCCACGCCCACGACCTTATGGGCTATGTCGGCACCGCGATACCC
>JAFWMI010000165.1 GCA_017513965.1 Atopobiaceae bacterium
GATGGGTCGCACTATGAGAAGCGCGGCAAGGGCGAGCCAATCTGCATCGATGACGAGATTCCGTACGACATTCCTGATGGCTGGGAGTGGTGCAGATTCGGTACCTTATGTAAGAAACTAGTAGATGGGTCCCACAATCCACCGCCAAAACAATCTAAAGGCTACCCAGTCATAAGCGCAATGAATATAAAGGATGGGCGCATCGATCTCTCACTTGTGCAGAGGTTTGCTGATAAGAAAGGCTTTGAGAAGGAGAATCCGCGTACACGGATAGCACGAGGAGACATCATACTGGGCATTATCGGAGGGTCAATCGGCAATGCAGCAATTTACAACCACGATGTTGAGGTCATAGCCCAACGGAGCATAGCCATTATCAATACGTTTGGTTTGAATAGTTATTCCTACTGGACATTACAGAGCCCTCTGTTTTTCTCTTACTATTCTAATGCATCAGGTACCGCCCAAGGCGGTGTCTATCTAGGCTCAATCTCCAACATGCTGACGCCGGTTCCACCAGTACAGGAGCAGGTACGAATTATTGCACGCATACAGGACCTGCTTTCCCTCGTTGACGACTACGGTTCTCTCGAATCCGTCCGCGAGCGCCTCGACGCCGAGCTGCCCGACCGCCTGCGCAAGTCCATATTGCAGCTTGCCGTGCAGGGCAAGCTTGTCAAACAGAATCCTACCGACGAGCCCGCCTCAGTCCTCCTCGAGCGCATCCGCGCCGAGCGCGCCACCCTAGTCAAGGCCAAGAAGATACGCGCTCCCAAGGGCGGCGAGTCCGTCATCTACCGCGCTTCCGATGGCGGCTACTATGAGAAGCGCGGCAAGGGCAAGCCTCAGCCGATAGAGGTTCCGTTCGAAATTCCTAATACATGGGAGTGGGCGCGACTTTCAAGTGTAGTTTCGATTGCAGGCGGCGGAACCCCAGATAAAGGAACTCCGAGTTATTGGCATGGTGGCATACCATGGGCATCTGTAAAGGATTTGAAGAGTGATACTCTCACGAGTACCATTGACACAATAAGCGCAGATGGGTTAGCAAGTAAGCCATCTATAAGCAGATGTTCGATCGGCGATCTCATTGTTGCGACCAGACTGGTTCCTGGGAAAAGTACAATTTGTGCCATCGACTGCACAATCAATCAGGACTTAAAACGCATTCGGACTAGCCTCAATGTCGAGTATCTTCACATATGGTTCCAGAGCGAACGACCCGCCTTTCATCGGCTCGGTCAGGGGACGACTGTTCCGGGTATCAAGTTGAAAGATCTTGAGGAAGCATTGATACCAATACCTCCATTTGCAGAGCAGCCACGTATTAGTCAGGCTTTCAATGATGCGGCGACTCAGATTACCAATCAATAGCTGCGTCAACTGCAGCGCGCTGCTCCGATGCCGTACGACGCAGGTAAACGCGCGTCGTCTCAAGGCTTTCATGCCCCATGAGGTCAGCTAGAAGTGCGATATCAGGGTTGCGTCCGATGAAGTTTTTAGCAAAGCGATGCCGGAATGAATGTGGGTATACAACATCCGGGTCGATACCATACTTCTCGGCGTAACGTTTGAGCCCCATGGAGATGCCCCGTGCAGTCATGGGCTTGTTGCCTTTCGCGACAAAGAGGAAGCCATCGCTGCGATTGATACCGTGTAGCCAATCCAACGCATCACGCTGCAGACTTGTCGGAATGTATATGCGCCGCAGCTTTTGTCCCTTTGAGATGATGTCGAGATGGCCGATTGAAACGGATTCCACAGTAAACATGCGTAGCTCGCTTATACGAGCACCGGTGCAGGTGAGAAAGCGCACCACATAATGCCAGAACAACTCGCCGTCACGAAGTAGCGAATCGCGTAGCAGCACGTAGTCGTCCTGGCTAATGACGTTATCGAGATAGGGTTTCTGTTGGATGCGAAGGCTCTTCAATCGGATGCCCTGGTACTCGATGAAGTCCAGATACGAGTTGATGGCGGTGATGCGCAGGTTCACGGTTTTGGCAGCGAAGTGCGCTGCCAACCAGTCCTTGTGCTCTAGCAAGCTCTCGTTTCTGGGTTCGTAGCCAATCCTATCGCGTAACTGCCGTACCGCAAACAGGTATGAGTCGACCGTATGCGCCGAGAAGCCCTTCTCGGCCAAGTAGGTTTTGTAATCCTCCATGCAAGACTCCTTTCGTCCGACACGGAGGATTGTTTAGCGAAGCAATGGATTGATTGTCAGGACGGTCTCGATTATCCTAGCTTGCTCCGCCGCTGGCGGCACGGGTATAAGAACTTCGACTATCTTTGATACGGCTAGCCCCGGCTGCGCTGTGGCGGTCGCATACTGGTTGAGGTTCAACGCCTCAAGCGCCATGCACGCCCAGCCCACGTCCGTTTCATCAAAACAGGTAGTGACAACCGCATGCTCTGTGGCATAGAACTCGCCTTCTGCATAATTGATGCAACCGCATAAGGCACCTTGCCTTCCGATGATGGGATGGGAGCCAATACGGTTGGGTGAAACAACGTATCCGCGTATTCCGTTGCCACCAAAACACGGATATTGATGATGGTCATCTTGCATCTCACTTATCTTGGATGCAGAGATGTATTTACCTGCCTGCATGTCGAATAATGAACCTAACCGCGTCCAAGCCCAGCTATCCGGTATCTCGAACGGAATCTCGTCGTTGATGCAGGCGGGTTCGCTCTTGCCGCGCTTCTCATAGTAGCCGCCATCGGAAGAGCGGCAGATGGTTGACTCACCGCCCTTGGGGGCCTTTATCTTCCTGGTCTTGATGAGGGCGGCACGCTCGGCGCGGATGCGGTCGAGGAGGGCTGATGCTGGCTCGTCGGCTGGGTCCTGCTCCACGAGCCTGCCCTGCACGGCCAGCTGCAGGATTGACTTGCGCAGACGGTCGGGTAGCTCGGCGTCTAGGCGCTCACGGGCGTCCTCGAGAGTGCCGTAGCTCTCAACAAGGGGTGATAAAAGACTGACGCGCTCGAGAATTCTGGACTGCTCCATCTTGGGTGGGATGGGGATCAAGATGGTCCCCATCTTCTGCTGGTTCATTTTGGGCTGTGCGGTTCCGGTGACGTATGGGGCCAGCGATATTGAGTTGATATACAGGGCGACATACTCAAGGTATGTTTCTGAGATGCCGTCAAGGACATGCGCATGGTTGTTGACCCAGTACTTACCACGCGCAATGAAAGCTATGGGGGTTGATCGGTTGAGGAGATTGGCGCCGTCTTCTCCAATGAGCAATAGCGGTTTGTCGAATAGATAGTCGTCAATCGCATCGATTACACCGGAAGCGCCGTAGTAGTCGTAAATCTTTGCACGGCGCTCTCTGTCGGCAACGGACACAGGAATTCGTTCGGCATCGCGGTTTACAAGAGCAGCTTCAAACCTGCACCACTCCCAGCTCTCCGGTATATCGAACGGAATCTCGTCGTCGATGCAGACCGGCTCGCCCTTGCCGCGCTTCTCATAGTGCGACCCATCGGAACAGAAAAGCCGGGCCACCTCGGGTGACCCGGCATGAGATCCATGCTCGTCGAATTACGCTTGGAGCAAGCCGTTCGTGTCAAGATAGTCCATAAACGAGTCGATGATGGTGACAGTTCTGCTTTCAATATCCTTGGCATCGAAATCGTCGAGATCAGCCAGGGCCAGCAACTCCTCGTTCTTCGTCCCCTCGCGATAGCTTCTCGCAGCCTTGAAGCCGCGATAGTACTTCTTCTTGTCCTCGAAGCGATAGTCCGAGGCTCGGATGTTGATGCGCTTCTCAAGCAGGGCCTTATTGCCAAGGGCCTCAATCTTCGAGCGCTCGAGGCCCTCAACTTCTCCGCGCTTCTTTGCGTAGATGTGCTCGATTTCGAAGACGGTGTTTATGTCGATGAGTGGCTGCCCTTCATCCTGGCACATCCACCATGCTAGCATGGACCTTGTGACGGGCCGGCCGTTGCGGAACTCATATGCCATGAAGCGGCCGCGCAGGGCCTCCCTGTCGAAGCGGTGCCTTGAGAACTCGATCTCCTCGCCGCTCACGATGCGGATGAGCTCTGGGTAGACAGGCGTGCGCAGCGAGTTGACGCCGGGACGCTCGATGGCGTAAGCCCAGATGAATGCCGTGATCTTGTGCAGGAACGTGTAGAACTTGGGCTCATCGAGCTTGCCTTCGGCGTTCTTGTGCGTCATGAACCAGGCCGATACGATGTAGGTCCACATGCCGTTGGGTGCGTAATTGAGCACGAAGAGTCTACGCAGGACGCGGTCCGAGAAGAACTGCTCGTCTTGCTCGGCAACTGCCTTCCAGAACGCTGCGAGCGCCTCGAGGTTTGCGAGGGTTTCCTCCGATTTGAGCAGCTTGTACTTGTCGCGCTCGTAGAAGTCGCGCAGCGCCTCGGTCGTCGTATTGTAAATGCCGAGCTTCGCACGCTCGTAGTACATGTATCGGGTGAAGAGCTCGTCCATGGGGGTGCCATGCGAGGGGCTGAATATGGCGTCGGTGACCTCTTCAAGGGCCTTCCACCTGGCTATGAAGTCATCCTTTGTCCCGAGCGCGGAGAAGTGCTTGTAGAACTGTGACTTGAAAATATCGGCGTCGGAGAGGGGAAGTCCTCGGTCGTTGAGCGTCGAAAAGATTCTCAGGGCCGTGTCCTGGGACTCAGCCTCGATAGGCAGCAGGATGACGTTGTTGAGGATGCGCGTCGGCAAATATGCCGTGTACATCGCGAAGTCGCTGATGAACTCATCGATCTTGGTCTGGAAGAACTGGAAGGTCTTGGCATAGCGGCTCTCTTGGCCAGCTTTCACTTGACCGGTGCGGAGGATGGTGAGGAACTCCTCCTTGTCTTGGTCCGATGCAACTTCAGAGTCAATCTTGAGCTTGGACGTGTCAGGCTCGCCGAACTCGTCTGTCTTCCATATGCACTTCGAGATCGTCTCGCGCGTGCTCTTCGTCTGCTTGTCTTGCGCGTGCTCAAACTTGGAGTAGAAAGCCCTCAGAAGCAGCATGATGGTAGTGAGACGCTGTTGGCCGTCGATGATTTCCAGCTTGCCCTGCTCATTGGTAAAGGTGACGATGGGGCCCAGGAAGTACTCATCCTTCTCGCTGTCGAACTGACTGTAGTCGTTATCAGGGAAGGCAAAGGTGAAGAGGTCGTCCCAGAGGGTGTCGCACTCGTCCTCCGTCCAAGCATAAGGGCGCTGGTAATCCGGTATGAGAAAGTTCGACTTTTTTGCCGTGAGAAGATCCCTGATAGTCTTCTGATCGATGTTTAGCTTTGACATGAGTTCTCCGGGTTGCAACACGCGATATATAGAGCCAATTCTAGCCAAGCTACATGACACAAATGTTGCGGTACTAAGCGGCTGTGCCTTATATCGACTGTCGGGCGTATGGCGAACGTTTTGCTACGCAACGAAAGCCTCTGCATGGTTTGTTGAGGCGCGCAGCGCCTACATGCCCGAATAGGACAGGAACTTATACAGAGCGCCCATTGTGTACGAGATGTGATGCGACGGAGCGGCACGTCGCTTTTGTGTCGTGCCCCAATGCTATATGTGGATTCGAGCCAAGGGAGAACCAGCCCCCGAAGTGCTCGGCTGCGCACACCTATGTGGACCCATGAGCCGGCGACCGAGGGGATGTGGATCCTCCCGAAGGCTGCGGTGCACCGTCCGCTTGGCCCCTCCCGGAAGGAGACCGACACGACGCACGAACGCAGTTGACACGCACCAGAACAATGCTTCGGAGGACATCATGCACCAGAGCTGCGACACGAATCTGACTGGCTGCTGCACGTCACCATAGCGGCATCATGGTCGGCGACACACACGACACAACTCAATAGGATCTGACGCCACAGGTCGGCCTGGTCGGGCACTTTGTGACATCCCCTCAGACTGGCACCCAAGTCAGGTGACCACGCACACGCATGTGCGTGGTCACCTGAGTAGGGGGCGTCCCATGGCAGGTGAGGTCAATGGCGGGCAGGAAGCGCAGGAGCAGGGCGCGTCGCAAGGCGTCGAAGGGCTGCAGCAGGAGGCGCAGGAGGGCTCGAACGCGGGCCAGGCTGCGTCTGGCGGCACGGGCGCTGGGGCTGGCGGGGCTGGCGATGCCGCAGGTGGCGGCAACGCTGGCAACGTCGGCAACGCTCCCGACTATGCTGCCCAGCTGGCCGAGCGCGACCGCGAGATCGCGGAGCTCAAGGCCCAGGCGGCCGCTGCCGCAGAGAGCCAGAAGCGCGCCGAGGAGATGTCGGCCAAGATTGAGGCGCTCGAGAAGCGAGCCGAGGACGACCGCGTCACCTACCAGCTCACGCTCGCCGGAGCCAAGAACGTGAAGGCCGCGAAGGCGCTGCTCGCCGACCACGGCGGGGACGTGGACAAGCTACGCGAGGCAGAGCCCTGGATGTTCGAGACGTCCGGCGGCCGCACGGGCGGTGGCGGCACCGGCGGCACCGGGCTGCCCAACGCCGGCGCCGCGGTCGACTCCGACAAGCAGCTGCGCCACTTCCTTGACGTGGCGGGCGTCGCCGACAGGAAGGAATGACCCACGAGAGCCGACGGCCACATGGCCGCCGGCACATCACGCATAGAGAAACGGAGGGCCGAACATGCCCGACAGCATCGCGTACGTAAAGAACTTCACCACCATGCTCGACCGCGTCTACCAGGACGAGGCCATGAGCGGGTGCCTCACCAGCCTGCACCGCATGCAGCGAGCCGGGTGCAACGCCAAGGAGATCATGATTCCAGAATCAGCAACCTGCCCACGAGCTGACAATGGCGCTGAGCAGGGTGAGGACGTAGGTGCTGACCGACATCGCGAACGCAATCAGGCATCAGGCGGGTGTGGCCATGCTGTATCGGCCGTCGGTGATGGTGGGGGCTGTAGCGTCTCTGAACGGGCATGATGCTGGTAGGTACTTGGAGCAGCCTCACATGGCACTGGAGAGCGGGACGCTGTCCTCGTCGGTTCGACGCCATCGCCGAGGCGATTCGTGGGCAGAACGGGTCATCAGACGAGTACGCTCCGGACGAGATGGCGGCGGCGATACTGGCGCTCACGTGGGACACCGGGGTGAAGGCGCGGGCCCTGTTGCTGATGGACGGGACGCTTGAGCTCAACTACCGGGACGGGCGGAGCTCGGACGTGGGGACGATCTCTAAGTGCTGGGAGGTGGACCCCGAAGGGTACGGCTCGGCCGAGGCGCGGCCCTGGGACGACGTCCGGGCGCTGGTCACGCGCGTGGTGCTCGACTCTGACTTCTCGGGCGTGGGGATGACCAACTTCGGGTACTTCTTCCACTCCATGCGCAACCTAGTGGAGGTCGTGGGGTTCGAGGAGCTCTCCGGAGCCACGTGCTTGGACCACCTGTTCACGAGCTGCGGGCGGCTTGAGACGATCTGGGCGACCAGCTTCGACGCGTCGGCTGTGACCAGCGCGGCGTACCCGGTGAACGGGTGCTACCGGCTCGTGGGGTAGACGGGGTACGTGGCGCCGAGCAGCGCAGGCGTGGCTGCGCTCTCGTTTGGGAGCTCGGGCGTGCTGACCAACCCGAGCCAGGACCAGAGGGTTTGGGTGTGGGGGCACCTCTACTCCGACGGCGAGCTGGAGGTAACGGGCTCGTCGACGCCGGCCGCGATGCGGGCGGTCACAGCCTCGGGGCGGATCTGCGTCAACGCCCACTACCAGGCGGTGGGATGCACGCCCTGGCACGACGCTCGTGCGGGGCTGCGGCTGTGCACGTTCAAGGCAGATTTGGTTGGTGTGACGCTGGCATCGATGGACTACTGGTTCTACTCGGGCACGTCGCTGCTGACGCTGGCGGGGTGGGAGAACGTGCGCGGGCTCGCCTCGATGAGGCAGACGTTCAACGGGTGCTCGGGGCTGGCGGCACTGTACCTGATGGGGCTGGACCCCGGATCGCTGGCGGACCTTGGTTTCACGTTCGCTTCGTGCTCGGCGCTGGAGACGATCTACGTGGACGGGAGCTGGGCGCTGCCAGTGGGCTGCTCGGGGATGGGGACGTTCTACGGGTGCTCGCGGATCGTGGGCGGGAACGGGACGGTATACTCGAATTCGGCCACGGGGTGCTCGATGATGAGGATCGACACTGCGGGGACACCCGGATACTTGACTTCAGTAAGCTAAGGCGCGACCACTCC
>JAFWMI010000166.1 GCA_017513965.1 Atopobiaceae bacterium
CCACTGTGCACAGGCGCGCGTTGTTAGCTGTGACCATCGCGGGAGTCAATCTAGTTGGGTGCTGGGGGACCGCTCTGCCTGCAACTGTGAACAGGCGCGCGTTGTTGGAAGTGGCCATCGCGGGAATCAGCCGATTTGGGTGTTAGAGGGACCGCTCCTCCTGCAACCATGTGGTGACAGCACACCCCTATCGCACCATCACCCCTCGCGCCTCGCGCGCTCCTCCTCGGCCTCGTCGTCGAGGAGGAGCTTCGCGGCCAGGGCGTAGAAGGTCTCGAGCTCTTCGTCCGTGAGTCGCGCCTCGAACTTCTCGTTCACACTCGTGATGATATCGCGGGCGGGCTCGTACAGGTCGAGGCCGTGGGGCGTGAGCCTGAGCTGCCAGAAGCGCCCGTCGTTCTTGTCGCGTATGCGATAGACCACGTCGTTGGCCACCATGGACTTGACCATGGCCGTGATGGTGGGGTTGGTGAGGCCCTGCTCGCACTCGAGGTCGCGCTGGTAGACTGGCTCCCCGGTGTGATCGTGGATGTAGCAGACGGCGATGGCCTGGTTGAGGCTCAGGCCGAGGGGGGCGAGCCTGGACAGCAGCTCGTCGTGCGTCGCGCGGTGCAGCAGGTACACGCGCCTCGTGAGCATGTTGGTCGATCTGCCCCACATCACCTTGGATTCCGCCATCTTAACCTCCTCGCCGTTGCCCACGTCAATCTTAGCGCAGCACCGCCCTACAGGGCCTCGAAGGTCTCGGTGGTGTTCGAGACGAAGAGCGGCTTGAGCTCGGGCTTGAACCTCAGGAAGGTCGATCCGTCGTCTGCCCTCACCGCCTCGCTGCTCTCCCAGCAGATGAGGTTTGCCACGACCTCAGGCTCCTGGTCCGAGCGCAGGACCTCGAAGCCCCTGCAGCCGGGCAGCTCCTCCATCTCCCTCCCGAAGCGCCTCGACACCTCGGCGTAGGCATCGGCCATCCCGGGCCTGGTGACGTTTTTGATGAGCACGTATTACATGGGAATCCCCTTTCTCGGTCCTGTCCTGACGACGATTACATCGTATACAATGTATATGGATAAAACGTGTAGATAGCACAAGATACATTCTCTTCAGAAATAGCTTGAAAGAACTGTATATGCCCAGTTAAACGGCCTAATTTATTCAGACTTACGGACTTGCATCGCATGGGATGTATTCTCTGTCCTCACTTGACTCCACAAATACATCGTATACTATGTATTTGTGCAAGGAAGCCGGGGCAGGGCACAGGGCCGAGGCCCCGCGAAGGAAGGAGAGATACATGGCAAAGAAGGACTACCGAGCTCTCGCCGAGGCTGCGGTCGAGGGAGTAGGCGGCAAGGACAACGTGGCGTTCGTCATGCACTGCGCCACGCGGCTGCGCTTCCAGCTGCGCGACGACAGCCTCGCCGACGTAGAGGCGCTCAAGGCCATCCCGGGCGTGATCAGCGTGATCGTGCAGAACGGCCAGCACCAGGTGGTCATCGGCCCGGACGTGTCCAAGGCCTACGACGAGGTGCTCGCCATGGGCGTTGCCGCAGGCGGCGAGACCGACGATCCCCAGACTGCGGCGGAGGACAAGGACAAGAGTCCCATGGACCGCTTCTTTGAGGTCGTCTCTGGCATCTTCACCCCGGCCGTGCCCGTGCTCATGGCCTCCGGCATGGTGTGCGCCCTGCTCACCATCCTCGAGCTCTGCGGCGTGACGAGCGCCACCAGCCCCACCTACTACGTCTTCAACCTCATCTACAAGGCCGGATTCTACTACCTGCCCTTCTTCATGGCCTACTCCGCCTCGCAGAAGTTCAAGTGCAATCCCTTCTTGGCAATGCTCCTTGCCGGCGTTATGGTGCATCCCTACCTGGTGCCTGACCTGCGCGTCAACATCGGCGACTTCCAGGCGCTCGGCGTCGAGAACCTCTCGGTCTTCGGCATTCCCGTTCCTGCCGTGAGCTACGCGCAGACGGTCCTGCCGGTGGTACTGGGCGTGTGGATCCAGTCCTACGTCGAGAAGTTCATGAACAAGATCTTCCCTGACATCGTCCGCGCCTTCATGGCCCCCACCTGCACCATGCTCGTCATGACCCCGCTCATGCTCATGGCCGTGGGACCCCTGGGCACCTGGGTCGCCGACATCCTCGGCGGCGGCATCACTTGGATGGGCGACACACTGGGCGGGTTCGCCGTGGGCATCATCGCCGCGCTCACCCCGATCATGATCGCCACCGGCACCCACTCCTTCGCGTTCCCCATCATCCTCACGTCCATCATGACCAACGGCTTCGACCAGCTGCTCATGCCCTCCATGCTCGCAGAGAACCTCGCCATGGCAGGCGCCGCAATGGCCATCGCCCTCACCCGCACCGACAAGGCCGACCGCGGCGCCGGAAGCTCTGCCTCGCTTTCCGCGATTCTCGGCATCTCTGAGCCTGCCCTGTACGGCGTCAACCTGCCCTCAAAGCACGGCTTCCTCGGCTCCATCATCGGTTCCGGCATCGGTGGCCTCTTTGCCGGCCTCTTCGGGTTCCGCTTCTACATGATTGCCTCGTCCTCCGTAGTCGGCATCCCTGCCATGTTCGGCGACCTGGGCATCAAGAACGTCATCGTCGGCTGCCTCACCATCGTGATCTCCTTCGTTGCCAGCTTCGTCGCTACGTGGGCACTGGCCAAGAGCGGCCTCAAGGTGAAGGTCCCCGGCCAGGGCAAGTAAGCCCTTCCTTCCCTCCGGGCCCGCGGGGAACGTCCCGCGGGCCCCTTCACATACAATCAGAGCCATGACACAGAGAGCGAGGAGCGAGATGGCTTATCAGATGAGCGAGGACTTCTACTGGGGCGGGTCGACCTCGTCCTTCCAGTTCGAGGGCGCGACCGCCGAAGGCGGCAAGGGCAAGAGCGTCTACAACCAGCCTGGCGTACCGAACTTCGACCAGGCGTCCGACTTCTACCACCACTGGCGCGAGGACATCGACCTCATGGCTGAGATGGGCTTCACTGCCTTCCGCATGTCGATTGCCTGGACGCGCGTCTTCCCGAACGGCGACGACACGGAGCCGAACGCCGAGGGCGTGCGCTTCTACCGGCAGGTCTTCGAGCGCCTGCGCGCAAGAGGGATCGCGCCCGTCGTGACGCTCTACCACTGGGACCTGCCGCTCTCGCTCTCCGAGCGCCACCGGGGGTGGCTGGGACGCGAGACCGTTGACGCCTTCCTCCGGTACTGCCGCCTCTGCTTCGAGGAGTACGGCGACGTGGTCAAGGACTGGCTCACACTGAACGAGGACAACCTGTGCCTCATGCTCCCCGGCTTCCAGGTCAAGGGCCCTGCCGCCTTTGGACCCGGTGCTCCTCAACTCACCGAAGCTGAGAAGTACCAGATCCTTCACCACACGGTGCTAGCGCACCTGGGTGCCGTGAGCCTCTGCCATGAGCTGGTCGAGGGCGGGCGCATCGGGTGCATGCTGGCGAGCTCGCTGGCCTACCCGCTCACGCCCTCCCCCGCCGACGTGCTGGCAGCGCAGCGCCACAACCAGACGACCATGTACGACTTCCTGGACGTGTGCGCGTACGGCGCCTACAACGCACGGCAGCTGGCCGAGATGGCCGAAGCCGGGTTCGTGCCGGACATGGGGCCGCACGGCGGCAAGCACTTCGCG
>JAFWMI010000167.1 GCA_017513965.1 Atopobiaceae bacterium
GGACGGTGATGACCGCGTCGGTGACGGGCTCGCCCAGATACTTCTCGGCGTCAGCCTTCATCTTGGCCAGGATCATGGCGCTGATCTGCTCGGGGGTGAAGTCCTCGCCGTCAATCTCGACGACGGCACGGTTGCCCACGCCGCCCTTGACGTGATACGGCACGGTCTTCAGCTCGGAGCCGACCTCGTCGTAACGACGGCCCATGAAACGCTTGATGGAGAAGACGGTATTGGTGGGGTTGGTGACGGCCTGGTTCTTTGCAGCCTTGCCAACGATGCGCTCGCCGTCGGGACGGAAACCCACGACAGACGGAGTGGTGCGGTCGCCCTCTGCGTTAACGATAATCGTGGGCTCGCCACCTTCGAGAACGGCCATCGCCGAGTTGGTAGTACCAAGGTCGATGCCAAGAATCTTCGCCATGTTATTATGTCCTTTCGTACTGGTGCGCAAGTCACCTTGACTTGCCTCACACGTGCTTTACGTCTACTAGTATTCCCCTGCGTTCTGATTCTATACATAATCTAAGTCAGTTTGAGTTAGATTTTTTGCTACTTTCGATATATGGCTCTGACCTGCGGTTTTGTGGTATGCCTGCGGCCACATTTGCCACACATTTGCATTTGGAGCCCGATGCGCTTGTCCAAATTGCGACCGCTGCGGGTGGGCCTTGCCCGACTCGCGACCGCTGCGGGTGGGCCTTGCCCGATTCGCGACCGCTGCGGGTGGGCCTCGCCCGATTCGCCACCGCTGCGGGTGATACAACCCGCAGCGGTGGGCATCCCGTCCAGCCCGACCCGCAGCGGTCTCCGTTCCGTCCAGCGCGGTCCTCAACGCTTGCAGCCGCAGCGAAGCGCATCTACCACAATCGACCCATTTTGCAAGCCAACTGTTTAAACCACGGTAAAAGGACGAAAAACCGCCGTCGATTTCGATGGCTTCTATAATCCGCATCCTTTGCCACCAATACCGACCAAGGTCGCGACCTGCGCCTTGCAAGCGGATTGAGCAATTGCTGCAAGTTATGCGAAAGCCAGGTGAGACACAGACAAAGATTCTTGGGTTCGCGTTTTTCATACACAGCTATGGTAGGCACATGGATGCCGAACACCGCATATTCATTACGGGAAGCCAATCAATCAGGCTTTTGCGTGCCGCGCGCAGGGGCGAAATCGTGTCTGCGCGCCCAGCCGAATCAATGCAGCCGACCCCATTGGATTGCCCTGCGAGCAAGCTCGAGCTAGAGGGACTCTTTGACTGGCTCAATATCTCCGAGAAGAATCCCCTTGCGTTGTTGGCTCCAAACATGTCACAGCGGCATTGGTTTGCCAAGACCACTCCGCGCGTACTCTCAACACAGCTACCTGCTCAAAGTTTCTTGGAACTCGTGGCCACAGACAGCCCCAATCATTTGCGACTTCCCCGCAAGGCTCGAGTGTTTATTGAGGCGCCGCCGCTGGCACTGCTGCGCGTAGCACAGACGGAGGCGCAAGCAGTCCGCGCGGGCAAGAATGAGGACCTTGTTGCGAAGCTGCATACGCTTGCCTTTGCTTGCGAATGTTGCGGTAACTACTCAAAAGACCCGCTTAAACCTCAAACTGGACGATGCCATTACGATAAGCCCGGAACAAGCAGTCGGTTCTGCGATCCCAGCAGCATGCAGAGCTATTTAAGCGACATGTCCCACCAAAATGGTTTAAAGCTTGCACGATTTGCCGCGAAATACGCCATAGATGAGTCTGGCTCTCCAATGGAAACATATATCAATCTTGCATTCACCCTTCCTCCACGCTATGCGGGGCTCTCTATGACCAAGCCATTGGCAAACAAACAACTTGTTGTGAGCGAAGAGGTTAGAGCGCAACTCAAGCATCGTTCACTGCGACCCGACTTTCAATGGCCAGATGCTCGTATGCTGGGAGAGTATTTGGGGGACGAATCCCACTCTGGAAAACCCGCGCGCGTAGAAGACAAGAACCGGTTGCAGGATTATATCCTTGCGAATTACAAGCCGTTTTTTCTCATGTTTGATGACGTGTGCAGCGTCGCGGCGCTCAATAGGACCGCGCTCATGTTTGCCAAGCAATTTGCCCAGAGCGGTAAGCCATATGAGGAATATCGCATACGCCGTCTTTTGAAGGACGAGGGGTTTTTGGCAAGGCAGACGAAGCTTGTGCTTGCCCTACTGCCTCCTCTGCTCAGGCTAGACGAGGGGTGATTGGACGAGAATAAGACCGCTGCGGGTGGGCTTTGCGCGATTCGCGACCGCTGCGGGTGTGGCCGGCCCGACTCGCAACCGCTGCGGGTGATACAACCCGCAGCGGTGGCCATCCCGTCCAACCTCACCCGCACGAGTCTCCATCCCGTCCAGCCAGACCCGCACGGGTCTCCATCCCGTCCAGCCCGACCCGCACGGGTCTCCATCCCGTCCAACCTCACCCGCACGGGTCTCCATCCCGTCCAGCCCGACCCGCACGGGTCTCCATCCCGTCCAGCCCGACCCGCAGCGGTCGCGAACGTGTCAATCCCTTACCATAGAGTGAGACTACCGACCATCCACAGCGAGAGGAGCCACATGAAGCTCGTAATCGCATCCGACATCCATGGCGCCGCACAAGCCTGCGAACGGCTTATGGCGGCAATCGACGAGGAACGCCCAGACCGTGTGGTCCTGCTCGGCGACCTGCTCTACCATGGCCCACGCAACGACCTTCCCGCAGACTACGATCCAAAACACGTCATTGCGCTTCTTAACGCACGCGCGGATACAATCCTTGCCGTACGTGGCAACTGCGAGGCCGAGGTGGACCAGATGGTCCTCGACTTCCCTTGCATGGCAACGTACAACCAACTCCTCGACCCCGCAACCGGGCACACGCTCTTTCTCACGCACGGACACGTGTATGGGCCAGGCCTCCACAACAGCGTTGACAACCTGCCGCCACTCAGCGCAGGAGACGCGATCGTGTATGGTCACACGCACATTAAGGTGAGCGAGACCTGCCCAGGCGCACCGGAGGCATGGTGCTTCAACCCAGGCAGCGTCGGCATCCCCAAAGACGGCACAAGCAGCTACGGCGTGTACGATAACGGCTCCTTTGAGCACCGATTGCTCTAGCGCGCCCCAAAGACGATGGCGATCGCCGCCCCCACACCCACGGCAATGCCAATGCGCACAACAATCGTGCCCACAAGACGAACGTCTTCCTCGCCCCGTATTGAGTGCATCGCACGGTACGGCAGATAGCTCTTCTTACCCGTGCGCACGAGCAGCAGACCATACAGCACGAGCACCAAGGCAAAGATCGCAAAGAACACGCCTGCGTGATGGATGTCGTCCATAAGTAGCCTTCCGTCATGGGCGTCCGCGCCGGCTGCCCCGACCTCTCATATTACAAGTACAGCCTTGTCGCGTTGCGCCACGCCACATCCTCAACATGCCCCGCGAGCAGCGGATCACTAAAGAGTGCGTCGCGTTTGCGCAGCGCAATGGGCGCCGGCGTGTACGGATAGTCCGAGCCATACAGCAGATGGTCCGGACGCGCGATTTTGAGGAGCGCCTCCAGCATGACGGGCTGCACGTCTCCCGCAAGGTCAAAGTAGAGCCTGCCCACCTCGTCAAACACGTTCACCCGAGGAATCTTGCCCTGCGGCGCAAGAATCTGGGTAATGCCCTCCAGGCGATGAACAACCTCGGGGACAAACGATCCGGCGTGCGGAACAACCCACGACACGTGCGGATACCGACTCGGCACGGCATGCATCACCAGGTTGAGCACCAACCGGGTCGTGTCGGTCAAGAATTCAAACAGCGGCTTGGGGCCAGCGGTAAAGCAGCCCTCGGGAACTGCCTGCGGGGCACACGGGTGTATGGTCACCACGGCACGTCGCCTCTCTAACGCCTCGAGCACGGAGTCGAACTCCGGGTCGCCCAAGTACGTTCCCAGCGCATTGGACGGGACCTTTACGCCAAGCGCACCCAGCTCGTCATACGCCCGGTTGAGCTCCTCGAGCGTTTGGGGTACGGACGGCAGCGGCAGCACGGCCGCAAAGCCGAAGGTCTTGGGATAACGACGGCACAGCGATGCCAGCTCGTCGTTTATGCCACTTGCAATGCGAGCCGCTTGGTCCGCATCGCCCGCATGTGGGTGAGGACTCGATATGGAGAGAATCTGGTATGCATCACCCGCAGCATGGGCGAAGGCAAGATGGTCCTCCTCGCTCCACGCCGGTTCGGGAAAACCGTCGGTGGCCTCCGTATTGAGTCCCAGCTCCAACAAGCCCGTAACGTATGCGGACGGCAGCGCGTGCACGTGGACGTCGACCAAACGCATCGAGAATCCCTCCAAACACAAACGGTGTGCCACGCGATTACGTGACACACCGTTCTTGATACCGGCGTTACCTACTGTTGCGCGGCTTCGCGTCCACGCTCGAATGCCTCGAGGTTGGCCTCCACCGTATGGGCAGGCACGCGCTTGGCAATGGCATCGCGCCATGCCTCCTCCGAGAACGGCAGCGCCGTGGAAAGCGCACCCACGAGCACCACATTGGTTGAGCGAGGACTACCCGCCGCACGGGCGATCTCTCCAGCAGGAATAGTAACGGCGCCGATTTGCTCAAGGCGTTCGTGCACGTCGGCAGGCATGGAGAAGTTCCCCACATGCACCGACACGGGCACGATCTGCTCGTCGTTAACGAACATGGTGCCCCCGGCGCGCAGGAACTGCTGCGCC
>JAFWMI010000015.1 GCA_017513965.1 Atopobiaceae bacterium
CAGCATCAGTACGAGTACTACTGCCCACGATGCAGAAAGACGTTCTGGGACAGCAAGTCGGCCCCTAACCACTGAGGGACAGTCCCCGGTTGGTTAATCCGCGGATTAACCAAACGGGGACTGTCCCTCAGTGGTTAGGGGCCTACTTGCTGTCCCAGAACGTCTTTCTGCATCGTGGGCAGTAGTACTCGTACTGATGCTGTTTCCACGCAAGCATAATGTACACATCGCGCCCATGGCCCGTTCTGTAGGCGCCATACGACTTATGGTTGCATCCACCAGTCAAGGGGCTAATTGCTCCGGCGGCAAGATCATCGAGCTCTTGGTCGGCAAGCTCGCTTGGCTCCGTAATGTGTTTTGCCATAGATGTCCCCATTCTCGTAATGGTACCCTTGTGGGTAGTTTGAGGCTCAATACATACTACGTGCTAAAATATAACTTGTCTCAGGTCTTGTGAACGTGCATCACATTTGAGACAACCAGCGTCCTCGGACGTATAGATAGCTGTAACCAAAATAGATGCCACAAAGACAGTGGCTACAAGAAAGGATTTAAAATGAAAAGGCGTAGCCTTAAGACCCTATTGGTAACGGTCGTTTGCGCTCTGGCGGTGGGCGTGGTTGCCCTCGTTGGTTGTGGAAACAAAGCCGGAGGCGGTACGCTCACTGCCCAGAAGATTGAGGAGACCGGTGCATTCCAGGTGACCGCAGACAACGCAGACCGCGACGCAGGCATTGGGACCGATAATGCCGTAACCCTCAAGGAGGGCGACGAGCTGCTGGTGAGCCCCGACCTTACGAAGGGCAGGGTGCAGGTAACACTCAAAGACAAGTCCGAGAACGTCGCCTTCGACAAGGAGATCAGCGGCAGGGTGCTCAATACCTACGAGGTTGCACCTGGTACATACGACGTAAACATTGTCTGCAAGGAGGCTGGCACCACCGGTACCGTCCTTGTGACGAACAAGAATGCCAAGGAACACGCTGCGGAGAACAAGGCACTCGAAAAGACCTTGGAAGAGGTTGGCGCAGAGAAATAGCGCAACACGTCGATTACGGAAGCAAAACAACGGAGTAATCCGTTTCAAGCGGGCATCGAGCACGATGCCCGCTTTTTTGTGCTGCACGGACACAGTTATGGGCTCTTATCTGGTATTGTCTCATGGTGGTTGGGTTTGCGCGTGTAATGAACGCGAGGCGAGGAGGTCTTTATGGAAAAAAGCGGGCCAAGGACAAAAACAACAGTAATGGTGGGGCTTCTGGTGCTTGCCTTGCTCCTTGTTTCGGGGTGTGGCGCCTCGCAGAATTCCTCTGCCCCTGCAACAGGCGCGGGCAACGAGAGTGCTGCCGCCACACAGGAGGGCACGCAGGAGGCGGCCAACACAACAGCGGAAGGCGCGGCGGATACACAGGAAGAGTATGCACGAGCCCTCTCTGCGCAGGGACTGGTAAACGGCTTTATTGGCGAGGAGTTCTATGACCAGACCATAGAGGACGAGGAGAGTGCGACTGCCGCGGTGCAGAGCGTTCTTGAGCGCCTTGGCGGCGACGAGACCACCAAACTCAAGCTGCTCGAGATTCGGCCCACAGAAACGGGGACCACGTACTACACGTTCCGCCAGCAGGCAGGCGACGTGGTGGTGCATGGCGCTTCGGTAAAGCTGGTAGTGAACAAGGATCACAAGGCCGTGGGCGTGGTGAGTGCGTTGCTGCCCAACGTGAAGCTTGAGGACCTGGATTCATGGGAAATCAGCGCCGAACAGGCAGAAAAGGTTGTGGAGGACAAATGCAAGGCCGACGATAATATCGCCGCCGTGATTGTAAAAGACACAACCGAACAGACCCTCATCGCTCTGGACGAGAGCAACGGGGAAAAGCGTCGCTATGCCTGGGTGGTATACACCAACAACTACTTGGAGGACGTGCACGCAGCCTTTTTGGCGCACTACGTGAGTGCGGATGGCGAGTACCTCTATGCCATTCCCGTGAGCGAGCCGAGCAATGCCGAATCCCTTGATGGCGATAAGGCGAATTTTGATTTTGACAAGATGGAGCAGGCCACCTGGTCTGGGACGGTAACCAAATACGACGGAACGACGATGGACATAGAGGTCCCCGTTCTCAAGAACCCCGATAATGGCGACGTAATCCTAGGCGACGGAAAGCGCAAGATCCTGTGCGCCGACTATGCCGACTTCACGTTCAACAAAAAGCTCAGCCCCCGTATTGAGGGGGAGAAGGGCTTTGCGAACAACGAGCTCATTATCTACAACACGTTTATTAAGGTGTGGGACTTCTACGAGAGCATTGGCTGGAAGGGTCCAGACGGTGAAGGAACGCCTACGCTTTTGAAGATGGACATGGTGGACCAGAACGGCGATCCAGTTCACAACGCGTACTATGAGAACCGCGCGTACGGATTCCAGTGCTTCTCGTTCAACCGCGATGAACCCGATGGGGAATGCGTCGACATTATTGCGCATGAGTTCACCCATTGCGTAACGGTCACTACCATGACGGCGAACCTGTACCTCAACGACACGGGTTCCATCAATGAGGGCATGAGCGACGTCTTGGGCAACCTCGTTGAGATGATGACGGCATATACCGAAGACGGAGCGTGGGTAATTGGCGAGAACGGGATTAAGCCCCTACGTTCGATGAAGGACCCGCACGCCTTCCAGCAGCCCGCATTCACCTGGGATACCTACTACAGCCCAGCCGTTGCGGTGGGTACCACGGCCAATGACCGCGGTGGTGCGCATACCAACTCGTCGTTGCTCAACTCTGTTTCGTACAAGCTTGGCCAGGCGGGAGTTCCCAACGAGGATCAGTTCTACTTCTGGATGAACGTGGCGCTTGCCATGACCCCCTCAACCGACTATCCGCAGATGGCCGTGCTTCTTCCGTGGTGCATGGAGCAGGCTGGCTTCCCGCAGCACGTTGACGCCGTAAAGAAGGCAGTGGAAGAGACCCGCCTGACGTTGACCAAAGCTCCCGATACGCCGCCCGAGGGCTCGGGATTCATAACGATGAAGGTTCCCAAGAACCCCATCGTCGATGTGAACGAAATGCGCTTCCTCATCGCCGAGCCAAAGGCCGGCGAGGAGACGCGACCCATACTCGCATGGATAGGCGCCAATGCAGACACCCTAACGGCCACCGTTCCAGAAGGTGACTACAAGGTCGTCTTGAATTGTTTCGATGGCGAGGAAACGACTGCGATACTAGCGCTTACGGATGACGGCTGGACAAAGCTTTCCGGTGACGAACAGGTTAACGGCAAGTCCGTCTCGGTGGCAGCTGGCAAAACAGTTGAGATACCCTCAACTGGTCTAGAGGCAAAGTAGTTAGTAAGCCGCCTGCATGAGGCTTTGATCGGGGATCGGGGGCGCGCCTCGTTGAGACGCGCCCCCGTCGTTTCTCTCTTGTATGTAACGTGCCTGCAAAGGTGACTATGCGGCTATGGTGTACTCAAACCCAGAGGTGCTTTGCGGGTCGCAACCGTTCCCAAACTCGTTCCCGTACTCGTTCTCGTACTCATACTCGAACCCATACCCTTCGTCGGGGTTGTAATAGTCGCTTGTATCCGTGACGTCCACGAAGGACTCCAACCAGTTGAGGTAGTCGTTGTCTATGCCGCATGCGCTAAACACCTTGACCAGCTGCTCGTAGAACTCGGCGTCGCCGTAGGGGAGGGCCACCGCCAGACCGCTCATGCCCTCCTCGCCCGACGTGCTCCCAAAGTGCACGATGGCGTCGTTGAATGCGGCTTGGAGGTTGTTCGACGCCTCGCTATCGACGGAGGTTGCGACGGACATCATGTCGGTGACGTTGTAGTCGGTGAGCGTCACATTGCTGCCGTCATAGCCCCAGTTCTCCCACAGGCTGGTCCAGTCCTCAAGGCCGCCGTACTCGCCCCAATCGCCATACTCGTTCCAGGTGTTCTCGTCCATACTATGCCAAGGGTCTCCATACTGGTCGTTTGTCTCATAGCCGTTTGTGCCGTGGGGCTTGTTGCTGGTGGCATGTTGGGGGCGATCGCGCCACTCGGTTTGCTGACTGTAGTTGTTGGCGAGCAGGCTGTCTTTGTTCTCGTAGGCAAAGTTCAGCCAGGCGTTGTACAGCTCATCCACGGACGACTCGTCTATGAGTGCAAGTGTCGCTTCGCCGTTCTCGGGATCCTTGACCGTGTCGCTAATCATGTCGTCTACTATCATCTTTCCCAGGTCTTCCGAGCTCACGGTGGGATTCCGCTCAAGCTCGCTCATCCATCCCTGGTAGCTCCAACCGGTTCCCGGCACAAAATCCTCCGAGAGGACCATGTAATCGCAGTAGGGTTGAAGGGCCACGCAGGTCTCGAGGCTGCCCATGATGCAGCAGTCCATGCCAATGATGTCAAAGTGCACGTTTGGGTTGGCCGCCAGCGCCTGCTGCATCTCGTCGAGCGTGAGTGCGGCTCCCTCGTCTTGGAACTCATCGTATCCAAAGCCATACACGGGGCCACCGCCATGATCCCACATTACGAGGACATAGCGGTCGGCTGGGTAGTTGGTGGTGCCCCAGGCAATAAAGTCAGAAAGCGTCTGTGGTGCGGTGGTGTCGAGCTGTGGCAGGCTGTCGTCTACGAGTTCGAGCTTGCCGTTCTTAACCAAATACCGCTGGGTGTGATCGGACGCGATGTTGTAGTTGTGCCACTCGCGCGTGCCGAGTGTCTCTATTACCACATTCGTGTTTTCGCCCACACCCGATGCGAGCATTTCTGCCATGTCTGCCGTTGCCTCGCCAGCGTCCGACTCCAAGTCGGATCCGTTGAGGTAGATGAGGACGGTGGTGGAACGAGCCGCCTTTGCCTTTACTGGGAGGGATTTGGTCACTGGAAGGGGTTTGGTGTTTTGGGCGTAGGCCGTGGGAAGCGTGACTGCGCCGAGGACGAGCGCAAGCGCGGTGGCTATTGTCACTGCGAGCGTGCGTTTGATGGTTGTGTAGTGGTTCATGGCTGCTCCTAGCTCTATGCCTCATCGGATACTTCCGATGCTGAGGGCAGCATATCGCGTGGGAACAACCCAAATCTCTCCTTGAACCGCCAAAAAAGTGTCACAAAAGTGTGGGGGAGCGGGCGGTTGCCCCTACGATTTGGTCGAGAACAAAAACGAGATCGCCAGGCCATCGTCCATGCGGGCGGCAGCGATTTTCCATCCGTGCAGCTCGGCTATCTCCTTTGCGATGGCAAGACCTATGCCCGTGGATCCTCCGTCACCCGCATGAAAGCGGTCGAACAGCTGGGCGATTTGGGAGTCGGCGGGAACGGTGCCGTCGTTCCATACCATGAGGCTCGTCCCGTCGTAGCGTATGCGCATGCACATGGCAGCGTGGCGCACGGCGTTTGTGAGCACGTTGGAGAGGGCATGGTCAAAGAGTCCGGGATCGGCCATTACCTCACCCTCTGCCAAGTCGAGCTGCACGTCTATATGCTTTGCACGAATGCTGCCCTCCATGGGCATCAGGCAATCCTGCATGAAGTCCGCGACCTCAATCGGTTCTTTTTCGGGGGTTATGGCACCCGCCTCAAGGCGTGACAAGCCGAGGATTTCGTTGATGGTATTGGTCATGCGATCGGTTTCACGGACGATGGCTCGTGTTGCCTCTGCGCTGTCCACGACGCCTCCGCTTGCACCTTCCGCATAGCCGCGAATGGCTGCCAAGGGCGTTTTGAGGTCGTGCGACATGTTCTCATAGAAGCGCTTTTGTGCTTCTTGGGCCGTGTCGATTCGCTTTCCCGCAAGATAGCCCGCAGCGCCTGCCATAAAGGCACCCACAATGGCGATGGTGACAAAGGCCATGTTCACCGTTGAGATGAGCGACTGTTCGGAGGTGGTGTCTATGTAGAAGATGAAGTAGCCAGGCTCACCGCTGGGAGTTGTTGATCCGTGGTGAGGGCCCTCAAGGTCGTCCGACGGCACAAGCGCCGCATAGCACGACCAATCATTCAGCGTTACGTGTTGTACCACGTACTCTTTGGGGTGATTGGCAAACCAGGCGGCCAGCTTCTCCTCGTCTTTGCCAGCCCACCAGAGCTCGGAGGCATCTATGGCGTACGACGAGTCGAGAAGCAGGTAGTTTGGCGTTCGACCTGTTGGCTCGGTTTCGCTGTCCATCCCAAGCGTATACGTTAGGTCGGCAACGGCATCGGCGTTAACCTTCCACCCAATGAACAGGTTGAATGCCATGGCCGCTGCTGCAAGCGCAACAATAACCGCCGTTGCTCCCAGCGCTGCGAGCTTGGTGTGCGTGCGCTTCACGAGTCCGCCTCGAGCTTGTAACCGTAGCCCCACACGGCTTTTATGCGTGTGACGCTGCCGGCATCGCGCAGCTTGCGACGCACGCGACGTACCGTCTCGTCGGTTACGCGCGTTTCGACCTCGGCATCAAAGCCCCACACCTTCCTAAGGAGCGCCTCGCGGGACACGGCGGTGCCATTGGCCTCCAAGAGGCATCGCAGGAGCGCGAACTCGGTCATGGTTAGGCTGAGTGGCTTGTTTGCGGCATGAGCCTCGTGGGCCTCTTCACTCAGCTGTACGTCTGCATATGCCAGGCCGTGCGTCGCGGGGGAGGCAACACGGCCCATCTCCACGCGACGGAGCAGGGCCTTTACGCGCATGACGAGCATGGAGGGAGAAAAAGGCTTGGTGAGGTAGTCGTCGGCGCCAATCGCGAGCCCATGCATGTAGTCCATCTCGGAATCCTTGGCGGTAAGAATGACGATCGGTACGTTGGATACTTCGCGCAAGTTCTTGCAAACGGTGAGCCCATCGGTGCCGGGCATCATCACGTCGAGCACCACGAGGTTGGGCTCGCGACGCTCAAACTCCAATGCCAAGTCGTCTCCTGTGGGGAACGCGCGCACCTCATATCCGGCATTCTCCAAAAAAGCCGAGAACACCTCGAGTAGCCCTGGGTCGTCGTCCGCTAAGTATATGAGCGCGCTCATCACAATGCCTTTCGTCCATCCTGCTGTGATTCTACCCAAGAGTTAGTTCGTGCGCCACGGTTTGCTGTCCCAATATGTGGAGTCGTTGGGTTGAATCTCCTGTATCATGTTTTATGGGAGGCAAGCATGAGAAAAAAGACCACCAACGACGCATCACCAACAAAAGGCCTCTGGTTTAGGTTTCTAGTGCTCATACCATTGGCTGTCGCTCTCTTTTTTATAGCGCGCGCATACATACAATCGGTCTGTGCGACGTATGAGGCGTGGACACCGGTGTACATGAATGGGATCAGCTTCGACCAATTTGGGCTGGAGGACATTACCTACACCAATCCAAATGTTGTTGAGGCAACAAAGATAGAGCATTTCCCAACCGGAGCGGCGCGGGTAACGTTTAAGGCTGTGGGCGAAGGTGAGACTGCCGTTACGCTCGGCACAGACGAACTGAGCACGTACTGGCTCATGCGAGTGCAGAGTGGGGCGATAATCGAGGGAGGCGTGAACTTCTCTGGTTGGGAGTCCATCCACATAAGCGTATGCGTTTTTCTTGCCGTAACGTGTGCGCTCTTTGTAAGTGCGTTAGTACGACTTATGCGTGCGCATTGGTTTGGCTACGAGATGGTTGCCTGCGGGGGAGGGCTCGTCTTCTTCTTGTTCCAGTTTGCGCTCTTTGTGTATCTCTACATGCAAAACAGCCTGCTGGCCTTTGTGGATATGGCAACGATGCTGGGCAGCATGGCGGACTGGTTTGCCTTGGCGTCCACCCCGCTCATGGGGATTCTTGCCTTGCTCGTGTCCCTGAGCAACATCTCTCTTATGCGACACGAAGGGGTGCGGCCGGTAAACCTATTGGGTGTTGCCGTGAGCGTGGTGTGGTACCTTGCCATCTATGTTTGGATTAGGCTGGGTTCTATTGGCGACCAACTTGGCTGGAACCTGACGGTTCTTGAGCTGGTGGATTCGGTCGTGGCGGTTGCCATTACCTTTGGCGAGTGCCTGCTGCTCTCCACCATTGTTTGTGCGTGGCTGACATCGCGGCATCAGCCCAAGCAAAACAAGGACTACCTCATCGTGCTGGGATGTGGCATTCGGCCCGATGGCACGCCCTCCCCGTTGTTGGCTGGCCGCGTAGACCGCGCGAGAGTCTTTGACGAGGAACGTGTGGCGGCAGGGGAACCGGCCGCGGTCTTTGTGCCCAGCGGTGGGCAAGGTCCGGACGAGGTCATGTCCGAGGCCGAGAGCATGGCAAACTACCTGCAGGAGCACGGGGTTGGGCGCGAGCGCATTGTGCTCGAGCCCAAGTCCGCCACAACGCGCGAGAACATGGCCTTTTCGCGCGAGGTCATAGAGGCTCATGCGCAAACGGACGTGAGCGAGGTTACCGTCGGTTTTTCCACAACCAACTACCACGTGTTCCGCGGCTATGTATGTGCGCACCAGGCGGGCATGGCCGTGGAGGGCATGGGCGCCAAGACAAAGGCTTATTTTTGGCCGAATGCGTTCTTGCGTGAATTCGTTGGTTTGCTGGCTAACCAATGGCGAGGAATACTGCAAACGTTTCTTATCATTGGTTTGGTGTATGCCGCAGCCGAATATATCTTGTTACTGAGGTAGACGCACAGCAAGAATGCGATTCGGGCTATACTCAACGTCAGCACAACTAAATTGGGAGGCAAACGTGGATGCATACCAATATGCGGCAGACGAGAAAGTCGTTCTTCGGGCGCAGGAAGTAAAGCTCGACGGCGAATCAAAGATCTTCTCGCATATGTCGGGATCGGAGCTCGTCCTAACCAACCAAAACATCATTTACCCTCGTAGGGGCATGTTTGGCAAGATAAAGGACTATAGGGTGTATCCGCTCTCCAGCATCCGTATCATCGATGGTGAGCCACAGTGCAGGCTCGACACCTCTAAGTTTATGGAGTCCAGACTTGAGGTCTCTTTTCAAGACGAGACGGTTTCCTTTGTCTTTGGCGGTTTGGAACCAAAGAAGGAGGTCCGTGCGTGGATAAACGCACTGAGCGCGCTCATTGTTGGGCACGAGGCTTCCGAGGAGAACCTGAAGGCTACCGGCATAGGTGCCTTTACCGAGAGCGAGGCAGTGGCGGAGACGTTTGGCGGCTTCTTTGGTTCGTTCGAAGGCGCATTCAAGCGTATGGAGGCAAAGGCGTCTCCGGCTGTCGCCTGTAGGTGCCCATCGTGCAACGCTTCCATAAAAGGCAAGCGTGGCACCACGGTTACCTGCCCATATTGCGATTCGAACGTCACCATCGAGTAGCAAAACGGCAGAGGGATTGCAATCGCGGTTGCGTCGTGAGGAGGCGCTTGTGAAAGAGAAGGCTTTGCGCAAGGGCAAGATCGTGTTCAGGCAGGGGGATCCTGGCGACTGCATGTACTGCATTCGTTGGGGTACGGTGAGCGTGTACTTGGGCTATGGCACCAACAATCAGAGAAAGCTCGCCGACCTTGTTCCCGGCGATTACTTTGGCGAGATGGGTCTCATAGACGGCGAGCCGCGTTCGGCCACCGTTGTGGTTATGGAGACGGGAACCGTGCTCGAGCGAATAGGCGAGGATGAGTTCGCGAACTTCTTGAAGGAGAATCCCAGCAAGGTCACTGCCATCATTCAGCAGCTGTGTCACAAGCTCCGCCACACGACGCAGAACTACATTGACGCCTGCCGCTCCATAAGGGATGCCGTCGGTCAAGATGCCACCGAGGTTGATGCGTCGAGTGACTATCAGTTTGGGCAGGACGAACGGTTGGCGAAGATTCACGACAACCAGGCTCAGACGCTGCGTGACGCATAGGGGGACATCATGAACCAAGTGAGTTTTTCCAAGGGCGACGTGATATTTCGCGAGGGCACATACGGCGAGACCATGTACGAAATCACTGCTGGCAGCGTTGGCATCTATGCGGGGTATGGTACGGAGGACGAGCAACTGATCGCCACCCTCGGCGAAGGAGAGACCTTTGGCGAGATGGGATTGGTGGAGTTCTGGGCGCGCAGTGCGACAGCAGTGGCTCTGGAGGACGGCACGAGTGCCAACGAGATGAGTACCGAGGAGCTCTCGGATTGCTTGCGTGACCAGCCCGAAAAGGTCCTGTCCATCATGCGACAGTTGAGCGCGCGCTTGCGCGAGACGAACAAGCGCTACGAAGAGGCATGCAGAACGGTCTACGACGCGGTGGAGTCGGAGAATGCAGGGGAAAAGCGCGAGACCGGCCTTCGTGCGCGGCTTACGGCCATGCTTCATCGTGCCTCGCGACGCGAGCGTTAGGACTGTGGTCGCACATGCGGAATGAGAATGCCGAGGGAGAGTCCGGCCTCGGCTTGCGTCTTACGGTCCTTGGTACGCGTGGGTCTGCACCCGTATGTGGTCCGGAGTATGCCGAGTTCGGTGGCTCCACATCGTGCTATCTCGTTGAGGCGGGCAATCATGCCATAATCCTTGACGCAGGCACCGGCATGCTCCGCGCACCGGTGGCGTTCCCTGATCCCCCTGCGATTATCCTGAGTCACTGGCATCTTGACCACGTGCTTGGGCTTGGCATGTATGCGCGCCTATCTAAGGCTGGCGCCAAGACGAACCTCTATGTTCCCGCGTCTAGCGACCAAGAAGGTCGAAAGATGCTCGACGGCGTGTATGGCCCTCCCTATTGGCCGCTCGTTCTGGACGGATACGGAGGGACTTTGCACGTGCATGCCATGCCACAAGAGTTGCGCATTGGTTCCGTGTCCATTACGAGCATGGAGGGAAACCATCCCGGTGGGTGTCTGGTACTTCGGATTGCCTACAAGGGCAAGTCGATTGTGTACGCCACGGATTATGAGCACGACCAATTGTCGTTTGAGCGGCTTGCCGCCTTTGCACGCGGGGCAGATTTGATCCTGTATGACGCCCAATACGCGGATGACGAATACGATACCTATTGTGGATTTGGGCATTCCACGTCGGGCAAGGGCGTTGAGCTCCTACGGGCAAGCGGTGCACAACGCGGCCTGCTCGTGCATCACGATCCCACGAGTACGGACGAGGTCCTGCGGCGTCGCGAGCGAGATCTGGCGTGCGATGCCGTGCGGTTCGCGCGCGAAGGCGAGGTGATCTTGCTGTGAGCGACGAAAACGGGACGACGGAGCGTGAGCTACGGGAGGAGAACCAGCGACTCAGGAACACCATAGCGTACTTTGAGGAATTCACGCGCGAGCGACTGGGTCCGTACGTTTCCTACGAGATGCTGGAGCGCATCGAGAAGCAGGAGATCGGGGACCCAATTCTGGGCGAGCGACGTACCGTTACCATGCTGTTCTCCGATATTCGGCAGTCTACAGAGCTCTCGGAGTGCATTGACGTCTTGGATTACATGAGCCTGCTCAACCACTACTTGGCGGACATGATCGAGATAATCGATAGCTGGCAGGGCAACATCACCGACTTTGTGGGAGATGCCATCGTGGCGGTATTCGGCGCACCTCGGCCCAACGACCGGGCGGCATTTCAGGCGGTAGGATGCGCGGTCGCCATGCAACGGCGCATGCGTGCCGTTAACGAGTGGAATCACGATCAGGGCTATCCCAGCATCCAAATGGGCATAGGCATTCACACGGGTGAGGCGATTCTTGGTTGTGTGGGTTCTCGTACGCGTATGAAGTACGACATGATTGGCCGAAATGTCAACCTGGCGTCAAGGATTGAGGGATTTACCCAGGGTGGTCAAATCCTGATTTCCGACGAGACGCTTCGTGCGGCCGGAGAGCGCGTTGTCGAGCGTCCAGAAGGCGCCATGCTGGTCCATCCAAAGGGGATTCAGGGCGAGGTGCTGCTACACGACATCATTGGCTTTGGCTCGCTTCGGGTGTAGATAAAAAACTGCCTTTTAACGGACGGTATACAACAGAGCCTGTTACGAGCGAGTACCATCAACCTAGTCTAAAGAAGGGGACGGTTTTATGGCTGTTGATAAGCGCACCAAGATCGTGTGCACGTTGGGCCCGTCAACGGAAGACGATGAAGTGCTTCGTCAAATGATGCAGGCAGGCATGGATGTGGCCCGTCTTAACTTTAGCCATGGTACTCACGAGTACCATCGGTGGAACATTGAGCGGGTGCGTCGGATTTCTCGCGAGTTGGGCGCAACGGTTGCCGTTATGGTGGACACCAAGGGCCCTGAGATTCGCACCCGAGAAAACGAGGGACATGAGCTCGTGTACCTCAATCGGGGCGATGAGGTGGTGGTGACGTCGCGTGATACCCTCAGTGCGCCTGGTCTTGTTGCCTTGGACTATGAGGGGCTGGCACGCGAAGTGGGACCCGGTGACATCATCTTTATTGACGATGGGCTCATTGGGCTCGAGGTAGTTGCGATTGAGCAAGACGACGTGCGTTGCACAGTTACCAACGGCGGGTCGCTTGGTGAACATAAGGGCGTCAACATTCCCAACGTTGCCGTGGGGCTTCCTGCCGTTACGGATCGCGATCGTGAGGACATACGGTTTGCATGCGAGGCGGGCGTGGACGCGGTTGCCGCTTCGTTTATTCGTGACGAGGCCGCCGTGCAAGAAATACGCAAGCTGTGCGCCGAATGCGGCATGCCCGACATGCTGATTATCTCCAAGGTCGAATCGTCGCTTGCGGTGCAGAACATTGCCCAGATCATCAAGTCCTCCGATGGCGTGATGGTGGCACGTGGCGACTTGGGTGTGGAAATACCGCCCGCCACGGTGCCTCAGGTGCAAAAGGATGTTATTGGCAGGTGCAACCGAGAGTACCGGCCGGTAATCGTTGCGACGCAGATGCTAGAGTCCATGACGCATAATCCTCGGCCTACGAGGGCTGAGGTAACGGACGTGGCAAACGCCATCTATGACGGTGCCGACTGCGTAATGCTCTCGGGCGAGACGGCAGCAGGTGCCTATCCCGTTCAAACCGTGCAGATAATGGCCGAGATCTGTCGGCAGGCCGAGAAGGACCTGCCTGAGCGCCGCGAGTATCACGATCGTGGCGGCAGGCGCAACGTAAGCGGTGCGACTGGATATGCGGCTGTGGAGGCGTCTGACCTAGTGGGTGCCAAAGCCATTCTGTGTCCCACGATGTCGGGACGTACGGCCAGGATCATGTCGGCATTCCGTCCGCGCCTGCCCATCATCGCAACGTCTCCGGATGAACAGAGCTTGCGTAGGAACTGTTTTACGTGGGGTGTGGACTACTGCCTTGCACAGGAGCAGTCGAGCGTTATGAAGATCTGCTACAACGCACTTGAGCAGGTGCGTGAGCGTGGCATACTCGAGTCAGACGATGTTGTGGTAATAACTGCGGGAGACCCCATAAGCTCACCGTGGCTTGAGGGTGAGCACGTAACATCTCACACCTCAACGAATCTATTCATGATTGCTCAAGTAATGTAACTAACCAAAGAGGGACAGTCCCTCCCTGGTTCTAACCAAAGAGGGACTGTCCCTCTTTGGTTAGACGCAAAACTCTTTGCATGGGCGCACAAAATGTGCGATAGTAATTGTGTAGGTTTTGAGGAGAGCGTGATACATAGATGCGTTCCGCGTATTAGTAATCTGGAAGTGTTGCAAGAGAAAGGAAGTGTTATGGCACCACGTGAAATGACGCTTGACCAAAGGGGATCGGCCCCTTCCATTAGCAGGCGTGCATACAACGCGCTCACGTTTGGTCTCGTCACCGTCTCGTTCCTCGTCATGTGGGGAACCTATCTGCTCACGAACGGCGGAGCGCTCATGTCGTTCTTTATGACGGGGGGCGGCATCGTTGCCCTTATCGGCTCGCTAGTCGCCACAATTGTGGGCATCATCCTTATGTCTGTGGGTAAATCCAAGCAATCTGTGGGTCTTTCGCTTACGGGCTATACGCTCTTTACCCTCACCTTTGGCGTTACGGTTTCGCTTGCGCTACAGCGTTATGAGATTGGCACCATTGCCTACGCCTTTGGCATTACCGCCTGTGTCTCGGGAATTTTCCTCATAGCCGGAGTCACATTCCCTCAAGTGTTCTCACGGCTGGGAGGGGCCCTGTGCTTTGGACTGATTGCCGTTATGGTGGTGGAGTTCGTTGCCGTGGTGTTCTTCCATGCCAACCAGACGATTTTTGACTACATCGTCATTATCCTGTTCTGCGGATTCTTGGGTTATGACTCCTACCGGATGTCCGTAGACGAGGCAACTGTTCCCAATGCCATTTTCCATGCGTCCAACATCTACATCGACATCGTCAACATCCTGTTGCGCGTGCTCGACATTATGGACAACAAGTAGCGAGCAAGCTACAGCTTCGCTTGATTTGGACCTGCTCTCCCACTGGGAGGGCAGGTCTTTTGTGTGCGGTATCGTGCCGTCTGCCACCAGTAACAGTTACACGTGGCTGGTCCGCTGGCCTTGCGTTCGCCGAGGCCAGAAGACCTTCGGCGAGGCAAATCCGAGCGAAGGCGCGCCCGGTCTACCAGTTCTTTCTAAACGCAATGACGTTACAATCCCCATCGCGTACGTAGGCAGCATCGTCTACTCTGCCCAGAGCAAGGGTTACTCCCATGCCGGTTACCATGTCATCGTCTTCGGATCGCTCGTACGTGAGGGGGTTAAACGGCTCGCCCCAGTCGGTGAGACTCACTACGATAGAGCTTGGGTCGGCATTGTACGTAAAGGAAACCGCAATGTCTCCCGGCTCGGCGGAGTTGAGGTAGCCGTGCTGGCAAATGTTGGTAAAGAGCTCCTCAACGGTGAGGTCGATTTGGGTCTGCACGAATTCGGGACATTGGAGCTGCGAGAGCTCGTAGTGCATGCGTATTGACAGCTCGTGGAGACCTTCGTTCGTGGCAGGCACGGTCATGGACCCCGTCACCTCTGGTGGCACACCATACTCAAGGCACAGCATGGTGATGTCGTCTGACTGCTCGGCGCCCGTAGACCAATTTCTTAGGTCCGCTCGCAGCATGTCTATGAGCATATGGGGATGTAGGTTTGCATGCGCCGAAAGGAATGCCTCAAGACGGTCGTTGCCGTATTCCTCTTCGTTTGTGTTGAATGCCTCGTTGACTCCGTCGGTATACAGGAGCAGCTCGTCACCGGGAACGAGGGTCATGGTTGACGAACGGTACCTTGCGGTTTCGAACGTGCCGAGAAAAAGGCCTCCCTTGTTCTTGAGCCATTGCCACGTATGCTCGTGACGCAAAAGCGGTGGATTATGCCCGGCGTTTACGTAGGTGAGCAAACCGTTGTTGTAGTCGAGCGTTGCCGCCCACACCGTCACAAACATACCGGCGTCGTTGCCCTGGCACAGGTCACGGTTGGCACTGTGGACGGCTTCGGCGAGGTCCATTCCCGAGCGCATGTAATTGGCGAGTTCGGACTTGGCTGCCATCATAAAGAGTGACGCAGGGATGCCCTTGCCGCTCACGTCTGCAATCAGGAAGCCCAGCGTGTGATCATCTATGAGGAAGAAGTCGTAAAAGTCGCCGCCAACCTCGCGGGCCGCGTTCATGGAAGCATATATGTTGAAGGCATCGATGTCCGGGAAAGGCGGGAAGGTACGTGGTAGCGCCGACTCCTGTATGGCCTTGGCCGTCGCAAGATCCGCCTCGATTCTGCGGCCTTCCGCTGCAATGGCGTCGCGTAGGGCGGCGACGGTGCGGTTTATGTCGTCGGACAAGGTCGAGAACTCCGTGCTGGCGCGTACGTCTACCCGAGCTTCCAGATCTCCAGAGGTTATTTGGTTGAGCGTGCCGTTAACCTGCCAGATGCTGTTTACCACCACATGACGAATGAGGACGTAGATTGCTATAAACAGCGCAGCGAAAACGATTACCTCCATATACGAGGTTACCAGGACGGCAAGATCGCGCGCCTGAACCGCCTCGATGAGCGGGAGGAGTGCCACAATGCGAAAGCCCTCCACATCTGCGTACATGGCGAAGTACCTCACGCCATGTACGTCCACCCTGAACATGGTCCCAACCTCCTGTGTGTCCATCTGTTGCATCAGCGCGTCTGGGTTCACATCTGCCAGATTTATTCGGTCGCCGAGGCCTGCGATTTTTCCGCCCTCTCCAAGCACGAGAAAGAAGCCGTCTTTTCCCACGTGGCGATTGCGCACTGAGGCCTGTACCTGCGATGCGATGTCGCCCAGAAACTGACTCGAGTCATATCCAAGTTGAACAAAACCACCCGGGATACTTACGCCTGAGTACTTGCGCCACACCGTTGCATCGGCCGCTTTTGGTTGGTATTCCTGCGTAAAGGACGTTGAGCCAACGCCGGGCAGGAGGATAAGAAACGCCCTGGACTGCTCACCCGAAGACATGTCGAACCCCACAATCGAGGGATCGGAGCTGTACGCCACCATGCCCTTGTCGTCAACGATGTTGACCTCGCTTACGTTTAGCTCTCGAGCAAGTTGCTCCAAGTCAATGTCCTTTGCCGCATCGACGCTGGGAATTCGTTGAGCGGCCTGCCGTGTGAGCGAAAGAAGATTGGCGTCCGAAGCGTCCCGAATGTCCTCCTGGGCATCTGCGGTAGCTATCGCAAGCGTATCCTGTGCGTCGGTGACCACGATATTATGCTGAAGCACGAACGTGAACCCAACGGTGGCAACAAAGCCAACGGCCACCACTCCCAACATGCCCGCTTGAATGACCTGCGAGATGTCGCGCAATCTCTTCGCACGGAAGATCTTTTGCCCGTGCAACAGCGCAATCACAGCGCCAGAGAGCGCAACGGACAAACCGTTGCAAATGATCATGGGGGCCGTGCATTTCTGCACAACATAGAACGCGCGCGTTGCGTCGTCCATATTGGTGAGGAACACAAGCAGCAGGTGCAATACCTCCGCAACCATACCTATGGCGAGCGCAAGCGGCCACGTTGGTTTGCGGTCGCTGAACAGATAGCGATTCAACAATGCCGCATAAAAGCCCACGGCTATGGTCGCGACGCTGCATGCCACACGGGTGTACATGCCTCGACCCCACAAGACCGAGAACCAGCGTTCTATGCCGCCAATGAGGCCGGCAATGATGCCAGATGGGCCGCCAAAGTACAATCCAGACACAATGGGAGCGGCATCACGGACGTTCATGGTGGCGCCATTCGTGTCGATGCCAAACTCCGTACCAAATATGGCGATGACGCCAAACACGACGCCGCAAAGTACCTGGCGTTGCCAATACCCCATGCTTGCAAAAGACTTGCGACGAAAAGCGAAGGTAAATGCCACGCTCGCAAAAACTGGCAAAAGCGTCGCAAACTCAAACTGCAGTATTATGGATACGACTTCGGCACTAAGCATATGATCTCGTTTCAAGAGCCATCGGGCAGCACACGCTTATTATCGCAGAAGCGAGGACCGAGATGTGCAGGTTTCGTGGTATGGCAACGCCCGGGTGGGTGTTACACGTTGACAAGTTTTTGCTAAGGGGGTAGTATCCTTTCTGCTTGACGGAGCTAAAGCATCCGACGAGTGCTTGAAAACGGAAAATGGGGATGTGGCACAGCGGCAACTGCGGCGGACTGTAAATCCGCTCCCTCTGGGTTCCCTGGTTCGAGTCCAGGCATCCCCACCATGTGCCCGTGTAGCTCAGTCGGTAGAGCACCTCGTTGGTAACGAGGAGGCCACCAGTTCAAGTCTGGTCGCGGGCTCCATTTTTCAAGCAATGCACCTGCCGGTGTAGCTCAGTTGGTTAG
>JAFWMI010000168.1 GCA_017513965.1 Atopobiaceae bacterium
TCGTCGTGACCGACGACTGTCCCTACACGGACGAGCAGATGAGCGCGATTCTCACCGAGATGAGCCTTGCCGTGTGCAAGGCCTACAAGGAGGTCCCGGGCCTGCACCGGGGCGACTTCGACCGAGACGCGATCTTTCGCGAACTCACGAGCAGCGGAGGGACAGATGGCGGCTGACACAAAGGGCGAGTTCATCCGGTGCCCCCGTTGCGGGCAGAAGACCCGGACCAAAGTGCTGCCCAGCACCGTACTTATCGAGTTCCCGCTCTTCTGCCCCAAGTGCAAGCGTGAGCTTGTCGTCGACTTTAGGAGAGGAACGCTCACCAGCAAGGCAAGTGTGACGTAGCCGCCGACAGGGCAGCAACTGAATACCACCACCGTGCGAGACGCAAAGACGCAGTGCCGGCCCCAAGGCTGGCACTGCGTCTTCTTTATTAATGGGCAAGAAAGGAGCATCTAATCATGAAGGTCCTCATACTGAACGGCAGTCCCAAGCGGGACGCAAGTGACACCATGCACATCACGCGCGCACTCATCGAGGGGATGCGCGACGTCGCAGAGCAGGACATCCGCACCATCCACGTCATCGACCAGCACATCGAGTACTGCACGGGATGCTTCTCCTGCATGCGCAACGGCGGCACCTGCGTCCACGACGATGACATGCGCGCCATCCTGGAAAGCATCCTGCAGAGCGACATCTTGCTGCTCAGCTTCCCGCTGTACTGCTACGGCATGCCCGCGCCGCTCAAGGCACTCATAGACCGAACGCTGCCGCTCTCCAGCATGGCGATGCAGCGCGTGGGCGACCGCTTCGAGCACGTTGGTCAGGCGGACTTCTCACACCTGCGCTACCTCATGGTCTGCGGTTGTGGCTTCCCCAACAGCACTCGCAACTTTGAACCCGCGGTCGCGCAGTTTAAGCTGATGTTCCCGGGTGGCCACACGATTGTCACCGTCCCAGAGTCACCCATGTTCAACGCGCCAGAAGCGGCCGAGGTGACCGCGCCGAGGCTCGAGCTGGTAAGGCGGGCGGGGCGGCAGTATGCCGAGACGGGCGCAATCGAGCCTGAGCTGCTCGCGGAGATTGGCTCTCCCATGATTCCGGAGGACACGTACGCCGCCATCGTGAACGGCACGATGGCGTAGGGAGGCTGTCATGGAGATACGAGAGCGGTGGGTCCTCACCGCCTGCACGACCGTCCTGATGAGCATCGCGTTCGGCATCTCGCTGCACAACATTGGAACGGGCATCTGCATCGGCGTTTGCATGGGTGTGTCCTTTGGCCTGTTTGGCTCGGAGGGTGATGACAGTGAGTAGAGGCGGAAAGAGGCGAAGGCGCCTCGTTGCCATGCTGGGGCTCCTTGCGGCATGCGTCATAGTCGGGGGCATCTGGTCGCGGTTCGGCGGCTTTGGCACGGGACCGTCTGCCGACCCAGACGAGTTCGCACGCTATGCGACAGAGATCTCGAGCCTCGAGATACCCGCGGGGACGCGCGTCGTCGCGCTCGGCGAGGCGACCCACGGCAATAGGGAGTTCCAGGAGCTCAAGCTCGGCGTGCTCAAGGTGTTGGTGGAGCACCACGGGGTGCGCGCCTTCGCGCTGGAGGCCGACTCCGGAGGCTGCGAGCTGGTCAACCGCTACATACACGGCGGCGAGGGCACGCTCGAGGAGACGGTTGGCAACCTCGACTTTTCCCTCTACCGCACCGATCAGATGGCGGAGCTCATCTCGTGGATGCGCGCGTATAACGAGACCGCCGCGCTGGGCGATGACCTGCGCTTCTACGGCTTCGACCTGCAGAACTACGAGCACAGCCACCAGCTTCTTCTTGAAGAGCTGCACGCATGCGGGCTTAACACCGCAGGCCTCGAGAGCCTCGGACAGCTGCGCGACGAGCATCCCGACGACCTCGATCAGGACCTCGTGGTGGCAACGTACGAGGACATCACCCAGAAGCTCGAGGCGCTACCCGATAACGCAGACACGCGCCTCGCGCTCCACCTGGTCGACTGCCTCCTCCAAAACGACGAGCTGGGAAGGGCGGCCAACTCCCCCAAGAGCCACGGGCTGCGGGACCACTTCATGGCGCAGAACGTGCTGTGGATCCTCTCGCAGGAGGAGCAGCTCGGCAAGCAGTGCATCCTCGTGTCCGCGCACAACGGCCACATCGAGCAGACCGGAACCTACGGACCCGATACCAAGGTGATGGGTAATCAGCTCGCCGACGAGCTGGGAGATGCATACTACGCGATTGGCACCGACTTCTTCAGGGCCGAAGTCAACCTGCCCAAGGGTGACAGGCGCATGACGCACACGTTCTACTCGTACGATCCGCTCGCCCACACCGCCGCTACCTGCGGATATGAGCGCTGCTGGCTCGACTTCGCGCACGTGCCAGCGGACTCTCCCCTGCGCGCCTGCATCGACGGCCCCATCATGATGGGCAGCGTCGGCGAGGGATTCAGCCCGCTCATGTACGTGCTGCCGCAGACGTACCGGGTCAAGCGGGAGCCGTCGAGTCCGTACGACAGCATGGTCTTTGTGCCCTACGCGCACCCGACAGAGATTTGGCCTCGGTCGGTCCAAAACAGCTGAGAGCGCAACAAGCCGTTGCGTGACGCAGGGGTATTTGGGTAGTACCTTCGAACTACAGACACGGGAAAGGAGCACGTCATGGCAACCAAGGACGCACTCGCACAGGCCCGCAAAGAGGCCGGGATGACGCAAGAGGAACTGGCACGGAAGGTCTACGTGACCCGTCAGGCCGTTAGCCGCTGGGAGACGGGCGAGACGACGCCGAGCATCGACATGACCAAGCTCCTCGCCTCGGCGCTTGACGTTCCCGTCATGCAGCTCCTCGACCTGCCGGCGGAGCCCGCATGCCAGTGCTGCGGGACGCCCTTCTCAGTGCCCCACATGGAGCGGGGCGCCGACGCGGACGGCACCGAGAACCCCGCGTACTGCAAGTGGTGCTACGACCAGGGCACCTTCGCCTACGAGACCATGGACGACGTGATCGAGACCTCGGCCCCCTACCTGATGGAGGCCACGGGCATGAGCCTGGACGAGGCGGTATCGTTCATGGGGGCGCTCCTGCCCACCCTCGACCACTGGAGGAGAGAAGACCACGCCCCGCACATCATGAAGCCCACGTAATTGACGTATCAGGCAGTCGCGGGAGGCGGGAACAGCAGTTCGAGAACCTGCACGGGGCGCTTGCCGCCCAGCGCCACCCCGCGCTCGCACCCGTTACAGTACACGGCCACCTCGTCGGTGGGGTATTGGTCGCACCAGGCACGCATCCTTGCCTCCTGTTCCTTGGGCGAAAGCAGCTCCCGATGCTCTTCCAGCTCCGCAAACGTGCGCGGCGCCAGCTCCACGCAGTCCGGCGCGGGCGGGTTGTTGAGCCACGTTCCGCAGAAGGTCGTGCCCTTGCGGCGCTCGGGCAACTCGTGCCAGCGTACGTTCATGCGGGCCAGGCATGCTCGTATGTCGTCCTGCAGCAGCACGTCGTGCCGCACGCGCCAGCAGTCCTGCAGCGCCATCTCCCGGCCGGCATGGTCAGGCCAGGCGAAGCCCTCGTCCTCCAGCAGAAGCCGGTAGATGCTGCGCAGCCTCACAAACGGAACCCGCTCCGCCAGCATGAGGTCGCAGAGCGTACAGCCAGCCGTTACCGTGTCGCCTGGCCGCAGCGCCGAGAGGTCCCTGCGGCAGCAGGGCAGCAGGTGGATGTCATCACGCGTCTCATAGTACGCGCGGATGCGCGCCCCCACCTCAGGGTGGCGCGCTGCGTAGTCGCAGCCGACGATGGCGTAGTCCATGGTGATCGACCCTCCTAGAAGAAAGCCAGTATCTCGCGCGCAATCTGGTCGCACCGGTTCTCGAGCGCGAAGTGGCCGCTCTCGACTGGCACGATGCGGGCGTCGGGCACGTCGCGGGCAAACGCCTCCGCACCCGGCCAGACAAAGGAGGGGTCCCTCCTACCCCAGACGGCAAGAAGCTTGGGCTGATGCTTGCGCAGGTACACCTGAAACGAGGGATAGAGCACCGCGTTGGATCGGTAGTCGAAGATGAGGTCTGACTGCTTCTCCGCGAAGTCGGGTATGGTCGCTGCGTAGTGCAGGTCGAGCTCATAGCCGTCAGGAGAGACGCTGCCCTCCTCGCAGCCGAAAACGTACTGCCCGATGACGGTCTCTCGGGCGAAGGCGCTCTTGTACTGCTCGCGCAGCTCCAACGTGGGATGAGCCCAGTACTCCGCACGAACCGCCCACTTGGGCCCAAGCCCCTCCTCGTACACGTTGCCGTTCTGGCTCACGATCCCCA
>JAFWMI010000016.1 GCA_017513965.1 Atopobiaceae bacterium
ACGCCGGCGCGATTTCCGGTTACCGCAGTACCAAGGCAAAATAGGATTGAACACTAATTCGGGAGGATTGAACACCTACTTGGTAGGTGTTCAATCCTCAATCCTTATGTGACAGCCGGTTGTTGCTTCTTGCCGAAGCATGACGAAACCAAACACGCATTGGGCATGGCGTGCAAACTCTGCTATCATAACAAAGCGTGTGAATATGAATATGGAAGGACACTAACGTGAGAGCAACGCACAACACTTCCAGCAGTGTCTATCGCACGCCGTTTGGCGCATGCCCACTCGGAGAGAGTGTGACACTTTCCATCGATGTTCGTGACGTCGAATCGCCAAAGGGACAAATACGTCTTTGGGTGGACGGGGAAGGAGAGACCCTCGTACCCATGAAACCCGAGGTGATTGAAGAGGGCGATGGGCGTGTGGTGCGTCTCACGGGAACCTTTACGCCCGAGAAGACCCAGATCATCTGGTATTTCTTCCTCGTTACCGATGATGATGACGTCGTATGGCGCTACGGAGCCAAAAACGAGTGTAGTGTGGGCGAGGGCACCTTTGCCATGGGCGATCCCAGATCGTACCAAATTACCGTGTACGAGCCACGTGAGGTAAGGCCAGAGTGGTACCAGCACGGCATCGTGTATCAAATCTTCCCCGATCGCTTTGAGCGTGGTTCCGATTGGTGCGACTGCGTGCGTGCAAGCTTTGACCAGCCGCGCAATGGCCCAGGTAGAGAGCTCGTTGAAAACTGGAACGAGCAGCCTGTTTATAAGAAGGACCAATACGGCCGCATTTCCACGTGGGACTTCTATGGTGGCAACCTCGAAGGCGTGCGCGAGCGGCTCGGCTATCTAAAGAGCATGGGTATCTCGGTCATCTACCTCAACCCCATCTTCGAGGCAGCGAGCAATCATCGTTACGACACGGCTGACTACATGCGCATAGACCCCATGCTGGGAGATCGCGAGACCTTTATGCGTTTGTGCGCGGATGCCAAGGAACTGGGCATTTCGATTATTCTTGACGGTGTGTTTAACCATACAGGCTGCGATTCTCGTTACTTCAACAAATACGGTAACTATCCTGAGGTTGGCGCCTTCCAAAGCGAAGACAGCCCCTATGCCTCGTGGTTTAAGCTGGGTGGCGCGAGCGATGGCGAATACCAATGCTGGTGGGGCGTGGATGACCTGCCCGACGTGGACGAGGAGGACGCCTCGTATCGCGAGTTCATTTGTGGCGAGAACGGCGTGGTGCGCACGTGGCTGCGCTTGGGTGCCGCGGGCTGGCGCTTGGATGTGGCAGACGAGCTTCCCGACGACTTTATTGAGGACATAAAGACGGCTGCCCTTGCCGAGAAGCCCGACGCGTTGCTCATTGGCGAGGTTTGGGAAGACGCTTCGCATAAGGTGAGCTACGGCGAGCTGCGCAAGTACTTGCAAGGACACGAGCTCGACGGCGTAATGAACTACCCCTTCCGCAGCTCTATGCTGGACTTCCTCACCAACAAGACCACGGCATATGACATTGCAAACAGGCTTGAGGAGCTGTGTGAGAACTATCCACGCGAGGCGTTTCTCTCGTGCCTTAACCTGCTTGGCAGCCATGATCGCGAGCGTTTGCTCACCATTCTTGGCGATGCTCCGAGCAAGGACACGATTGACGAGGAGATGCGGCGTACATACAGGCTTTCTGAAGGTCAACGGAGCCTTGCGGTGAGCCGTTTGTGGGTTGCCGCACTGCTGCAAATGACCATGCCTGGCGTTCCTTGCGTCTACTATGGTGACGAAGCGGGGTTGGAGGGCTATACCGATCCATACAACCGCGCGACGTATCCTTGGGGCAACGAAGACGTGAATTGCCGCACCATCTACCGTAACGCCATCGCAGTGCGCAAGTCGTTGCCGGAGGTATTTGAGGATGGCAACTTTGAGCCGTTTGCCATCAATGACGACGTGTTTGGCTTCTATAGAACGCTGGGCGACGTTACCGTGTGCGTGCTGGCGAATGCCAGTCTCAAAGACCCGCACAACGTGAGTGTGGACATGCGCGGCATCGATGTGGACGACATCGTGCAGGGTGCAAAGCCTGTGCTGTCGGACGATGGCAAGACGTGTTCGGTGCATTTGTGGCCACTGGGTACGTCGGTGCTCTACTTCCACGACCCCGTACGTCTTCAGCAGCCCATGGAGCGGGGTATGGGCGTGATTTGCCACATTACCAGCATACCCAACGATGGGGAGCCTGGAACCATGGGTGCCTGTGCCAAGCATTTTGTGGACGTGCTTGCCGAGGCGGGACAAACCTACTGGCAGGTGCTGCCTGTTAACCCAACAGACCAGTTTGGCTCACCGTATGCTGGCCTCTCGGCATTTGCCGGCAACCCGTATCTCATCGAGGGATTCCAAACCAATCTGGACGAGCTGATTGAGGGCTTGGAGGATGATCCCGGGTATGCGGAGTTCTGCAAGAAGAATGCCGACTGGCTTGAGCCGTATGTAACGTTCCGTGCCATCAAAGAGACGGTTGGTGACGATATTCCTTGGCAGCTTTGGCCGGAGAACCTGCGAACCTACAAGCCCGGCATGGTTGACGAAGGAATGCTTGAGGACGACGCCGAGGTTCACCGTCGTGCGCAATACGTGTTCCAATGCCAGTGGGAAGATCTTCGTGCCTACGCCAACGAGCGCGGGATAAAGATTATTGGCGACATGCCCATGTATGTGTCGGCGGACTCGAGCGACGTGTGGGCCGAGCGAGAGATCTTTGCCTTGGACGAGAAGGGCAATCCCGCAGGTGTGGCAGGTTGCCCGCCAGACAACTTTGCCAAGGATGGCCAAATTTGGGGTAACCCAACCTTCCGCTGGGATGTGCTGCGCGAGCGTAACTACGACTGGTGGATGCGCCGTCTTGAGCGGATGATGGAGCTGTATGACTACGTGCGTCTGGATCATTTCCTGGGCTTCTCGTCGTACTACAACATTCCTGGTGGCCGTGGTGCGCTTGAGGGTGCATGGAACTTTGGTCCGGGCGTTGACCTGTTCCGCGTGGCACAAGAGCGGTTTGGCTCGCTGCCGTTTGTGGGAGAGGACCTTGGCACCATTACTCCGGCAGTGCGCTTCCTCGTGGCAACTACTGGATTCCCCGGCATGGATGTGGTGCAGTTCTACAACGAGGACGTTCGTCAAGGATATGTGCCCGTACCCGGCAAGATTTGCTACACCAGCACCCACGACACGCAAACGCTCGTTGGCTGGATAAAGGAGCGTTGGCCATACGATAACACCGAGTATGTGTATCGAGAGCTCATGGCAAAGTGCTTGGGGTCTGCGGCAGACGTGGTGATTACGCCTCTCCAGGACGTTCTTGTGTTGGATGATTCGGCTCGTATGAACGTACCGGGCACCTCGGAAAACAACTGGTGCTGGTATGCGGATGCTGCGGCGGTTGAGGCATCAAGAGGATACCTCGCCTCGCTTGCGCGCGATTACGACCGTTGGCGTAAGTAGCACAGGGCGCAGTTCGTTGTAATGGAATCCCTGTCGGCTAATGGCCGGCAGGGATTTTCGAATAGTTTTGGAGCTACTGGCAAATAAGTACGTAGTGTGATTGATATTAGACTGTAGTTTTCCCGACGAAAAGGA
>JAFWMI010000169.1 GCA_017513965.1 Atopobiaceae bacterium
ACCTATGCGGTTGCCTTCGCCGTCAAACACGAGTCCCGGTACCAGACAAACGGACCCCAAGAAGTCGTGCTCGCCAAGCGGCGTGGCGTCGTCTTTGGGCGGACGAGCCAGCCCGCGTGCGCCACGGGTGATTTGGGAGAGCGACGTCACTTCATAAAAAAAGAGTTTGTTGGTGGCTGGGTCCAAGTAGGGAAGGGCAAGGCGCTTGCCAGCGGCGAGGGCGTCCTCAATGAGGGGTCGGGTATCAATCTCCTCGTGAACGGGAAGATAGAAGAGTACCAGTTGCGCGGCCCGATAGACGTCGAGCCTCCCAAACATCGAGCGCACCGCCGCGTCTATGCGTTGGGAGAAGTCCTTTGGCATGCCCTTGCATAAATCGAGATAGCCACTTCGCAACGAAGACTTGCTCGCATCTGTGCCCTGAGTGCTTGCCATACACTCCTCCTCTCGCCTCCATTACGATAACCCATCTATTGCCTTTGTACATCGATAATATCCAAAATGGAAAAAAATGCGAGAGGAACGGTGGGGCAGTGGCGCAAGGCGAACGAGAACGCATGTATGAGCTCATGGTGGATGGCATTCCCGTATTGGTAACGCACAAACGCGTCAAGAACGTAAACGTGCGCATTGGCGCTGATGGCGCGGCACGTATGAGCGTACCGGTACGCGTCTCGCGCGAGCGGGCCGAGCGCATTGCGCATTCATATGCAGGATGGTTTAGGACGCACTTGGAGCGTGCTGGCAACCGGCGGGTTCCTGCGCCACAACAATGGCAATCGGGAGAACGCCTCATGGTGTGGGGGAGCGAGGTTACGCTACTCATTGAGGAATCGCGAGGGCGCGCAACGTGCGAGCTGGTGGGTCCGTCGCTTGTGCTGCGCGTGCCTGCCGATTCCACCCCACAGAGTCGGGAGAGGTTGGTGGAAGACTGGTTGCGCAAGGAGCTTCGGACGCGTTTGCAGGACCTTGTGCCCCTCTGCGAAGAGCGCGTGGGCAAACACGCCTCGTCCATTACGCTCCGCCGCATGAAGACCCGATGGGGATCATGTACCACACGTACGGCAAGCATTCGTCTTAACACGGCACTTGCGGAATGCCCGCCCGCATGCCTGGAGATGGTGTTGGTCCACGAGTTGTGCCATCTGTGGGAGGCGAACCATGGGCGGAGGTTCCATATGCTCATGGACTTGCATTGTCCCGATTGGCGGGTTACCCAGCGTTGGCTCAACGAGCACCAGCCGCGTGTGCTGGAAGCATAGAAGCTGGCAGCTGCTTGTTCGCGCATTCCACCAAGATGTGCATGGCGTTACGAAGAGACTCATGCCACAATGGTAGAAGGCTAGCGCGTCGATTGATACTGAGGAGAGAAGCATGCGCCTTAAGACAAAGATCATGCTGGCGGCGGTACCTGCCGCAGCCATCGTTCTTGCGGGAACCGTCATCGCACTTCGCGTGCAGAGACGTAGGATGAACAAACGGCAAGAGACGGCCTTTTTGCCGGAAGAGGTTCGTGCAGTCCTCACCGATTTGTGCACTCTCAAGGGCGAGGACTTTGCTCCCGACGGCATGGGTTCCTCGGTGTACCAGCGTAGGCTCGAAACCCTAAGCGACAAGCAGCTCATCGGCGTGTACATTGCCATCAAGACCGTCGAGGTTTTGCGTGCGAGGGGAACCAACATTGGCTCGATTTCCAAACAAGAGCTTGCCCGCGAGCTGCGCAGCGTTGCCAGCAACAAGCCAAGCAGGCACGATGTGATTAAGTGGCTCTTGTCGCTTGGTGTCGACACGGTTCGCAGCATGCTGGGCGACGGGCTTACGTTGGCTGGTTTGGCTGCACCGAACGCATAACCGCAAGGCGCATAGCGCATAAGGTGAGCAACCTATTAAAAGATTCTATTGATTGCCGCGTTGTCCTCAAGCGCGGTGATGCATGCGCCTATAATCCAGAAGTTCACGAACGAGAGGATTCAACATGCCCAATGAGGGAAGCTACGAGGCGGCACTTCGCCGCAGCAATCAGATTCAGGCCGATTTGCCGGAGCATCCAGAGAAGTACTGCATGCTTACGGGCGACCGCCCCACAGGCAGGCTGCACTTTGGCCATTACTTCGGTACGTTGGTGGAGCGTGTGCGGCTTCAGGAGCTGGGCGTACGTACGAACATCATCATTGCCGACTATCAGGTGATCACCGACCGCGACACGACGGATCACATTGCGGACAATGTGCACAACATGGTTTTGGACTATCTTGCCTGTGGCATCGACCCAAGCAAGACCATGATCTTCACGCACTCCGCCGTGCCGGCACTCAACCAGCTCATGCTGCCGTTCTTGAGTCTTGTGAGCGAGGCGGAGCTTCAGCGCAACCCCACAGTCAAAGCGGAGCAGGAGGCGAGCGGACACGCACTCACGGGTCTCTTGCTCACCTATCCAGTGCATCAGGCATGCGATATTCTATTCTGCAAGGGCAACATCGTACCCGTTGGTAGGGACCAGCTGCCGCACATCGAGCAGACGAGGCTCATTGCCCGCCGCTTTAACGAGCGCTATGGAAAAGTGTTCCCGAACGTGGACGGTTTGCTCACCAGCACCCCCATGCTACCGGGCTTGGACGGCCGAAAGATGAGCAAGTCCTATGGCAATGCCATCGCCATCTCCATGACCGAGGACGAGACGGCAAAGCTCATTCGCAAGTCAAGGACCGATTCCGAGCGCAACATCACCTTTGACCCCGAGAACAGGCCAGGAGTGTCGGCGCTGCTCACCACCGCGGGCATCTGCTCGGGACGCGATCCGGAAGAGATTGCGGCCGAGATCGGCATGGGTGGCGCAGGCCAGCTCAAGCGCTACGTAACGGAGTCCGTCAATGCGTACTTTGCGCCGATTCGCGAGCGCCGCAGGGAGCTCGAGCAGGATATGGGCTACATTCGCGACGTACTTGCCGAGGGCAACCGCCAAGCTAACGAGATAGCGAACGCGACCCTCGATGAGGTTCGCGAGGCTATGGGCATGGTGTACTAGCGCACGAGCCTTTGTTCTGCAAAACGAATGCCCCTAAGGAAGGTCGAATCAAACGTAGGCGGCTTGGAAAAGAACCGCGCTCAAACAGTCCTCACTTCGCTATGGAGCTGTGCGCGGTTGTTTTTCAGGCCGCCTCTTGGTGGAGCCTGTTCTATCAGATGCCCATGTGGCGCTCGAGCAATCAAGTGCTTCTTTGTCTTATGGAACAAGCGACAGGTAGTTGGCAAGATGCTCGATGGCTGTTCGATAGCCGTCGATGCCTTGGTCCTCGATTCGCTCAATGAGCGAGGAGTCATCCTGCTCTATATCGTCTGCCATGCGCGCGCTTGTGTCGCGGGGTTGGCTTATGCTCACCACGATGGTGGGTATGGCTACGTTCTCGATTGCGCTGCTGAGTTCGTTTGATAGTTGGGTTCTTGCGCCGGGGTTAACCACTATTCCCTCGTAGGCACCGTATGCGTCCTGAATGCAATCAATGAGGTCGCCCTCGTGATTCGACTGAAAGCAGTCGCATCGCGAAAAGCCACAGCTTATGGCAACGTTCTTGCAAAACTCAAGAAGCGACGGATAGTCGATGGGTGATGGGGGCTGTGCCATGTTGGTGAGGCCGAGCATGTTGACGTTGGGGCCGTTTACCACGAGGAGGCGTGCGTCAGGCCTTTGATCCTCGCCTTCGTCGTCCTCCGCATCGCCAAAGATGTCCTGCAAAACGCTCAGCTCATCATCGTCCATAAGTGGCTTGTCGTCCTTGAGAGGCTGCTTGTTCGTGCGTTGCGGTGGGTTGATGTGGATGCGCATATTCGATTCCTGCCGAGACATGGGGAAGAGCGCATCGGTGCCTGCCGCAATGCCGGTGAGCTGTAGGAACGAATGATAGATGCTGTCTATCATGCGAGGGCCAAACACAACCTCCACGCCGTTGCTTCCTCGAATGGCCGTGCCAAGGACGCTCTGGGTGCCATTGAGCTGGTCGTAGTCCACTGCGGATGGGTTGGCGAGTGTCACACGTAGGCGGGTCATGCATACGGTGTTGGTGAGGATGTTGGAACGTCCTCCCAACGCTTTGAGCACCGCATGGGCGATGTCGTTCTTTTCCAACGTGCGGCACCCCCGTCCATACGTGTACAAAGGTTCAAAGTGTGGTGTAAATTATACGGTCTACATGGTTTTTATTGCGCAGCGAAAAACAACCGTACCGGTGAGCGACCGGCAGGTATCCGTGAGCGAATCCACTTGGTTTCCCGTGTGCTCCTACAGTCCAAGAAGACGTTGCGTCTTTATGGCGTCGCCCATGGCGGACCCGGTGCACGGAATTACGACATCGGCCCATTCTCGGTACAGTGCCATGCGTTCTTGTGCCAAGCGTTCCACGCCCTTCGTTTGCGAGAGCGGGCGATTGGCGCTGGAGAGCTCGGAAATGGGTCGGTCGAGCATGATGATGGTACCGTTCTGGTGCAGGAGGTCGTAGTTGCGGCGTTTGGTCACGATGCCGCCCCCACAGGCAATCACGAGGCCAGACTGCGCTCCATAGCTTGCGGCGGTTTGCGTCTCGAGCGCGCGGAACGCCTCCTCGCCTCTCGTGCGTATGCACGTTGCCGGATCTATGTCATGCTCCATGGAGAAGCTGTCGTCCAAGTCCACGAATGGCCGGCCCGTGATGCGTGCGAGCCTCCGTCCTGCCGACGTTTTGCCACAGCCCGGCATGCCAATGTAGATGACGTTACGCGTTTGCGTGCGAATCTCCGTCTCGATTTGCTCGACAACGGCGTCGTCAAGCTCCTTGTTCTGGAAGAGCTCGCTGGCAAAGCGAGCTTGGGCGACGAGCATGGCAAGGCCAGACTCATACGGTATGCCCAGGCGTTCCGCGGCAAGGCAAATGTCTGTTCGCTCTGGGTTGTACACCACGTCAAGCACCGCGCACAGGTGGGGAAGTGCCTGCATGGTGGATTCGGCGAGCGGACTGTCTGGGCAATGGGGAAACATGCCAACAGGCGTGGTGTTTACGATGAGCGTCGCATCGCGATGTCTGCTTTCCAGGCCATCGTAGGTCTCGGCGCCAGAGCGAGAGATTACCACCACCTGCGCACCCACCTCCCTCAGGGCAGCTTGCACGGCTTGGCTTGCTCCACCAGAGCCCAGCACCAATGCCTTCTTGCCGCCAAAGGCCTCCTGCGCGCTCCTACCAAGCTCGCGTACGGAAAACCGCTCAAGCATCCATGCAAACCCCAGCACGTCGGTGTTTTCGGCAAGGATGCTCCCGTCGGTACGGCGGACGAGGGTGTTTGCAACGCCCAGCTGCTCCACGCGCTTAGTGCGCTCGTCTGCCGCCTGTGCGGCATCTCGCTTGTAGGGAATCGTAACGTTGATGCCGCGCCAGCTTCCGGTGCGGATGAAGTCCACGACCTCATTTGGTTCGCGTTCGAACAAACCGTATGGCGTGCTTCCCAATATGGCATGAATGCGTGGAGACCAGCTATGGCCAAGCGTTCTGCCTAACAGGCCAAACGGCTCCGTGCCCGTGCGCTCGTCAAGTCCTTCCATTACACTACCTCCGCATACGAACCCAAGTACCTAAACTCGTCGCATACGTCCGTGAGGGAGTTCATGAGCATGCGGAACTCCGGGGCTGCGGCAGGGCACTCAATGTCGAAGTAGAACATAAACTCAAAGTCACGGTTTGCTATGGGGCGACTCTCGAGCTTGATGAGATTGATGTCGAGTGCATAGAACCGAGCGAGTACGTTGTACAGTGCGCCGGGCTCATGGTTTACCACGAGCATGAGCGACGCGCGGTCGGCTCCCGGATAGATGATGAGGTCCTTTGAGATGCAGGCGAATCGGGTGTAATTGTTCTGGTTGTCCTGCACGCTCTGCTCGGCGATGCGAAGGCCATAGAGGTCTGCACAAGAGCGAGAGGCGAGCGCCGCCACGTCGTTGCGATCGGACTGCGAGACCATCTCCGCCGCCTTTGCCGTGTTTTCGCACACGTGAACGCGGCAGTTGGGAATGTGCGAGATATAGTTGGCGCATTGGCTGATTGCCTGCTGGTGACTGTAGATAATACGCACGTCGTCTTTGCTCATGCCAGGCTTTACCAGCAAGTTGTGATCGATCTTGAGGCGACAGCTCCGCACGATGTGGAAGTCGTGCTGCATCATGAGGTCGTACACCTGGTTGACAGATCCTGCGGTTGAGTTCTCGATGGGCAGTACGCCAAACTCCGCGGCGCCAGTCTCCACGGCCGAGAACACCTGGTCAAACGAGCTGAAGAAGCTCAGGGACGATCGGCGGAACATGCGATCGACGGCAATCTGTTGGTATGCGCCCTCCACGCCTTGGCAGGCGACGTGCGCCTGCCTGGGAAAGAGCGAGGGGCTTACGGAGAGCGCCAGCTCAATGCTGCTTGCCAGGGGGCTTTGCTGCTTGAGCACCCGGTACTGCTTCTCTCTGGACGCCTCCATGAGCACGGACTGAATTACGGCTGCATAGTTGGCGAATTCCGGTGGTACGCGTTCGCTGGCGGCGGCAATGTTCTGACGCTCGCGCGTGCGGTCGAAGATGGGCTTGCCTGTTGCCCGCTTGTATTCTGCAACGTCTGCAGAGGCGTCCATGCGCTCGAGAAAGAGGCGTGAGAACTCCTTGTCTATGCCGTCTATGCGTGCGCGAATATCCTTGAGGTCCTTCATATGCAGCCAATCGTTTGGGTCGGAGACGGTGGGGAACTAACGCGGGGTCTTGCCGGAGGGATGCGAGAGCCAGCTGTCGAGCAGGGCGAGTGCCATGGCAGCCTCCGCGATGGGCACGGCTCGGGCGGCTACACAGGGGTCGTGCCTGCCGTGGACCTCGAGCGTGGTGGCATCCATGGAGGAAAGGTCCACTGACGCCTGTGGTGCGCAGATGCTGGGCGTGGGCTTGACGGCCATGCGGAACAGCACGGGCGCACCGGTCGTGATGCCCCCCAGGCTGCCGCCCGCGTGGTTGGTCGAGGGTACGGGCTGGCCTTCCCTCATCTCGTATGGATCGTTGTTTTGTGATCCGCAGAGCTCCGCGACGCCGAATCCCTCGCCAAACTCTAGCCCCTTGACCGCGGGAATGCCAAAGACGACGTGCGCGACGGCACCTTGGAGCCCGTCGTAGCGCGGTCCACCCACTCCTGCGGGCATGCCAGTCGCCACACATTCAACGACGCCACCAATGGAGTCCAGGGCACGACGCGTCGTGTCTATGAGCTCTATCATCTGCGATCCCGCGTCTGCGTTGAGGGTGGGGAAGGCGTCGCTTGGCAATGCGCGCAGCGTGGCCATTTGTTCACTCAGATGGCGCTGCGCCTCAATCGAGTTGTTGAGCGCGTCAAATGGCTCATCCTGCACGGTGCCCACCTGAGCCACATGGGCGGCTATGCACACGCCCCTCGACTCAAGGATCTGTAGCGCAATGCCTCCCGCCATGCACAGCGGTGCGGTGAGCCGTGCCGAGAAGAAGCCGCCACCGCGCACGTCGTGATCCGCGCCCCACTTTGCCCATGCGCTGTAGTCCGCATGGCCTGGACGCGGAACACGCTGCAGCCGGTCGTAGTCTTTGCTTCGCGTGTTGGTGTTCTCTATTACCATGGTCACCGGGGCGCCACAGGTGTCCCCCTGTGCGTTGAGCCCGCAAAGCACATGGGGAACGTCCGCTTCCTTTCGTGGCGTGGACCAAGGGGTCCTGCCGGGTGCGCGACGGTCCATGAATCGCTGGAGCGCCTCCATATCCACATGGATTCCTGCCGGCAAACCCTCGACGACGCAGCCGATTGACGGGGCGTGCGATTGGCCGAAAATCTGCACGCGCAGCGTGGTGCCAAACGAGAAGGACATCTAAAAACCGCTCCTCTCTATGCTGCCACCCAGACGTTCGTAGTCCTCCCAAAAAGTGGGGTACGACTTGGCGACGCACTGGGCTCCCCGTACCGTAACGCGGTCGCTTGCGTGGGTTGCCATTATGGCCGCCATCATGGCAACACGATGGTCGTTGGCAGCATCCACAACACCACCGCACAGCTGTGGCACACCTGTTATCACGAGGTCGTCTCCTGCTACGCGTGCCTTGCCGCCGAGCGTGTTTACCACGGTGGTCACCGTGGCCAGCCTGTCAGACTCCTTGAGTCGGAGCCTGCCGGCGTTGCGCAGCCGACTGGTGCCCGGTTGCGTCGCTGCGACGGCGGCCAGTGGGGGAACGAGGTCGGGGATGGAGCTGACGTCAAACGTCGCTGCGCGCGGATTGTCGCGCGTTGCGCGCGCGGCGTCACCTCGTCGTGCAATACGCGCCCCCAAGCTTGCGAGCGCCGCCAAGATGGCGCGATCCCCCTGCACGCTGGCGAGGTTGAGACCATGTACGGCAATGCCCTCGTGCTCAAGTGCGCCGGCGGCAAGCCAAAACGCAGCGTTGGACCAATCTCCCTCTACGACGTATTGTGGGGCGGCGTTGAGGGGCTCGGGCGTGAGTGCAAACCGTTCGGAGGTATGCGCGCCGTACCCCACCTTGTCGCAGGCTACCACGACGCCAAATTGCTCGAGCGCGGCCATGGTGAGCTCAATGTATGGTCGTGACTCGACGGGAGTGCTCACAAAGATCTCTACCGATTCGCCTATGATCGGGGCGGCAAGAAGCAGACCGCTCACGTATTGTGACGACACATTGCCGGGAAGCACAAAGGATCCCCCGTGCAGCTTGCCCTGCGTTTTGAGCAGTGCGCCGTCTTCCTCAATGCACATGCCATGCTGCGTGAGCTGTTCCACAAAGGGGGACAGCGGGCGGTTGGCGAGGCGTCCTCGGCGAACGAACGTTGCGGAGCGATTGAGGGCGCCCACAACGGGAAGGAGAAAGCGCAGGGTGGAACCTGATTCGCCGCAGTCGAGCTCAACCATCTCACGGTCGCGGCCCTCTGGGTCACCTGTGCTCGAGCCCGTTTGAAAAGCGTCTTGTGAGGACGAAAGCGTGCCGAGCCCGAGCGTCTCCAAACATGAGCTCGTTGCCGTTATGTCCTCCGAAGCCGTGCCAAACGCGACCGAACAGGGATCGTGTGCGAGTGCGGCAAGAATGAGCAGCCGGTGGGCCATGGACTTGGATGACATGGCAGGGATGCTGCCACCAAGCGACGAGGGATGGATGGTAACGTCCACGTCATGCCTCCTATTGTTTGCCACAGCCAAGGCGAATGACCTCGCGCAGCTGGTCGAGGTCCACGGTGCGGATTTCCACGGAGCCAATGGCGGTGGGAACGATGAGGTTGACCGTTTGGCCATGGCGTTTCTTGTCGTGTACGGCATAGCGCATCATGGTGTCGCAATCGAGCTGCGTGTTGGTGGGAAGCCCATGCGCCTCGCATACGCGCTCGACGCGTGCGCCAGTGCCCTCCTCGCACCATCCAAGCGCCTCTGCTGCACGCGTTACGCAGCAGAGACCGGCCGCCACGGACGAGCCATGTCCCAGCTGATAGTCGCTTGCCGCCTCGATGGCATGCCCGAGGGTGTGGCCTAGATTGAGCGTTTGGCGTACGCCCTGCTCGCGTTCGTCGGCATTCACCACATCGCGCTTGATTGCCACGTTGCGTGCGACGATGCGGGCTAGGTCCGCGTCGTCGTAGTGAGGAGACGTGATGGGGTGCGCCTCGAGCTCGGCAAAGAGCACTGGGTCGGCAAGCACGCCGTGCTTGATGACCTCACCGCAGGAGTCGACGAAGAGCTCCTTGGAGAGCGTGTGCAGGCAGGTGACGTCTGCGAGCACCACGCTCGGTTGGAGGAAGGCGCCAGCGAGGTTCTTGCCAGCGTCCAGATCAACCGCCGTCTTGCCGCCAACGGAGGAGTCGACCATGGCAAGAAGCGAGGTGGGGATTTGCACTACTTGTATGCCACGAAGATAGAGGGCGGCGGCAAGGCCCGCCATGTCGCCGGTGACCCCTCCGCCCAAGGCGACGATAACGTCCCTGCGCGAGAGCTCGGCCTGTGCGAGCTGCTCAAGAAGCGTGGCAAGCGTAGAGAACCGTTTGTTGCGCTCCCCGGCAGGGAATTGCAAGAGCGTGGTTCGGTATCCCGCGGTCTCGAGTGACGCTCTTACGCAGTCGCCGTACAGCGGTGCCACGTGGGAGTCGCTTATGATCGCAGCCGCTTCTCCACCGGCGGCACGCGCCACGAGGTCTCCCGCTGTTTGCAGGATGTTGCGCCCAACATGTACCTCGTAGAATCTCGAGGGCGTATGTACCGGTACGATCTCGTCGGTGACGCCTTGGGTCTGGGTTGTCATGCGTTATCAATCTCCCTCTTGCGACGGTCGCCATCTGCCAAAAGCGCCTCGAGGCGCTCGGCATCGTTGCACACGATTGCGTCCTGGTATTCCTTGAGGTGTCGAATGAGCACGTCGAGTTCTTTGGCAAGGTAGTCGCCGTTCTCCAAGAAGAGCTCGGTCCACATGCGCGCGTTGAGCTGCGCCACGCGTGTGAGGTCCTTGTAGCTACCCGCGGAAAAACCGGTATGTACGCGTGCGGACGGACTCTTTACGTAGGCGTTCGAGACCACGTGGGCAAGCTGTGACGTAAAGGCGATCACCTCGTCGTGGTGCTCGGCCGTGGAGAGCGTGTACTGGCCAAACCCGCAGGGTGCCAACAGATGGGTGAGTCGTTCGAGCACGTCGAGCCTGTCGAAGTCGTCCATGTTCGCGGGAGGAACGACGACGAGGGGAGCGCCGCGGAACATGTCTGCACGCGTGTAGGCAAAGCCCGAGTTGTGCGTGCCTGCCATGGGGTGGCATCCCACGAACGTCCACTCGTAGCCCTCGGCAATGGCAAAGCATTCCTTGCAAATGGACCGCTTGACGCCGGCCACGTCAATAACGATGGCACCTGGCGAGATGATCGGTGCTGCCTTGCGCAGCCAATCGACGCAGGACTGGGGATATCCGGCGAGAACGATCAGCTCGCAGGTGGGGATGGACTCCTCGTCCAAGTCTGCGTCCACGCACTCTATCTTTGCCAGCGTTACGGTTGACTGGGTACGGTTCCAAGCGAGGACCTCAGCACCGCCCTCGTGCAGGGCCTTGGCAAAGGAGCCGCCTATGAGGCCAAGTCCCATTATGCCAATGCGTCCGGGAACGAACGTCGCTCCTTGGGGGATGCTTGGATGCTTGTCGAGTCCGCTGTTGCCTGTCGCTGTCATGGCTATTCCTCGTCTTCGGGCAAGTCTGCTGTCACGGCCTCTCGAATGAGCGCAATACGTCTCATGGCGTCGGCAAACTGAGTGGGAGTGAGCGCCTGCGCGCCGTCCGAGAACGCCTCGGACGGGCGGTTGTGAACCTCGATCTCCAGTCCGTCCGCACCGGCTGCCGTTGCCGCATAGGCGGCGGCGCGCACATAGCGCGTATAGCCGGTGGCGTGGCTGGGGTCGCCCACCACGGGCAGATGCGAGAGGTGCTTGAGGACGGGGATGGCGTTGACGTCAAAGGTGTTGCGCGTGCGCGTCTCGAAGGTGCGGATGCCGCGCTCGCAGAGGATTACGTTGGGATTCCCCTCGCTCATCACATACTCCGCGGCCATGAGCAACTCGTCGATGGTGCCCGAGAGGGCGCGCTTGAGGAGGACGGGCGTCCGCGTTTTGCCCACCTCCTTCAAAAGGTTGAAGTTCTGGGCGTTGCGTGTACCAATCTGCATAACGTCTATGCCCTTGTCCACAAAGAGCTGCACGTCGCGAGGATCCATGACCTCCGAAACAACCGGCATGTCCAGCTGCGCTCCCGCCTCGAGGAGTAGGTCGAGCCCATGCGCGCCCATTCCTTGGAATGCATAAGGGGAGGTGCGTGGCTTGTAGGCTCCGCCGCGAAGCATGGTGGCTCCGGCCGCCTTTGCCGCCTTGGCGATTTGGAGCAGGTTGTCTCCCTCCACCGAGCAGGGTCCTGCCATGACTTGGAAGTTGCCGCCGCCTATGAGGACCCCGTGACCGCAGTCCACAACGGTGTCCTCTGGGTGGAACTTGCGATTTGCCTTCTTGAATGGCTCCGAAACGCGCTGGACCCGCTCAATAATGCTCATGGATTCCAGGAGGAAGGGGTCAATCTGGGTCGTGTCGCCAATAATGCCCACGATCGTCTCGTTGTCGCCCTTGGACACGTGCGTCTTGAAGCCTCGGTCTTCGATCCACGAAATGAAGTGAGCGAGTTGCTCCTCGGTTGCGGTTTGCTTAACGACGGCGATCATGGGCTGCCTCCTCGGGTGATTCATACTGCAAAGGCCGATGTTAGCACTCAGAGGGATTCTGGGGCTAATTGGCACCATGGTGTAACAAAGCGGGACGTGTTTGATGGCACGGAATGTGCGGCACCGCCGGCATCTGTTGCGCAAACAGATGCCGGCGGCGCTAACGGGCTACACGACTCGCGTAACGAAGCCCCATGCCGTTGTCGCTAGTGGTTGTTGGGTACCTTGAGCATTACCATGAAGCCCACCACGAAGAGGATGGAGATGGAGAGTACGCCAAGCGAGGGGTTGCCGGTGAGGAACGTGAAGGCCGAGACGAGACCGGTGCCCAGGATGGCGGCATACTTGCCAAAGATGTCAAAGAAGCCAAAATACTCGTTAACATGCTCCTTGGGGCAAAGCTTGCCAAACTCCGAGCGGCTCAGCGCTTGAATGCCACCCTGGAACAGGCCTACGCAAATGGCCAGAATCCAAAACTCGGTGGCCGTGCGCAGGAAGAATGCGGCAAAGAGCGTAATGCCAAAGTAACCGAGGATGCCCACGAGAATCATCTGCTTGGTACCCACGCTGTGCCCGAGCTTGCCGTAGATGATGGAGGCTGACCAGGCGACGAACTGCGTAACGAGGAGGGCGAGCACCAGCTGCGTCCCCTCAATGCCCAGGTTGGAACCATAGCTCGTGGACATCTTGATGACGGTATGTACGCCGTCGATGTAGAAGAAGTACGCGATGATGAAGTAGCGCATGGCCTTGTAGGACCAAATGGAGCGCAGCGTGCCTCCAATGCCGGTGATGGCGCGACGCAGCGCGTGCGGCTGACGTGGCTTGAAGCTCTTCTGCTCCACGTTCTTGAGCATGGGGATGGTGAAGACCACCCACCAGGCGGCCGTAATGACAAAGGCGATGAGCATGGCTATCTGCATGGTGAGGCCAAGGGTCTCGGCGTTGAGCACGATGAGCAGGCATGCGATAAACGGAATGCACGAGCCCACATATCCCCAGGCAAACCCCGAGCTAGAGACCTCGTCCATGCGGTCTTCGGTAGTCGCGTCCACCAGGAGCGCGTCATAGAACACGAACGACGCGTTGAGCATGACGCTCGAGATTACGTACACCGCCAGGAAGGTGAACCAATGCGTGGGAAAGCCCATGGCAACGGTCGCCACCGCGCCGGTTCCCACGCATCCCATGATGAACTTCTTGCGCATACCTTCCATGTCGGCGATCGAGCCCAGAATGGGCATGAGCAGTGCGATGATGAGCGAGGCGACGGTTTCTGCCGCACCCCACGCGCCTACGGCCACGTCCTCAACGGCGGGATCGGCTGAGGCAAGGCTGTTGAAGTAGATGGGGATGACGCTCGTCGCCAGCAACACGAGTGCGGAGTTGCCCACGTCGTAGAGTATCCAGCTCTTCTCTGCCTTGGTAAACTTTGTGCGTGCCATTTGCGTCCCCTCTTTCTCGCACGATTGCTTGCGCAAGATCCGTGCTCTGCAGAGTCTTGTCTCCCGCTAGGTATTAAAATCGTATTGAATGGCGGGGCTTGGGACAAATCATGTTCGGTGAGCTACGCTATGTGATGTGATAAAAGGTGCAGGTATCGCGCGCGTGCGAATGAGGGGGGTTCACTATGCCAGCTATGCTCACGCATGACTTCTTTGGCCAGGATGCCTATGGTCCGGCACTTGAGGCGATCGGTTTGTACACGCCTGACGAGAGGGATGCCTTTCTTCTGGGCAACCAAGGTCCCGACCCACTGTTCTATCTCATGTTGGTGCCACCTCTCAAGGAGTTTGAGGTGCTCGGAAACACCATGCACCACGAGGCGCCCTCTTCGCTCCTTTTGTCCATGCGCCGAGCCGTGGATGCGCTCGAGGAGGCCGACCAACCCGTGGGTCGTGCGTATCTCGCCGGCTTCGTGTGCCACTACCTGCTCGACAGGGCCATGCATCCTTTGGTGTACTACTGGGAGCGTGGGCTCTGCCAGGCAGGCGTGGAGGGGCTTGACCCCTCGGATGGCGGCGTAGTCCATGCCGAGATAGAGCGTGACCTGGACGAGATGGTCCTCTATGCCAAGCGCAACCAGACCATCGATGTGTATCGACCCTACGAGCAGGTGCTTCGCGGACGCGAGGAGATGCTCGATGTGGTGGGCAAGGTGTATTTTGGGTCGGTGGTGGGCCCGTTGGCCGAAGGGGAGCCGTCCACCACGCGCATCTTCCCGCTTGCGGTCTCGTGCTTCCGCATTGCCCAGCGCATGTTCTGGGCGCCCAAGATGCGCAAGGCAGACATGCTGGCTCGGGTTGAGAAGCCAGCCCTGCACCATCGCTACTCGTTGGTGCGCGCCATGTCGCATCGCGTGCGCGCTGAGGCGACGAGTGACTTCGACAACCGCGAGCATCGCACCTGGCGCAACCCCTTTACCGGGGAGACGTGCACCACTTCATTCTGGGACATCTATGAGGGTACGCTCCGTGAGGTGACCTCGGCCATTGCCACGGTCTTGGGCGATGGCTTTGACGACGAGGCAGCTCGGACTCTTACGCGTGGGCTCAACTTTAGCGGTGAGCGCGTGGAGTAGGGATGTAAAAAATTGAAGTTTTGGCGAAGAGGTATCCGTATTGTAGGGATTATCTCCCTTTTGGCGAACTGGACATAGGACAGGAGACAATTTGGTACATACTAAATCTTGTATGCCAAAGGGGAGAGGAGACATATGAGCGGCCATCTCGGACAAATCGAGAGTCCTGCCGACGTGCGCAGACTCTCCCTAGACGAGCTTGACGAGCTGGCGGGAGAGATGCGCCAAGCGCTCATTGACTCCACGTTGGCCACCGGTGGTCACCTCGCCTCCAATCTGGGGTTCGTCGAGGCGACCATTGCCTTGCATTACGTATTCGACACCCCCCGCGATCGTCTGGTGTTCGATGTGTCGCATCAGTGCTATACCCACAAGATGCTCACGGGTCGCAAGCATGCATACACGAATCCTGCCTACTATGGCAAGTACACGGGCTTTACCAATCCCGGCGAGAGTGTGTATGACCTCTTTCGCGCGGGACATACCTCCCAAGGCGTGAGCCTCGCCTGTGGGTTGGCTAAGGCGCGCGACGTGCTGGGCGAGCATCGCAACGTGGTCGTGGTTATTGGTGACGGCTCGTTGTCTGGCGGCGAGGCGTTTGAGGGGTTGGACAACGCCGCGGTCGTGGGAACGAACCTCATCGTGGTGTTCAACGACAACGAGATGTCCATTGCGCCAAACTCGGGCGGACTCTACGAGCACTTTGCCGAGCTTCGCCGCACGAAAGGTCAGTGCCAGAACAACTACTTCCGAACCTTGGGATTGGACTATCGCTACGTGGAGGAAGGCAACGACGTGCACGCGCTCGTTGAGGCATTCCAAGAGGTGCGAGACATAGACCATCCCGTGGTGGTGCATGTGCACACGCTCAAGGGGTGTGGCTATGCATGGGCCGAGCAAAACCCCGAGGCCGCACACTCGATCCCTGCCGCAAACGCAGCAAAGCCGGCGGGGGAGACCTTCCAGGAGATAACACGCCTGTATCTGCGCGAGAAGATGGCCGTGGATTCCAGTGTTGTGGTAGTGAATGCGGGTGCCCCCTCTGGCGTTGGCCTTACTCCTGAGTTTCGCGCTGCCTGTGGGAACAGGTTCGTGGATACGGGCATTACCGAGCAACATGCTGTGGCGTTCTCTGCCGGCCTTGCACGCGGTGGTGCCAAGCCGGTGTTCATGGTTATGGCCACATTCGCCCAGCGCGCCTTCGACCAATTTGTCCAAGAGCTCGGTCTTAACAAGTCGCCTGCGACGGTGCTGGTGTTTGGAGCGGGCTTCTACGACATCGATGCCACGCATGCGGGCACGCTCGACATCGTTATGACGAGCAACGTGCCGGGCATCACCTGCCTTGCTCCCGCCACAGCCGAAGAGTATTTGGACATGCTGGACTGGTCCATAGACCAGCATGAGCGTCCCGTGGTGATTCGCGTGCCGGAGAGAGTGATCCATGCCGAGCTGAGCGGGTTCGACCCACTGCGGCCTACGGGTTGGCACACCGTACGCGAAGGCTCGCGCATAGCCTTTTTGTCGTTGGGCAGCACCATCAACCTTGCAAGGGAGGCCGCGGATCTTCTAGAGGAGCGTGACGGCATCCATGCCACGCTGGTCGAGGCGCTCAATTACTCGAGCTTTGACGAGCCCCTGCTCGATGGCTTGCTTGCATTCCACGACATCGTGGTTACCTTGGAGGCGGGCATCCTCTGCGGCGGCTTTGGCGAGAAGGTAGCGCGATACTACGGCAAGACGGCCATGCGTGTGTTCTGCTACGGTGGCATGAAAGAGTTCTTGGATCGGGTTCCCACCGAAGAGTTCTTTGCCATCTATCACTTTACGCCCGAGGACATCGTGAGCGACATCGAGGCGCTGCATCTGTAGCGCCCGGTTGGAGGACCATGTCGGACGTGAGCCTGGCTACCCGCCATGTGATGCAGGCAAACAAGAGCAAGAACACGAAGCCCGAGCTGTTGGTGCGCCATGCGCTGAGGGAGGCTGGGCTGCCAGGTTACCGGCTGCATTGGAAGAAGTGCCCGGGCAGGCCGGACGTGTGTTACCCGGGACGCAAGGTTGCCATCTTCGTGAACGGATGCTTTTGGCACCGCTGCCCGCACTGCAACTTGCCAACGCCCAAGAGCAACGTCTCCTTTTGGGAGCAGAAGTTCTCGCGCAACCGTGCACGCGACGAGCGCAACTGCAACGAGCTAGTCCAAGCGGGCTGGACGGTGCTCGTGGTATGGGAATGCGCCCTCAAGAAGGCTCGGTTCAATGCGACGATGACGCGATTGGTGCGTGAGATTGAGCTGAGCGAACTGGGCATCTTGCCCCACGGTCGCAAGGTGGAGATCGGCTACCTCTCTGCTTGGCAGCATCGTGCTGCCTGGCACCGTTGGCACGGATAGGAATCGATTGCGAGCTCGGCTTGCCTACTCATGGGCAAGGCGCTCAAGGCAAAGCGCGACCTCGCCCAAATACATGCGCTCCCTATAGTCGTCGATGGCAACCAGCTCGGGTATGCAGTACACCGGCAGCTTGCGCTCGAGTGACTTTCTGAGGGCGTCCATGTCGTCTATGGTGCTCACGGCGAGATAGGCGACGTCGGGCGAAATGATGCCGATGCTCGCGAGGAGCACGTTGCGACACACCTCAGCAAGCCCCGACGAACTCCACACGGCCTCGGCATAGCTGTCGGTGTACTTGAAGTTGCGCTGGTAGAACTTGGGCTCGCCAGCCAGGCAAAAGCGTCCGGTTACGAGCTTCCCACCGACGATGGTGCCCTGCCCACCATTCTTGTGACCAAGCTGATGGCGATAGAGCGTGAGGCTGTCTCCCTCCGCCTGCAGCAGATAGCAGCCCATCGCGGCAGCGTTGGTGTTGTTGTCGATGTAGGTCTTGGCGCCGTAGCGTTTTTCGAATATCTCGCGCAGGTTGTCGTCGCGATCGCCCAGACCGGGAAGACTCATTGAGTAGCAGTTGACCACGCCTGGCACACAGATGCCGATGGCGTCGAGCGATGCCGCGTTCACGCCCTTGAGGCAGAGCGATTCCATAAGATCGTCTATGTCGCGCATGGAGAGTCGCGCCTTCATGACGATTCCCTGTGCTATGGGCCTATGTGCATCGTACACACGGTACCCCATGCGCACGCATCGATCGCCATACATGATGTTGAGAACAAGAACGCGCCCGTCACGCGCGAGTGGTCGTAACGGTAGGAGACACTCGTTGTGGGGAACGGGGATCGCTTCGATTTCGTGGATGGCTTCGAGGAGCAGTTGTATGGCGATACGGGCATCCTGCTCAGCGACCACGCGCTGGGGGAGGGGAAAGACTGCAGAGCCGGGATGGGCCTCGGTGAGCCGCTTCCTAAGGTGCGCCATGCCGGGCGCAAGCATAATGGCCATGTGGTCGTGCGTTCGTGTGAACGCCTCGTGCGCGGAGCAAAGCACGACGTCGTACGAGAGGGACAAGTCGTTCACGGCCTCGCGGATCTTGTCGGAAAGAAGCCGTACACGCGCGTCGCGGTCGGAACATATGAGCACGGTTACGCTTCCCCGAGAAACCTCTGCCGCGAAGGCCTTGCCCATCTCGCGAAACAGGTCGCGCGCGCGTGGCAGGTCCTTGAGGGCAAACCGTAC
>JAFWMI010000170.1 GCA_017513965.1 Atopobiaceae bacterium
TCGAGACGCTCAAGGCCGGTACCTGCGACTTCCTCTCCTTCTCGCTGTACGGCAGCCATACGGTGACCGTGCACAAGGAGGGCATGGCCAAGGGCGAGGGTAACGGCGCCTTTGACTTCGTGGTGGCCAACCCCTACCTCAAGACCAACGCATGGGGCTGGGCGACCGACCCCAACTGCCAGCGCATCACGCTGAACACGCTGTACCATCGCTACCGCGGCCCGCTGTGGTGCGTGGAGAGCGGCATCGGCTGAACGACGAGTTCGTTGACGGCACGGTGCACGACGACTACCGCATCGACTACATGCGCGCCAACATCAAGTCGATGCGTGACGCTGTCGAGCTGGACGGCATCCCCCTGATGGGCTACCTGTACTGGGGCTGCGTCGACATGGTCTCCAACGGCGAGGGCGAGATGAAGAAGCGCTACGGCCAGATCTACGTCGACGCCGACGACTACGGCCAGGGCACCTTCAAGCGCTCGCTCAAGGACAGCTACTTCTGGTACCAGAAGGTCATCAAGTCCAACGGCGAGGACCTGGACTAATACAGCAGGTGACGTTATGACGTCACCAAGCTTCTCGTGAAATGGCGTCACGGGCGTGAAGACGATGCCCGTGACGCCTTTCGTGTTTGCGGGAGATGCCCGATTCCTTCCTAAAGCGACGCACCCAACAACTCTACTAGCTGAGCTAGACCGCATTGTTGTCCGCAGCGGAGATATAAAAGGTTATCGCTATCAGAGCAAACACATATACCTGTAATCAGACGAAAAGAGTCGCCCGAAAGCAGAAGAGGACTGCAATGACGACCGATGACATCAAGCAGAACCCCACCGAAGAAGTTGAGCCCGAGAACGAGGCTGAGCTCGACAAAGAGAATCTTGAGGGGATAGACGGCGGGATCGGGATAGGCCCGTTCAAAGATCTGATTAATCGCCCCGTGCCGGAGCAACCCGAAGAGCACAAGGACGGTGGCGCCACTGGGTCGTGGTAATAATCGGCTCAGCCATGCTATGATTCTCGCAACGCATGGGGCATGGGGCCTCAGGCGACGGCCATCCAAGGGGATGTCTTTTTGGTCATTGTTCTGTAGGGAACGCTAGAACCTAACACTTCGAAAAGGGCACGTAGGCTGCCCTTGGTTCGCTGCGTTCCGAATCCCTTCTGACGTAACGGATTCACACAGAACAGGACACAATCATGAACTTCCCGAAGGCAAACACCTTCCCACCATCAACCATGCGCGAGCGCAGCATGGGACCAAACCCGCTCAAGCTCTGTGAGGAGCTTCTGAGCTGCGCAGATATCCCGGCAGGGTCCGTCGTGCTCGACCTCGGAAGCGGTGCCGGACTCACGAGCGCCCTCATGGCACGCGAGTACGGCTTCGTCCTATATGCTGCTGACCTCTGGAGCAACCCGTCCGACAACATGCGCTTCTTTGAGGCGTGTGGCCTCACCAATCGGCAGATCATCCCGCTCAAGGCCGACGCGACCGCGCTGCCCTTCGCCGAGGGATTCTTCGATGCCGTCGTGAGCGTCGACTCCTACAACTACTTCGGCCGCGACCCTAGGTATCTGGACGAGCACCTGCTGCCGCTCGTCAAGCGGAGCGGTGAGCTTCTCTTTGCCATCCCCGGCATGGTTCGCGACTGCCACGATGATCTGCCCGCCTGCCTGCTTGCGTCCTGGACTCCTGAGCAGCTCGACTACATGCATGACATCGACTGGTGGCGAGCCAACCTCGAGCAGACCGAGGAAGCTGAGATCGTGGATATGCACGAGATGGAATGCACGCGCGAGGCGTGGGCTGACTGGATTGGCTGCGACAACGAATACGCCGCAGGTGACCGGGCTGCCGTCGAGGCCGGCGCGCTTGACTACCTGAACACCATCGTCGTGAGGCTCAGGTGGAGATAGACGGCTTGGCTTTCGCGTCTTGAGGTGAGCCCTAGCAATCATCAAGGGGGCAAGGTGTCTCATGGGAACACCCCGTTTAAGCGCGTGCCGCTCACCAGAGTCAAGGCCGCCCGAAAGCCTATGATGAAAGGCCAGGGGAGAGCTAGCTGTTGATGTGTTGAGAGTTACGAGGGTTGGTATGGAGTACATAAGGGTCACAAAGGACAACATCGAGAGGGAGCACATCTGCTGCGCTATTTCGAGCAACAAGGATCAACAGGTCATATCCAAAAAGGCGTGGCTCTCGGAACGTCTTGACGAGGGTTTGGTCTTTTTGAAAAGCGTCGAGCGAGGCAAGTGCTTCATCGAGTATCTCCCAGCTGAGGCTGCATGGAACCCACTTGAGGCAGATGGATACATGTACATTGACTGCCTATGGGTGTCGGGCTCCTTCAAGGGGCATGGGTATTCGAACGACCTGCTTACCGCATGCATGGAAGACAGCATGGGTAAGGGCAAGAAGGGTCTCTGCATCCTCAGTGCCGCGAAGAAGAAGCCCTTTCTGGCTGACCCGAAGTTCTTGAAGCACAAGGGCTTCTCCGTATGTGACGAGTCGGACAACGGCATCCAGCTCTGGTATCTGCCGTTCAATCCAGA